>DASTMK010000343.1:0-17142 GCA_035714225.1 Bryobacteraceae bacterium | reverse complement strand
ATCCCCTCGGAACCCTCGCCCCGCAAGATCGTGCCGTCCGCCACCAGAAGCGCTACAACGCGCCCGCCGCCGCCGGAGGAGGTGGCCTTGATGTAGTCGCGGTGAGAGATTCGCCGGATCTCGGATCCACCGAGATTATTTTCCAACTCGTTGAGAACCTCATCTTCATAGGCCAGGGCATCCACCAAGCCTTTTGACAGCGCCTGTCCGGCGAGGAACGGGCCTTCGTCGATGGCGGCCCGGATCTCGTCGGGGGATTTGTTTCTGCCCTCGGCAATGGTCTGAACGAGCCCTCCATACACGCCATCGAGCACGGAGTTGAGCACTTCGCGCGTTTCGGGAGTCATCGAAGTGCGGGTGAAGGCGTCGCCCGCATCCTTGTAGCGCCCGGCATGCTCCACCTCGAGCTTCACGCCGAGCTTATCGAGGGTGTTCTTGAAGAACATCGCCTCCACCCGAATGCCCTTGAGGTCGAGGATATCTTCGCGGGACAGGTAGATGCGGCCGGCGGCGGTCGCCAGGTAATACTCCTTCGCTCCGGGAAGTTGCAGACATGCGATGACGGGCTTGCCGGACTTTCCGAATTTCAGCAATCCTTCGTGAATCTCCTGGAGCTTGCCCCAACCTGCCTGGACGTTTCGCGGCGCCAGGACAAGAGCCTTAATGCGCGGATCCGCCGCTGCTTTTTCGAACATCCCCCATAAATCGGCCGTGGTGGCAGGCGTCTGCGACTCCAGGAAGGGAACCGGGATTTCCAGTGGAGGCCTTTCAGGAACTTCACCATCCAGCTTCAAAAACAGCGTGGATTGCGAAGCGACCGATGGACGCCGTTCGCTGAATCGCAGCAAGGCGAAAAAGCCGATTACCGCCACCAGGACGCACAGCAGGATGCCGCTGAATAAACCAATCAGAAACTTTTTCATGCCATTACAGACGCTTTATAAAGGACAAGCCGGTCAAACTCCGGAAAGGATGGAGTCGACCCGCCGGCTGACCTCGCGAAGGTACGCCTCATCTCCACCGTTCAATTCCACCGTGGCCGGTCCGGAATAATCGATTTCCGCGAGCGCCTTGTGGATTTCATCCCACTGAATCTCTCCCTCTTTCAGGGGCACGAATTCGGCAACCCGGTTCTTGAAGCGGAAATCCTTCAGGTGCACTTTCATGATCCTCTTGCCGAGCGTACGAATCCAATCCTGCGGATAGCCGTACAATACAACGTTGCCGACATCGAAGTAGGCCCTTACCCACGGGCTGTTGAACTCATCCACATACCGCGCGAATTCGAGCGGGCTGAGCAGGAATTTGTTCCAGACTTCTTCCACCGCGATCACAACCTTCAAATCTTCCGCCATCGGGAGGAGCTGGCGGATCTGCCGCTGGGAGCGCGTCCAGGCGTCCTGATAGGATGTTTGCGGATTGACGACGGCGGGCACCAGCAGCACGGCGTCCGCTCCCCAGAAGTGCGCGTTCTTCAGGCTGGTCTCCATCCCTTCCATGCTGGTTTTCACGACGGCCGGGTCCGCCGAAGACAGCGGGAATTTCCAATGCGCCATGTTCATGACCGAATGAATCCGCAGGTCCGCCTTTTCCGCGGCAGCCTTGATGGCGTCGGCTTCTTTCTGATCGGGCGTGGTGAGGCATTCCAGGACGTCGAAGCCCACGTCTCTTGCGATCTTCATTCTGTCGGCGAGGCTCAGCTCTTTGGGGAGCATGCTGATGATGACCCCCTTCTGAACAGGCAGCTTCGCGGGCCTGGCAGGAACGGCGGCGGCAAGTGCGGCGGCCGAGGCAGTCATGAATTCACGTCTGTTCATTCGATTCCTTTATGCGAGCCGGAGTTGGAGTTCGTTTGCGACTTTCTGAATGTACCTCTTCCCTTCATCATATTCCTCGGGTGTCTTCAGATGCTCCAGCATGAGCGGCGCATCGATCTCCAGCCGGGATAATTCGGAGAGATACGCCCGGTAGTCCATCTCTCCCCGGCCAGGGATCACCTCGACGAAGTGTATGTTCATTTCGGGAATCCACTGGAGATCTTTGGCGTGGCAGGAAACGATCCAGAGGCCAAGATTGCGGAAACACTCCGAAATGAAGCCGCTGTTGTTGTAGAACCGGGTTGGCGAGTTCACACCATTGCAGACGTCGATGTGAACGCCGAATGCGGTGCGGTCGACAGCCTTTACGAGCCTGACATAGGAATCCGCACCGTCCGGAAGGCACCACCCCATCATTTCGATGGCGAATTTCGTGCGTTGCGGCTTGATTTCATCGAGAATCCGGCGGCAGTTTTCCACGGTCGCATCAAAAAACTCGTCGGAGAGATTTTTGGGATGGGGACCGTACCACACCTTCGGGTTGTAAGAACCGGCGATGTCCACGCAGCACCGCGCACCGACCGCTTCCGCGAGGGCGAGGCGTTCGGCAACGAAACGGAGGTTCTCGCGCCGTTTGACGGGATCCGGATCCAGCATGTTGACCCAAGCGCCGACTTCCGCGATGACAACGTCCTCCGCCGCGAACGCCTTTTCGATTTCGCGTGTTCTCGCCGTGTCTCCAGCCTTGGCGTTTGGACAGTATGCGGCGCTGTAGCCGAGCCTTCGATGCTCGCGGGCCAGTTCCACCGGATCGTCGGTTTTAAGAAAAACGGGTCCTCCAAGCCGGATGGCTCGCCGTTGAGAAGATTGAGGAAGCAGGCGATGGGGTAGCGCCGCCATGGCCAGCACTGCACGCCGGGAAGTATGAGCAACCACGAAAAGATTGTACAGGGATTACCCGGCCGCAGCTACGGGCACGGCCATCCAACTGCGCTTCCTCGCGGTCGCGGCTCAGTATTCGTTTCCGCGCCACGACCGCCAGGGAGTGGCGTCGCGTTTAGTTGAGGCTCGGGATCTTAATGATCTTCTTCTGAATGGCGTACTGAACCAGTTGCGCCTTGTTGTGAATGTCCAGCTTGCGCATCAAGTTGAACTTATGAGCTTCGACTGTTTTGACGCTCAGGTTCAGGTCACAGGCGATCTCCTTGACGGATTTGCCCTCGGCCAGCACCTTCAGTACTTCCCTTTCGCGTGGGGTTAGCGTGGCGAATCGCGGAGTCCGGTTTGTGGACTTGATGCGTGTCCGGAAGTCGTCCACCAATTGCGCCAGCATGCGTGGGCTGAGATAACTGCCGCCGCGGCAAACATCCCGGACGGCGCCAATCAAATGAGCCGAAGGACTGTCCTTCAAGACATATCCGCTGGCGCCAACCTCCATCCCTTCCACCAGATAATCCTCGTCGTCGTACATCGTAAGGAAAACAATCTTGGTGTCCGGGCGATTCTTTTTGATCTGGCGCGTCGCTTCGAAGCTGCTCAGACCGGGCATTCCGATATCCATCAGAACGACGTCCGGCCGCGATTCAGAAGCTTTCGTTACCGCGTCGCCTCCATTGGCCACCTCGGCGACGACCTCCATGTCGGGCTCCGACCCGACCAGCGTTCTGATTCCCTGGCGAAACAACGCATGGTCGTCCGCTAACATGATTCGTATTTTGGCCATAAGTACCGCCCTGCTCCTGTATCAGTCCTTTGTAATTCCCGATGTCCGGCATGCCGGTACCGGCCGTCCCGCCGTTACCACCCTGCCCGCGAGATCCCCGGGCAACAGAATGCCGATGGTCGTTCCCTTTCGTCTGGAACGCAGGCCCTTGGAGGACCGGCTCTGAATTTCGAATGCACCCCCGAGTAGCGCGACCCGCTCACGCATTCCCGCTATGCCAAACGAATCGCCCGCGGCCGAGGCTGCTCCAGGATCGAAGCCGATTCCGTTGTCTTCGACTTTCAGTCCCAGCCTTCCATCGGCAAAGCAGACGAGAATGTTTACGCTGGTTGCTTCCGAGTGCTTAAGGATGTTGTTACAACACTCCTGGAGAATCCTGTAGGCGATCAGTTGCACTTGCTTCGGAAGGGCGGGCAGATCTCCTATTCGCAATCGCACCCGGATCGGCTTCACACGCTCCAGGTGATGTCCAAGCTGCCGGATGGCGGCGGCCAATCCAAGTTGCTGGAGAACGGACGGACTCAGCGCGGCAATCAGCCTGCGCATTTCCACAATGGTCTTCTCCGTCAGTTTGCGGATTTCCGCGGCCTTTCTCTCGAGTACGGGGTCTCCGGACCCAAGAAGCTGCTGCAACATTTCGAGCTGAAGACGAATGCAAAGCAGCGATTGTCCGGTCTCGTCGTGGAGTTCGCGGCTGATCCGTTGCCGCTCCACTTCTTCCACATGGAGCATATGTTCCGCCAGGCTGCGTATTTGTGCTTCACTCGCCGCCAAGCCGTCCATCAACCGGGCCTTCTCGGCCGCCAGCATCGCCCGCTCGGCAGCCGCTCGCAGCATTTCCTGCTCGCGTGGGAGCCAATCATACAGGCGCCGGAAGCCGAACTGCATCACACCGGCGATCTCCCCGGCCCGCAGAAGCGGCACGGACCAACACGTCGAAATGTCCTTCTTCCATGCGCTATTCAGCAAGAGGCCCGGCGCTTTCGCACCGGCGAAGCATCGCGGCTTTTGAAGCCGGCGGAGCAATGCCGGAGAAACGGGCACCCGGGAGGCTGGTTTGCCGCCGGGAGCCGCCCCAGGCACAAGCTGCGCGCGGTCTGGTGACAGCAGGTACAAAGCAGAGCGGTCGGCACGCGCAAAGCCCGCCAGTATCTCCACGCATCGATTCAGCAGTTCCTCGACCGTATGCGATTCCAACTCGGCGCGCGATAGCCGGTAAAACGACTGTGCCTCTTCCTCACGGACCTCGTAATACGCGGAGTTCAACGTTAACAGCGTGCAAAACTGGAGTTGCTCTCGAACCCACAGCAGGTTCGGGTATTCCTTTTCGTGTCCGCGCCGCAACACGGGGCGAAGAAGGGCGTCGTAAATGGCGAGAGCCTTGGATACGGCGCTTGGCGGCAAGCCGAGCTTGGCCAGACGGCGGCCGTTATAGTTCACCACTTCAAAGAAAGCCGCCTGGGAGCGCCCGCCGGACAGGACATTCGCCGCCGCGCCGGGAGTGATCGCCGCCAGCGCGCTGCGCTGCTTTACGCTATATCCGCTCGCTCGCAGCCGGGTCATAAAGGCACGGTTCAGAGCGGCCGAATGAGGCGAAACGACGGCCGCAAAACGAACCAGATGACGCCTCAGTTGTCCGCCGAGGACGTCCGCCGCCGCTGCCAGTTGGCTCACTTGCCTCACCATGTTCACCGATATCTTCATCGGCCAAATTAGGGGAACCCTTTAGAGAAAATCCGGTGCTCGCCGGGCCGGCAGCCTCGGGCATTCGCACTAGTTCATTCGCTAGCGCCCCGGGCGCGGAGCAGGGAGGCAATTTCGGTGTTGCCGTTGTCCAGCGCGGCCTTCAAAGCGGTCTGGCCGGCCTTGTTGCGAGGCTTCAAGTCGGCGCCGCGTTCCAATAGCAACTCCGCGACTTGGATCCTTCCCCACGAAGCCGCATGACAGAGGGGTGTCGCCCCGGTCTCCTCGTCCACGGCATTGAGGTCCGCGCCGTTGTCGATAAGAATCCGAACGACTTCCCTATGACCGCCGAGTGCCGCATCATGCAGGGGCGTGGCACCCGTCGAGTTGCGCGCATTCACTTTCGCGCCCCGCGCGATCAACAGCCGCACCAGTTCGGCGTGTCCCTTCAAAGCAGCATCATGCAACAACGTGGAGCCGAACCGGGTGCGCGCATTCACGTCGGCGCCCTTGTCGAGCAACAGCGTCACCACATCGACCTGCCCGCGCAGAATCGCTTCCTGGAGCTGGCCCGCCCCGACCTCACCCGGCTTTCCTCCGGACCGGCCGTCCCGCAGCAGAACCTCGACGACTTTGCTGTGCCTGTAACGCAGCGCCTCGTCAAGCGCGGTGGAACCGTTATTGTCCCTGGCAGCCGGATCGGAACCCGAGGCCAGCAGGATAGCAACCACTTCGGCGTGCCCCTTCACCGCCGCTTCATGCAGCGGCGTGGCGCCGGATTCCTTGCTCCTTACATCTACCCGCGCGCCCCGGGCGATCAGCAGCTTCACAACATCCGCCTGCCCTTTCCAGGCCGCCTCATCGAGCGCGGTGGCCCCCGCGTTGTCGCTGTCGTTGACGTCCGCACCCTTGTCCAGCAGCAAGCGTACCAGGTCCGTGTAACCCCGGTTGGCGGCGAGATGAAGCGCCGTCGATCCGGTGCGGTATCTTGCGCGCAGATCGGCGCCTTTTGCGAGCAACAATTCCGCAATGTCCGGATGGTTCGTGATGACCGCGTAATGCAGGGGAGTGGAACCTGCCTCCGCATGACGCGCATTCGTATCGGCGCCCGCGTCGAGCAGCAACCGGACCACTTCCGTTGCCCCGCTCCATGCCGCATCGTGCAGAGGCGTGCCGCCGAGCGAGTCGCGTGCGTTGACGTCGGCCCCCGCCGCAAGCAGAGCCTTCACCTGAGCAACATCGCCGGCGCGGGCGGCGGTGTGCAAATCAATCGCTGGAAGGGACGCCGCCATTAGAATCAGCCCAAGACCGGCGCGGGCGATCGACATACCTACAGTTTACCGGGCCGCACGCACCAACACGCCGGCGGGTGATCGAAAACAGTGATGAAATAGTGGCATGTCAACTCGCTGGGGGCTCCTCATCTGCTTTGTGTTTTGGTCCGTCTGCGCCTGGGCGCAGACGTCGACCGGTCAGATCACAGGGACGGTTTTCGACACGAGTGGGGCGGTGGTGCCGGGTGCGACCGTGGACCTCAAGGGTGCCGAAACGGGCGACCTGGTGCGCACACTCACCACGGATGAAACCGGCAGTTTCACGGCGCCGCTGCTACGCCCGGGCGCGTATGCCGTCGAGGTGACCGTAACGGGTTTCAAGAAATTACTGCGGTCCGGGATTCAGCTCAGCGTCGACGAGGTACTCAACCTCAGACTGACGGTCGAGCCTGGCGCCACCTCGGAATCCGTGACCGTCGCGGCTTCGGCCGAGATGCTCGAAGAGAAGACGAACAGCGTCGGCCAGGTGGTGGGCGAACACACGATTCAGCAGCTTCCCCTCAACGGCCGCAACTACCTGCAACTGGGAGCGCTCACGGCGGGCGCCGTTCCGAGCGACCGGTCGCGCGACCGTAGTTTCGCGGCCTATGGCAACCGGGGATTGCAGAATGCATTCCTGTTGGATGGAGCGCGGAACCAGAACTACCTGCGCGGCCTGGATAATCGCGCGCGCGACGCGATGCGGCCCTCTCTCGAAGCCATTGCCGAGTTCAAGGTACAGACCAGCAATTTTTCGGCGGAGTATGGCGCATCGGCCGGCGCGGTCGTGAACGTTGTGACCAAAGGAGGCACCAACGAAATTCACGGCTCGGCGTTCGAGTTTCTGCGCAACAGCGCTTTCGACGCGCGCGATTTCTTCCTGCCGTCTTCGAGCGATAAGCCGCTCTACATACAGCATCAGTTCGGCGGGTCCCTGGGTGGTCCCGTCATTAAAAACCGGGCGTGGTGGCACGGCGCGTTTCAGCGAACGCACATCAGCGAGGGGGAAACGAATATCTCCACGCTGCCGACGCTCAGCGAACGCAACGGCGTCTTCACCGTTCCGGTATTCGACCCGGATACGACACGCGCGAATCCGGACGGCGCCGGGTTTGTCCGCGATCCGTTCCCTGGCAACGTCATCCCGGCGACGCGTTTCAACCCGATTGGCAAAGCGCTGCTCGAACGTTTTCCGGCTCCCAATCTGCCGGGCACCGCGCGCAACTACGTCGACAATCCGCTTCAGGCTACGCGCGCCAACAACGCCACGTTCCGCGGCGATCTGCGCATCAGCGACCATGATCTGTTATTCGGCCGGTTTTCGTTCGACGACGGTGCGTTCCTGAGAGTCCCTCCCGTGCCGGAACCTGCGCAAACCGGGACCAACCGGGATCAGCCATCGAGGAGCGTGGGGATCGGCTATACACGCACGATCAGCCCGAGCGTGGTCAACGAGCTGCGCTTTGCATGGAACCGCGTCGCGGTCGACCAGGACGCAACGCTCGCCTACGACGAGATCCTTCCCGGAGCGCTCGCGCCCGGAGTGAACAGCAGCATCCCGACGTTCGGCTTGACGGGCTATGCGGGACTCGGCGCGCAGCCGGCAAATTTCGGCAACCTGCCGCTGACCAAAAGCTCGGGCGTGTGGAACGTCTCGGACAACCTTTCGATGATACGCGGCCGGCACACGATCAAGGCCGGGTTCGATTTTCAGGTGCTGCGGATTACGACGGCCACTACGCTCAACGGACGCGGAAATTTTGGATTCAACGGGGTCTTCACGCAAGACCCGTTGCGCCGTCCGGGCACGGGATCGCCGGTTGCCGACATGTTGTTGGGCCTGCCGCATACGATCACGCTGGGCACACGCAGCATCAGCAACGAGCGGACACAGAACTACTACTGGTATATCCAGGACGATTGGACCATCACGCCAACGTTCACGCTCAACTTGGGAGTCCGCTATGAGCTGACGCGGCCGTTCTATGAGGCGAATGACCGGCTCGGCAACCTGGTTCTCGACGCCGGCGGATTGTACGGCCAGCTCATTCTCGCAGGAGACGAACGGCGGCCTCGCAGCCTGCTCGATACGGATTACAGCAACTGGGCTCCGCGCGTGGGTTTCGCCTGGCGCACGCCGGCTCCGGGCCTGGTGGTTCGCGGCGGATACGGCCTCTTCTACGGCCAGGATGAAGGCTACGGCGTGACGGTACGGATGACGAACAATCCTCCGTTCGTGGGCTTCGGAGGAGTATCGCTCACGAGCGATCAACTGAGGCCGTCGAGCACAATTCCGTTGACAGGCACGCTGCCGGAGCGGCAGCCGGAGCCACCTCGCGAGAGCTTCCTGCTCGACCCGCGCGCGACAGCCGGTCTGGTGAGCTGGTCGCAGCGCTACACGATGCCCTACGTGCAGCAGTGGAGCCTGAGCCTGCAAAAGGAGCTGCCGGCCAGTCTGCTGGCGGAAGTGAACTATGTCGGCAACCGCGGCACGCACCTATGGGGAGCGTTTCAGGCTAACCAACCGGAGCCGGGACCGGGAGCGGTCAACGACCGCAGGCCGCTCGCTGCCGTCACACGCGCACCGGTTACGCGCATGGAACCGTGGGTCAGCAGCACGTACCATGGCCTGTCGACGCGCCTCGAAAGGCGCTTTAGCAGCGGCTTGAGTTTTTTGGCGGCCTATACGTTCGGACGTTCCCTCGACACGCAGAGCAATGTCGACCTGTGCGACGGATGTGTGAATACAGCGGGCGCGGGAAGTGTACAGGACGTGAGAAACCGCCGGGCCAACTACGGCCTCTCGGATCACCACATCGCGCGGCGGCTGGTGATAAGCGGCGTTTACGAGCTGCCGTTCGGCCAAAGCAAGCCGTGGCTCACCAGCGGACCGGGCCGCTACATTTTTGGCGATTGGGTAGCCAGCGGCGTGTGGTCGGCGCAGGACGGCCAGCCGTTCACGCTTAACCTGAACTTCGACAACGCCAACACCGGTACGACGAATTGGCCCGACCGGCTTCGCAGCGGACGGCTCGAGAACCCTACGCTCGACCGCTACTACGACCTGGACGCGTTCGTCTTTCCCGCGCAGTACACATTCGGCAACGCGGGGCGCAATATTCTGATCGGTCCGGGCACGAATAATATCGACTTCTCTCTACAGCGCAACTTTGCGGTGCCCATCAACGAAGGCTCGCGGATGGAGTTTCGCGCCGAAGCCTTCAACCTCTTCAACCGCCCCCATTTTGGAATCCCCGGAGCGACGATCGGAACGCCTAATGCCGGTACGATCGGCGGTACGTCGCGAAACAACCGGCAACTGCAATTCGGCCTGCGGCTGCTATTCTGACGGAGGCTCTATGAACCGGCGAACACTCCTGAAAACTTCGGCTGCGGCCCTGGGGATACCGGCATTTGCACAGCAGCACCGGCGCCCCAACTTCATCGTGATCCTGATGGACGACCTGGGCTGCACGGACCTGGGCTGTTACGGCGCTCGCGATCTGAAGACGCCGAATATCGATGCCCTGGCGGCTTCCGGCGTCCGCTTCACAAACTGGTATTCGAACGCGAGCGTATGCGCTCCGGCGCGCGCGTCGATTATGACAGGCCGGTATCCGGCGCATGCGGGCGTACCGACGAACGGTCCGTCACTGCCGGCCGGGCAGATTACAATTGCGCGGCTGTTGAAAGGCCGCGGGTATGCGACCGGACTGACGGGCAAATGGCATCTCGGCACGCCAGGGAACAATGCGCCGAACGACCACGGCTTCGACGAGTTTTACGGCTTTCATTCCGGCTGTGTCGACTTCTACTCGCACCGGTTTTACTGGGGCGAGCCGAAGAGGCCTAACTTTCACGACCTCTGGCGCAATCGCACCGAGATCTTCGAGGACGGGCAGTATCTCACGGAACGCATCACCGCTAACGCGGTGGATTTTGTGCAACGGCACCGCCGCGATCCGTTTTTCCTGTACGTCGCCTACAATGCGCCCCACTATCCGATGCACGCACCGGCGAAGTACGTCGAGCGCTTCCGCGACCTGCCGGCAGAACGGCGGATGTATGCGGCCATGATCTCGGCGGTAGATGACGGAGTGGGCGCGCTGGCGGCGGAGCTGGACAAGTTGAATCTCGCGGAGGACACCTTCGTTCTGTTCCTGGGCGACAACGGTGCGACCACGGAGCCGCGGGCAGGCCTGGATTTCAAACCGGCGACGGCCGGCAGCAACAAGCCGTACCGTGGATACAAGTTCAGCCTGTTCGACGGGGGAATGCACGTGCCGGCCATTTGGAGATGGAAAGGCAAGCTTCCTGCGGGAGAAGTGAGCCGCGAAGTCGCCATGTCGATGGATGTCCTGCCGACGATCAGCCGGATTGCGGAGGCTCCGCTGCCGGCGGGCTACGCAGTGGACGGCAAGGATGTTTTCACCCTGGCGGCCGGCAAAGCGCGCTCGCCGCACGAGGCGATTTTCTGGTCGCAGGGCGAACAACTGGCCGTACGGCGCGGCAAGTACAAGCTGGTAATCAACGGGTTTACGGCGGAGGACTGGCCCGAAGGCCGCAAACCGCTGGCCGGCGATGACGCGATGTTTCTATCCGATCTCGACGCGGACCCGGGAGAGTCGAAGAACCTGCGGCGGCTTCACCCTGCGCTTGCGGATGAACTGGCGACCATGGCCCACCGGTGGAAGAAATCGCTGGAGGGCGGTGAGCGATAGAAATCATCGCTATCGCTCATGACTTGAAATTGGCAAAAATCGGACTGGCCTCATTTCTCTTGGGACAGAACCTTCTGGAAGATGATCCTGAATTCCTCACGATTGAGGCAATGAGCACCGAGGCCCTGACGACCTCGGAGATCGAGAGCGCTCTGGCCGCGACCATCCTTGCCAAGCGGAAGTCATATTACGACGTACTCGAAGCGGCGAACAAGGACAACGAGATCACGCCGTGGATTTCCTGGTTCGCAGCAACCGCGATCGAAGCACAGCAGCGAATGGTTGCGCACGTCGAGTTTCTCATCGCGCGATCTTGCGGACCTGGTTAGCAAAGGAGCGCTAGTCCGTGCCGGCGAACGCCGTCATGCCCGTTATCACCTCATGATTCCCCTACGGCCGGCAACACCAGTGGCATTTGAGAACGGCCTCTTTGCGCCAGAGGGGTGAGGCTACCTGGATGGACCTACGTACTCAGTACTGATGACCACATCGTCCAACCAGTAGGTACGATCATGCTGGCTGTTGCTGCTGTAGTTTCCGAACATCGCCATGTTCAGTTTGAGGCTTTCGGTGTCCCGCCAGCGCATGCCGTCCACCCGCAGAACCTCCTTGCCGTCGATCCAGAGTACCTGTTCGCCGTCTTTCTTGCCGGGCTGGTTGCATTTCACCAGCATCTCGAAACAGTACCAGCGGCCGCGCTCGATCCAGAAAGGCTCTTTCGGGTAGAAGTAGTTGCCCCAATAGCGGCCGTCCGGTGAGGGCTTCATGTCCGGCCAGTAGGTGTAGAACACGATCTGTCCGGGAGGCGGCATGGATTCCGTGCCCCTCGGTTCCACATTGACAATGAAGCGATCCGTACCGTCGGGCCTGCGGCCGGCACCGCCCAACACGGAACGGGGTTTGTCGGGGCGGCACGCCCAGAACTGGCACCAGTGCATCCCCCGCCCTTCAAAATCTTCGGCGAACTTCGCATACCAGCGAATATAAGTCCGGTCGTAGCCCGGCAGAAACCAGGTTCGGATCCAACTGTCGGATTCACGGAGAACCCGTCCGTCAAGAGTCCGGCCTTCTCCCCGAAAGGCAGGGGCTGAGATCCGATAACTCATCTTGCCCCTGTGAACATACTGTGGCCGTGTTTCAATTCCCCCACGGACAGGATCGTCGCTGTATTTCTCCCACTGCTCTCCGAGTACACCCGACTCGAAATCGTCGCTGAAGATAACCTGGCAGGACGCTACCGCGGCAACCATACATGCGAGGGCAAGGGGCCTTGTTGTTGTCCGAAGCATTGACTCCAGGCTCAGGAACGGGTGGCCGTTACCGCTTCCCGCTCTTCCATCGGCACATAGTCCCGCTCCCCTTCACCGAGGTAGACCTGCCGGGGCCGCGCGATCTTCTGTTCGGGATCGAGGATCATCTCTTCCCATTGACTCAGCCACCCGGAAACGCGCGGTATAGCGAACAGGACGGGGAACATGTCGGTCGGGAATCCCATCGCCTGGTAGATGAGGCCGGAATAAAAATCCACGTTGGGATAGAGCTTGCGGCCGACGAAATAGTCGTCTTCGAGCGCAATGCGCTCCAGTTCCAGCGCGATGTCGAGCAGCGGGTTCTTCCCGGTCACCTCGAAGACCTCATCGGCTGTCTGCTTGATGATCCGCGCACGCGGGTCGTAGTTCTTGTACACGCGATGGCCGAATCCCATCAGCTTCACTTCGCCCGCTTTGACGCGTTTGATGTATGCGGGGATCTTGTCCTTCGAGCCGATCTCGGCCAGCATACGCAGCACGGCCTCATTGGCGCCGCCATGCAAAGGTCCGTATAACGCCGCCGCGGCGGCCGCGATGGCCGTGAACGGATCCGTCTGCGCGCTGCCGACCACGCGCATCGCACTGGTCGAGCAGTTCTGCTCGTGATCCGCGTGGAGAATGAACAGGACGTCGAGCGCGCGCTCGAGGACGGGATTCGGCTTGTAGCGCAGTTCCGTCCCCTTGAACATCATGCTGAGGAAATTGCCCGTGTAGGACAACTCGTTGTCCGGATACGCATACGGCATTCCGATGCTGTACCGGTGCGCGAACGCGGCAATCGTCGGCGTCTTGGCCACGCCGCGATAAAACGTGATCCGCCGGACCTCGGGATCGAACACCTGTTTCGATTCAGGGAAGAAGGTGGACAGCGCGGCGACGGTGCCGACAAAGATGCCCATCGGATGCGCGTCGTACCGGAAACCCTCCATGAAGTATTTGATCTTCTCGTGCGGGATGGTGTGATGCGTCACACCGGTCACCCATCGGTCAAGCTGCTGGCTGGTGGGCAGTTCTCCCCTGTAAAGCAGGTAAGCCGTTTCCAGATACGTGCTGTGTTCCGCCAGTTGCTCGATCGGATATCCCCGATACCGCAAAATGCCCGCGTCCCCGTCGATGTAAGTAATCGTGCTCTTGCAGGCGGCCGTGTTGAGGTAAGCCGGATCGTAAGTCATGAGCCCGAAATCCCCATCCGATACTTTGATCTGGCGCAGGTCCATTGCGCGAATCGTGTCATGTTCAATCGGGATCTCGTAAGTCTTCCCGGTCCTGTTGTCTGTTATCGTCAGGGTGTCCTTGGGCATGGTAAACGTATCCGGCGTTTAGATTCTATACCTAATCTTAATCTTACTTAATGGACAACGGCTACCTGGATTTCGAAGCTGGTACCAGGAGCCGCTCCACTTCCGCGGAGAGAGCCTCTACGGTCAGTCCGCTCACTTCATGATCGCTGAAATCGTTGCGAATTACGCCCTGCGTGTCTACAAAGAACAGGTGCGGCAAGCTCATGCTCGGATTTTGCGGAGTGGCTTTGACAAACGACGCAGCCATCTGGCCGCAATCGAACAAAACCGGTCCGGTCACCTTGTAGGCCGCAACATATTTGGCGACGGTGGTCTGGTTGTCGGGCAACGTAACGACCGAGAGCACGATCACGCGGCCAGGGTATTTGGCCTTCACCGTCTCCAGCTTGGGCGTTAGTTTCTGGCATTCCGGGCAATTGGTCCGCATGATGTCGATGAGCACAACCTTGCCACGATAGTCTGCAAGGTCGTGCTGGCGCATCTGCATGTCGGGTAGCGAAAAACCCGGAGCCCTCCGCCCCGACAGCTTTCCCGCCCCGTTCAGCGCCAGGGCGCACCCCAGCAATGCCACAAACAATCGCATAAGTCTCCAGGTTAAATTAAAAGCGGCCTCCGGTGGTATCGCTCCCGGAAATTCGCGCCAGCGATTCACCGAATGGCGGGCGCGCCACCCCCCGTTCCGTGATAATGGCCGTCACATACCGGTGGGGAGTGATATCGAAAGCCGGGTTCTCCACCGGGATGCCTTCGGGAGCCACGGGCGTGCCGAACACCGTGGTCACTTCCGCCGCATCCCGCTGTTCGATCGGGATCTCGTCGCCGGAAGCGAGAGAAAGATCCAGAGTCGAAACCGGCGCGGCCACATAGAACGGAATCCCGTTTTCTTTAGCCAGCACGGCGACGGAATACGTTCCCACCTTGTTTGCGACGTCTCCGTTCGCGGCGATCCGGTCGGCGCCCACGACAACGCAGCCGATGCGTCCCGACTTCAGAAAATGCCCGGCCATGTTGTCGGTGATGAGCGTGGTGGGAATACCGTCCTGCTGGAGCTCCCAGGCGGTAAGGCGGGCTCCCTGAAGAAATGGCCGGGTCTCGTCCGCGAATACGTCGATGCTCTTGCCGGCAGCCACCGCGGCGCGAATCACTCCCAGGGCGGTGCCATAACCCGCCGTGGCGAGCGCGCCGGCGTTGCAATGAGTGAGCACCGTTTTGCCGTCGGGAACCAGGTCCGCGCCGTTGCGGCCGATCGCTTCATTGATGGCGATGTCCTCGCGGCGAACCTGCTGCGCTTCCTCTACCAGGCGGCGGCGGATCTCCTCGAGCGGACGTCCGCGCAGGGAACCGTAAACGTCCTTCATACGCCGGATGGCCCAGAAAAGATTCACCGCCGTGGGCCGCGTGCCGGCGAGTTCGCCGCAGATCTCGTCCATCTGCGCGTCGAGGTCATCGCCGTCCGCGCGCAGCACCCCCAGCGCCACTCCCATCGCGGCGGCCACGCCGATCGCGGGCGCTCCGCGGATTACCATGCGGCGGATCGCATCCGCCACCTCGCGGTAAGTCCGGCAAGTGACAAAGACCTCCTCCCGCGGCAGGCGCGTCTGATCCACCATGACTACGCCGTCGTCCGTCCATCGAATCGTTTCCACCATTACGGGGTGGCGTACCTCCCTTGCAAAATGTAAGCCGTCACAAACATCAGGTTGTAGGCCGAGTGCATGATGGCCGCCGCCGCCGTCGAACCGGTACGATGCCGGTGCCATCCGAACGCACAGCCCGCGAGCGTGATGAGAAGAATATGCCGCCAGGACCAGGCATACTGCGGCCCATGCAGCAGCGAGAAAGGCAAAGCAGCGATCAGAATGCCCAGGATGGCTCCCGCGGACCGGACCAGCAGAGGCTGGAAAAATCCGCGAAACGCCAACTCCTCGAACAACGGGCCCAGAGTGACTGCAAAGACCGCTACCAGCGCGATGGAGAGCGGGTCTTTCAGAAAATCCTCGAACGGCATCTCGATCTGTGGCGTCTTCAGCAATCCGCCGGTGATCGCTACGCCGAAAGCGAGCGCCAGGCCGAGCAGGGCGCTTTTGCGCAACTGGCCGGGGACGACCCGCCAGGCCAGCGAAGGCCAAAAAGGCCGCCCGTACTTTAAGTGCAGCAACAGGTACAGCGAGAGGAACCACAGTCCGTAGGCGAGGAACTGCGCCGGAAGCAACTCCGTGGCCTTGGTGCGCGGATACCACGGCGCCACGCTCAGAAAGACCTTCATCAGGAGGAGCGCCAATATAAAGCTCGGCAGCGCCATGGAGAGGAAGAGGGCGATATCGCGGTAGCCCCAGAACGGATACGGGCGATTCGTCTCTTCTACGAACGGCACGAGCGCGGGCCGGAATGGAGAGCCGTTCATACCGCCTGCCGGATCGCTCATGCGTCGTGCTCAATCAGTGCGGCGGCAATCAGCGGCAGCATCAGTTCATGGTGTCCGGTAAGGGAATAGCCGTGCCCGCCGGCCGTGATGTGCGGGCGCTCCACCACGTTCACACGCGGGCGGTAATGTTGAAGGAAATCGAGATTCACGGTGGTGAACCCGGCCAGTAGAATTCCCAGGTTGCGGACCGCCGATACCGCCTTCAGAAAAACCTCCGGCATGATCACCGCGGAGCCGCAGTTGATGTACACGCCGCCTTCGTTGAGCGCCGACACAAGCGAACAGAACAAGCGAAAATCATGATGCGTGGAGCGCCCCAATGCGTCCGGGTCTACGGCCGGATGCGTGTGCGGCGTGTCGGTGCCGATGGCGATATGCACCGTGACCGGCACCGAGCGGCGCCAGGCCTGAAGGAGCAGGCTTTTGTCGGCGAATTGCGAATCCGCGAGTTCGTCGAGAGCGCGGCCAAGCGCCTCACCGGCCCCAATGCCATCTGCCGCCGACAAAGCCCGATTCATTTCACGACCCGTTTCTTCGGCCGAGCCGAAGGTGCCATCGGGCAGGACAGCTTCCACCTCTTCGCTGGTGTGACCAGCAAGAGCGATCTCGAAGTCGTGAATGGAAGCGGCGCCGTTCATGGCAAACGCGGTTGCATAGCGGCGCGACATCAGTTCAATCAGCACCGGGGCCAGCCCGCACTTGATGACGTGCCCGCCCAGAGCCCAGATCACGGGCTTTCCGTGTTCCCGCGCATCCTGTATGGCCGCTATGACGGCGCGAACCGAATCGCCGGCCAGGATGTGCGGCAAGCCATCGAGAAATCCGGCAAACCCTTCCCCTTTCCGGTAC
>DASTMK010000342.1:0-5586 GCA_035714225.1 Bryobacteraceae bacterium | reverse complement strand
CCAGTACGGCGCCCAACCGCGTATGGCTTTCGGGCCAGACAGGGAAGTCCGGCTTGATTCCTCCATCTCCCGCCCGGGTAGCCGCATCCAACTGCGTACCGGGTAGCGGCCTTTGGATCGATCGACCGTTTGGCGTATAGTAAAACGCCGTCGTCAACGCCAGACCTGCGCCGCCGGACAAGGGATACACCGACTCCACCAGCCCTTTGCCAAAGCTTGGCTCTCCCACGATGGCCGCCCGCCGGTAATCCTGCAACGCGCCGGCAACGATTTCGGAGGCGCTCGCACTTCTGCCATTCAGAAGCACCGATACACGGAAGCGGTAAGGTTTTGCGGCATCGGGCACCTTCATCTGTTCGCCTGTGACGGAGCGGCCTTTCACGCTCAACAGATTCTGTCCGGGCTCCAGAAATAGCGATGCGGTTTCAAGAGCCGCTGGCAACACGCCGCCGGGGTTGTCGCGAAGATCCAGCACAATTCCCGTCAGCGATGATCCACCCAGGCGCTCGATGGCCTGCCGGATCTGCGATGCCGTGTCCGTGTCGAAGCTGGTGACGCGAACATAGCCGATGCCAGGCTCCAGAAGAAACGCCCGTTCGACGCTCGGCGACTGCATCTCTTCGGGGGTCAGCACCAAGTGCTGAATGCGCGCATTACCGGCCCTGCGCACATCCAACGACACCTGTCTCCGCCGGGATTCGCTCAAGAGTCCGATCAGTTGCTCTATGTCCAGATAATCCAGGCGGATGCCGTTGACGGCGACAATCTGGTCCCCGGCCATCATTCCCGCTTTCGCCGAGGGCGTACCCGGCAGCGTCTGAAGGACGATCACGCGCCCCGGCAACACCGATACCACGCTTCCAAAGCCCTTGCGCGTCGAACTCTGCAACTCCTTGAGCTGGTCGAACTGTCCCGGATCAAAGAACACCGAATGAGGATCGAGCGTTCGCAACATCCCCGGAATAGCGCCCTCATACACGGCCCGGTAAGGAGAAACCGGTTCGGCGGCTTCCTGCTCCAGCAATGCCAGTACATCCACAAACTTTTTGACTTGTGACGGGAGATCGCCAGACTCTACGGCGGCTGCCAGACACAGAAGGACGGGAAAGAAAGAAAACATCCGCTCCTTTTAGTCTATCGTGCGGTTATCTGGTGTAGCGGATACTTTTCCTGGCCTCGTGCCGCTCCAGAGCCAGGCTAATCAGCCGGTCGACGAGTTTGGCGAACGGAATCCCCGTATGTTCCCACATCTTCGGATACATGCTGATAGACGTGAATCCTGGAATGGTGTTGATCTCGTTAATGTACAATTTCCCGCTGGAGGATTCGAGCAGAAAATCCACTCTCGCCATGCCTTCACATCCGATGGCTTTGTAGGCTTCGACAGCCAGCCGCCGAACTTCTTCGATCTGAGATTCTCCGATTTCCGCCGGTATACGAAACTCCGCGGTGTTGAGAAGATACTTGTCGTCGTAGTCGTAAAAAGCCCGTGACGGCAGAATCTCACAGGGGATCGATGCAATCGGTTCATCGTTGCCCAATACGGAGCATTCAAGTTCCTGGCCGGAGATGGCGCGTTCGATGAGGATCTTGCGATCGTACTGTCCGGCCAGCTCCAGTGCACCGGCGAGTTCAGCCGGAGTCGAAGCTCTGGAGATTCCCACCGACGATCCCAGGTTCGCCGGTTTCACAAACACCGGAAGATCGAAAGGAAGCCCGGGAGCCGTTTCGCCACGGGCGGCCGTCACGTACTCCACCACCGGCAGACCACGCTCCCGGAAAATCCGTTTCGCCATTTCCTTATCCATCGAGGCGGCGGAGGCCAGCACACCGGGGCCGACGTAAGCCAGGTCCGCGAGTTCGAGCAGGCCTTGAACGGTTCCGTCCTCGCCGAAAGTGCCGTGCAACGCCGGAAATACGACGTCAATTTCCGGATTGCCATTTGGCTCCGCGACGATCGGGCGAGGCCGCCATTTTCCGTCTTTGTCGATGAAATATTGCAGTACTTTGTACTTTTCCGGGTCCATCGCGGACATAATCGCTTCGGCCGAGCGCAAGGAAACTTCGTGCTCACCGCTGCGGCCGCCGTAAATTACAGCCACGCGTAATTTCAAAGAATCCTCTTTCCCATTGCAGACATAACGAGTTCGACTCCCAGCGCCGCCGTCCGGTTTCCTACATCTATCACCGGATTTACTTCCACGACTTCCATCGAGATTAAACATCCCGAGTCACTGATGATTTCCATAATGAGGTGGGCTTCGCGGTATGTAATTCCACCGCGTACCGGTGTCCCGACTCCGGGAGCCTCCTGCGGGTCCACCACATCCATATCCAACGAAACGTGGAAGCCCACCGTGCCCGCCGATGCGATTTCGATCGCCTCCCGCATGACCGTGCGCAGCCCCCTTTCGTCGATATCGCGCATCGTGAAAACTCGCACGCCCGAATTCCGTACGACCGGTCTTTCCAGGCTGTCCACATCCCGAACGCCCACCAGGGCGACGTTCTTCGGATCGATCTTGGGAGCAAAGCCGTAAAGGTGCGTGAGCTCGCGCGGGCCTTTCCCGATGATGCAGGCAAGCGGCATTCCGTGCACATTCCCGCTCGGGCTGGTCTTCGGTGTATTCATGTCGGCGTGTGCGTCCACCCAGACAAGCCCGGCAGATCGCTTCTCGCGCCGGAAGTGCTTTGCCACGCCGGAAAGCGTCCCTATTGCCACGGAATGATCGCCGCCCAATACCAGCGGCACTTTGTTTTGCGCCAGCGCAGACCGCACCGCGTCGGCGAGCTTTTTGCACGTGCGGGCAATCTGGGGTAAATACCTTGCGTGTGCGGGTCCTTCCGGCAGGCTCTCCGGCTGATCGACAGCGATATTCCCGCGATCTTCCACTTCGTATCCCAGGCCCCTGAGCCGGGAATTCAGATTCGCGACCCTCAGCGCCGACGGCCCCATATCCACTCCGCGCCGGCCGGCGCCCAGGTCGAGCGGTGCGCCGATGATCGCGATGGTCGATTGCCGCATGGGTCAGGGTGTTGTCCGGTACAGCATTCGCGGAAAGGCGATCGTTTCGCGAACGTGCTCGAGCCCGCAGATCCAGGCCACGCACCGCTCCACACCCATCCCGAAGCCGCCATGCGGCACCGATCCATACTTACGCAGGTCGAGATACCAGTTGAACGCTTCTCTCGGAAGGTGATGCTCGTCGAGACGCTTCAACAGCAGGTCCAGATTGTGAATGCGCTGCCCGCCGCCGATGATTTCGCCGTATCCTTCCGGCGCCAGCACGTCCACGCCGAGCACCACGTCCGGACGTTCCGGGTCCGGCTCGAAATAGAAAGCCTTGATCTGTGCGGGAAAGCGGTCTACCATGATCGGCCGGTCTGATCCTTCGGCCAGCAGCGTTTCGTCGGTACCGCCAAAGTCCGCTCCCCACTGGATCTCGCTGCCTTTCTCCTGAAGGATCTTCACCGCTTCGTCATAGGTCATTCGCGGGAAGGGACGTTGGACGGCTTCAAGCTTCGAAACATCGCGCTCCAACACTGCCAGTTCCGCGCGGCGGTTCTCCAGAACGCGCGAAACGACAAACACCACCAGCTCTTCGGCCACCTGCTTCACGTCTTCGAGCGTGGCATAAGCCATTTCCGGCTCTACCATCCAGAACTCCGTCAGGTGGCGCCGCGTCTTCGATTTCTCCGCGCGGAACGTCGGGCCGAAGCAGTACACCTTGCCGAGCGACATCGCTCCTGCCTCGTTATAGAGCTGCCCGGATTGCGTCAGATAAACTTTCTCGTCTTCGAAGTAATCCACTTCGAACAGCGTGGTGGTGCCTTCACAGGCCGCCGGCGTGAAAATCGGCGTATCCACCAGAGTGAAGCCATGCGAGTCAAAGTAATCGCGGATGGCCTTGATCACCTCGTGGCGTACGCGCAGGATGGCGTGTTGCCGCCTGCTGCGCAGCCACAAGTGACGGTGGTCCATCAGGAACTCGATACCGTGATCTTTCGGTGTGATCGGATACGGCTCGGCTTCGTCCACACGTTGCACGATTTCGGCCTGTTCCACATCCAGCTCGTAGCCGCCCGGTGCGCGCTGTTCGGCCCGGATCTTTCCGGTAACGATCAGCGACGATTCCTGCGTAAGGTTCCGCAACGCCTCGAATGTTTCCTCCGGCAATGCGCTCCTCACGGCTACGCATTGCATGAGGCCTGTGCCGTCGCGAAGGATCGGGAACACAATTTTGCCGGAACGCCGCAGGTTATAGAGCCATCCGGCTATCTCGACGGTTTCGCCGGAGTGGGCGGCCGCATCGGCGATCGTGATCCTGGGAGCGGAGCTCATTCGACAGTCTCCAATGCCGCAAGCCTCTCGATGACGGACTTGGCTTCGTTCAACGGGGACGGCATTCCTTCCACCTCCCGCAATTCAAGCAACAGCGGATACTGCTCCGGCCGCGAGCGCAACAGCGTCATCGTTTTCTTCCAATCCACCGTTCCGCCATTCTCGTGCAAAGGAAACAGGTGGATGTCCGCGGTGCCGTCGTTGTCGTGTATGTGCGTGGAACGAATGCGATGCTGCATGGACTTATATTCCGTTTCGACGCCGCCGGCGATATGCGCATGCCCAACGTCGAAGCAGAAGTTCAGGTCCAGATGGGTGAGCTCCAGAAAATTCAGCAGGCGGCTCGCCGACGAGAACCCATTGGGGATATTCTCGAGAAGCACCTCCACGCCGCGCTGCTTCGCGAAAATCTTGATCTCGTCGAGTGCGTTGAATGCGGCGTCGAGTTTCCTCTCGTCGTACTCTTCGCCCCCCACGCCTAAATGCTGGATCAGGTAGCGGAACGGGATTTTTTCGGCGATCTCGAGCGCGCGCTTGATTTCATCCACGGAAGCATTGCGGCGCGCCTTCGCTGTTTCCGTGATACTGATTACCGAATGCGGACCCGACCGTCCCCACACCTCGTCCGTATACATCGGCGCATGCAGCGAATGAAATTGTATTTCGGCATCCGCGAACCAGTTGGCAAGCTCATTGATCTGTCCGTTGTCGCGGTAGTCCAGATGCTGCCGGGCACAAAAGATTTCTACCGCCGGAAAGCCGGCCTTCCAGATGCGATCGAGCCAAACCGTATTCAAACGGTGGTTCACGATCAGGTGAGTCGAAAGAACATGCTTCATTTGATCTAATAGCCTTCGGCGTTCCCTTCGGACCGGGGATCGGCCGCGCCTTCGAGCCAGCCGCGGTCCACTAATATCGCGGACACCTCACCCATGGAGCGGATATCCTCCACCTGGTGCCCCCGCGATTGCAGCAGCGCCTTCGTATCGGGGGAATGGCGCCACTCCACAAACAGCTTGTCCGGTTGCCACTGGTGATGGAAGCGCGGCCAGTTCACGGCATCCTGAATGTTCATACCGAAATCAACGACGTTCAAAATCACTTCCAGCACGGTCGTGATGATCCGCGAACCGCCCGGCGAGCCGACAACCATGTACAGGCTGCCGTCGCGCAGCAGAATGGTTGGCGTCATGGACGACAAGGGGCGTTTGTTCGGCTGAATGGCATTCGCCTCTCCCTGAATG
>DASTMK010000341.1:0-5212 GCA_035714225.1 Bryobacteraceae bacterium | reverse complement strand
GATTACGCCTTCGATGTCCTCGACGCCTTTCCTTGTTCTGCGGAAATTGTCAGCCGCCGACCTCGCGTCGCCAAACTGAATGGGGGCAACAATAGGGTTTGCCATACTTCTTACCTCTCTGATGTTTTGTTTACTGATGCGCCGGAACGGCACACTGTTCGATTACGCGAGTTTCAGAGGTGATTCAGCGCCTGATTTCGTAAAAATCCAGTAAAAAGCGTGGTAAATGGTGCGGTATTCTACCTGAGCCTGGCCGGCTTTAGTGTCCACGCCTGCAGGCGGGCCAGTTCCAGCAGTTCCGGCGCGGTGAAGCCCTCCGGATGAATCGGCCAGCGGAATGGCGCGGTAGGATTCCGGGCTACATACTGCTCCATCTCCGGCTTTCCGCGCCGGAGCGCGACACCCGCCGTTGCGCCGCTGTCCGATGCCAGCGTGGCCGCGAAGTCGATCAGAGAAAGTTGTTGGGACCCTAACCACAGGTTGGCCGGAAGGCGGTTCAGCGTTTCAATGGCGGAGATAGCGTCCCTCTTGGCTCGTTCGAATGCGGAGCGGGGAATCATCGCGCCTTCAAAATTCGTTTGTCCCCGTTCGCTGGGACCCTCGACATCGCGGGGCTCCAATCCCAGCAAAATTTGCAGCAGATCCGCGGCGGAATAAGATCCATTTTCGGTGGTGAGAAAAGTAATGTGCTCCGCCAGATGGCGAGCCGCGATGGAACGATCGAGCGCTGGAGGCCGCAGTCCGTCAAAAATGCGCCGCAATTCACGCGCTGTGAGAAATTGGACCTCGGGCCGCGTCCTGGCATGTTCAACATATTGCTTCAGGATGTTGAAGCAGCGCTCGGAGTCCTCCGCCGACCGGCGTTGCGGACTCTTCCACTGTTCCCGTTCCGTCATGCGGCCGCCCGGGAAATTCACTCCATCCCAGAACTCGGTGGTTACGAATTCGGTGGGGTGGTAATAGATGCTGATGACGCCGCCGCCTTGCGCGCCGAGCTTCTTCACCGCTGCATCGAAACGCGCGATATCGTCGCTGATGCGGGCGCCCTTCTCGAGCGAAGCGCGCAGGCTGAATTGCCCCATGTTGAAGACGTTCAGCATGCCGTCCAACCAGAAGGGCTGCTCATTCACTCCGATCTGCGAGCCTTCATCGACATACGTGCCGATGCCCATTCTCTTCAAGGCACGGAGCGCCTGGGGCGCCCAGGAACTGCCCGGCTGCCCATAACAGCTCGGCGCGATGCCAAAGATTCGCGTGACATCGGCAATGCCCTGCCGTTCCCGCCGTTCGAACTCGGCAGCGCCTTCCAGCCAACCGAGAGTACGCAGATAAACCGCGGGAGCGGGCGGCACGCTGTGCCAGTCGGTGTGATACCCGATGTCGTGCGGCGCTAATGCACGGAAGATGTCGCGCCGCCCGCGCGCTTCGAGCACGCGAGCTTTTTCGCCAACCACTTTGAACGTCGCACGGACGCCCGCGGCGGATAAATCGTTTGCGATTCGCAGCGCCGCATCATCGGATGCCGGTTCGATGTAATCCTCGGTGTCGAACCAGAGTAAGACATATACCGTCGCCTTTGCCGGAGCCACGGCGATAAACAAAAAGAACAGAATGGGAAGGCGAAGCATGGGTGAGCCTCATGATACCGCACTCGAATTGCACAGGCTCCGGTGGTGGGTTTGCGTTAGAATTTCCAATTATGATTCTCGGCATTGAACATACCGCTATCGCTTCGTCCGATCCGCATAGCCTCGCGGACTGGTACGTGAGCAACCTCGATTTTGTCGTCAACTACAAATCTTCCAGCAGCAAGACGGTTTTCGTGAAAGCTCCCAATGGCTCCATGTTGGAGATCATCGAGGCCAACGCGTCGCCGCGATCTCCGCAGACGCTTCGAGACGCCGGCATACGGCACCTCGCGATAGCCGTTTCGGATTTCGATAAGGCATACGCGCGTCTCAAAGAAAACGGGGTTGAGTTTTTGACGCAACCGGAAACGAGCAAAGGAAACCGTGTCGTCTTCTTTACCGACCCGGAGGGTAATTACTTGCACTTGTTGCAGCGCGAAAAACCCCTTCCATAAACTAACTGACTATGAAACGGAGCCGATGGTTCGCACTATTAGGAGTTGTTATCGCGGCACTGGCCGCGTGTACCGTATTCCGGCCGGCGGATGCGCCCGTTGAAAAGCTGCAGATCACTGGACTTCGCGAGCCCGTTGAAATTCTGCGCGACCGTTGGGGCGTGCCGCACATCTACGCGCAAACGAGCGACGACCTGTTCTTTGCGCAAGGTTATATCGCCGCGCGGGACCGCCTGTTCCAAATCGATCTGTGGCGCCGCATCGGGACGGGGGAACTGGCTGAAGTGTTAGGCTCCGGGGCCGTTTCGCGGGACAGGCTGGCCCGCGCCGTGCGCTTTCGCGGCGACTGGGCGGCGGAGTGGGAAAGCTACGCGCCGGATGCGAAACAGATCGCAACTGCGTTCGCGAACGGCATCAATGCGTACATCCGCGGCCTCGATGGAAAGCGGCCGCTCGAATTCCGTCTGGCGGGCTACGATCCGGGTTTGTGGGAAGCGGAAGATTGTGCCGCGCGAGTGGCCGGTCTTCTGATGGTCCGTAATCTGCCGCGTGAAGTGCAGCGGTCGCGCGATACCGCTGAATTCGGACTGCCGGCGCTCACGCGCTACCTTGCGCCGGATCCTCCCGTTTCGCTGCGCGTCCCGGCAGGTCTGAATCTGGGCGACATCACTCCGGATATTTTGGAAGTCTACCGCGACGTTCTGAGTCCGGTTCGGTTTCGCGCGGAGGAGGGAAGCAACAACTGGGCCGTAGACGGCACACTTACGAAGACGGGCAAACCGCTGATGGCGAGCGACCCGCACCGCCCTCTTCAGATCCCGTCACTGCGAAAAACCGTGCACCTGGTTGGGCCCGGATGGAACGCGATCGGTGCCGGCGAACCCGCGCTGCCCGGTATTGCACTTGGACACAACGAGCACATCGCTTGGGGATTCACTATCGCCGGCATCGACCAGGCCGACCTCTATGTCGAAGAATTGAACCCGGCCAACGCCGGTGAGTACCGCTACAAAGGCGCATGGCGCAAGTTCGATCTCGAAGAGGCGAAGATTACGGTGAAAGGGCAGACGTCGCCTCAAGTTGTGGAGTTGAAGTACTCGATTCACGGACCGGTCATTCATGAAGATCGCGTGCGGAACCGCGCTTATGCGCTCAAGTGGGTGGGCGCGGAACCCGGGACGGCGGGATACCTTGCCTCGCTTTCCATGGCGCGAGCCCGGAGTTGGGCGGAGTTTCTGGAATCGGCCGCGCGGTTCAAGGTGCCGTCCCAGAACATGGTGTATGCCGACAGGGACGGGAACATCGGTTGGCAGGTGGTCGGACTCGCGCCCGTGCGGAAAGGATGGCACGGCCTGTTCCCCGTGCCCGGTGCAAGCGGCGCGTATGAATGGACAGGTTTTCTGCCTCCTTCCGAATTGCCACGGCTGTTCAATCCGCCCAATCATTTTGTCGCGACGGCGAATCACAACATGCTGCCTTCCGGCTACCGGCATCCGATCGGATACGAGTTCGCGGCGCCCTTCCGGCACCAGCGTGTAGTGGAGATGCTCGAATCCGGCGGGAAGTTCGACATCGGCGATTTCGAGCGAATGCAGCAGGATGTGGTTTCGATACCCGCGCGGCGTTTTCAAGGTGTGCTGAAAAAATGGCAGCCTGACGCGGGTAGCCGTGCTGCCCGCGTTCACGAAATGCTGCTCTCCTGGGATGCGTCGCTCGATGCGGAATCCCGGGAGGCGATGATCTACGAGGCATGGATCGCAAAACTGCCGGAAGCCGTGTTCGGTCCGCGATTAGGTGCGCGGGTGGACCTGGTCACGTTGCTGGCGGAACTCGAAAAGGAGCCGCGTTCTGCGGCGCTCGAGAACGCTTTGAAAGCGGCTCTCGCCGGGCTCGAAAAAGATTTCGGCGCGGATATGGACCAGTGGACCTGGGGGCGCGCTCACACCTTGCGCTTTCAGCACGTCTTGCGGGAGGAGCGTTTCAATCGCGGACCCATGCCCCGTCCCGGAGACGGCAATACGGTGAACTCGACCAGCGGTCCCGGATTCCGGCAGGCGAACGGAGCATCCTACCGGCACATCGCGGATTTGAGCGATTGGGACCGTTCGGTGATGACGAACACGCCTGGCGAATCCGGCGACCCGGATAGCCCGCATTACGCCGATCTGCTCGAAGATTGGAGCAAGGGCAAGTATCACCCGATGCCCTTCAGCCGCGCAGCAGTGGAAGGCGCGACAACGGAGCGCATTCTGCTGGAGCCGGTGAAGTAAGATTGCGCATCCGCTCCCTCGTTTACCGAGCCGCGACCGCGAGGGAGCGGTTAGTGGCGTCGTGTTTAGTTCTTCCCTGGAAACAATCTCACAAAAGAAACGCCGTGGGGCCGCACGGTGGCCGAGTACTCGCCGGCAACCTGGCCGGAATCCCTTTGGCGCCAGACGTCGCGCGCGCGATAGGAGCCTTCGAGATGCAGCTCCGTCAGGCTCGCCTCGATCCGCCGTTCGGATTCGGAGAGATTGAATAGCCCGAGGGCAAGCGAGCCGTCCGCCATCGGTTTGGCGAGAACGAACTCCTCTTCCGTACGGCGAACCACCCGCGCCTGTTTTCCGAGCGGGTCCTGATCCACCTCGATCACCTCGGCGTTGCACAGTACGTTCAAGGTGAAATCGTCGAGGTACCCCATGTGGCCCGAAAAGACCAGCGGCGCGGCCATAAGAGCCCACATCGACATATAGCTGTATTGCTCGTCGGCGGTCAGCGAAGTGAGCTTAGGCGGGTCTTGAATGCGGGATGCGTTGCCGACGTGCCCGATGAGAATGTAGTCGGGATCGTTCCAGCTTCCCGGCTTCGCATATTCGAAGTTCGCGGCGTTTTTGAATCCGATACTGTAAAAGCCGGGCAGCCTCGTCGATTTCTCAAGGCCGAGATCGCCTGTCGTGCGCCAGCAGTGGCCACCTATTTCTGCACCCCACTTCCACACATCGCCCATGCCGTACTGGCATAAGTTGAACACGATATCGCGCGGCAGTCCTTTTAGGATGTCGCCCATCTGACGGTAGGGCGCTTGCAGGCTCGCCAGGGACTTGTCGGGCGCGATCTTGCCATAGGAGCACCAGTCGTACTTCAGAAAAT
>DASTMK010000340.1:0-4233 GCA_035714225.1 Bryobacteraceae bacterium | reverse complement strand
CTGTTCGGCATCGAGCTCCGACGGATCTACACCCCAGATCTTCTTCGCGTAAGGAAAATAGAAATCGCGGCAGATGGTCCTGCCGAGACCGTGCTGCAAGACCTGTTCGAAGCTCTCGCCGCTGCCTTTGCGGCCCAGTTTGGCGGCCGCGTCACGCAATACGCCGAGCGAGAACGACAGAGGCAGATGGGCCGCCAGGTCGAGCGGCTTTAGCGGGAAGTGCACCCACCGGCCACGGATCCGCATGCGTCCGTGCCGCGGCCGGTCCAGTAGATCCGCCCCCAGCATCTCGCGGATGTCGGACAGGATAGCGGGTGAGCAGGCCGGATGCAGCCGGTGACTTCCATAATCCACCTGCAAACCGCCGGCGTCGAAGCTTCCGGCGTTGCCGCCAATTTGTGTGTGCCGTTCCACCGCGGTTACGTCAAACGGCCCGCGGCGGGCCAACTGGAGCGCCGCTCCCAAGCCAGCGGGCCCGGCGCCGAGAATAACGATAGGAGTACGTTGATTCACGATTGTGCTGTAGACGGATGGAGACGGAGTTGAGCTTGTCTCGCCGCTCGAAGCGTCCGGCGCAGGGCCAGGTAAGCCCGGCCGTGCAGGCTCCACAGGGATTTAAACCAGAAGGAATTCCGGAAGTAGTACATGTCGATCCGCGGCAATTCGATGGGATCCGAATGATCGTTGACCATGCCGAGCGCCGTGCCGCAGGCAAAGCGGAAATATCCGGCGGCGCAATCGCGAACCGCGCGGCTGGTATCTCCGTAAGGATAGGCGAACGTTTCCACGGGCGTACCGGTGCGCTCTTCGAGATCGTGCTTGGAGCGCCGGATCTCCTCTTCGGCCCGGGCCGGCGGCAGCTCCGGCAGATGCGGATGTGTCGCCGTGTGCGCCCCCAGCGTAATACCGTAACCCGCCGCTTCCCGCAACTGTGTCCAGTCCATCAGCTTCCTTCGCGGAATCCCATGGAGCGATTGAGACGGCCAGCCGTTCGAGTCTCCGCAGTAATCCGTCACTACAAATACGGTCGCCGGCAGATTGTACTCCGTTAGAACAGGCAGCGCATCCGTGTAGAAGTTTTCAAAACCGTCATCAAACGTGATGGCAACGGCGCCCGGTGTTGTCCTGAGCGACGTGAGCGGCACCACGGGAATTCCGCTTCGCATCAGAAACTCCATTTGAGAGCGAAACGCTTCCGGCGCAACCGAGATCACGCTTCCGCTCGTATCGAGCGAGTGGTAGGTCAGAATCATCGCCGTCCCGGAGCCGGTCATTGATTCGAAGACGCCGCCATCCGTTTGCTTTCGGGCTGCGGCTCGCGTTTGAACACGCGTTGCAGAGTGTGCCGTGTGAATCCGGCCGCGAACGAGATTCCGTTGTAGAAGTGGAACAACAGGTGAAACGGGATGGCCGCCAGCGCCAGCAGCCTGCCGGTTCTGCCCGCCAGGAATACGTAGAACTGCGAGTTCAGGGCAACCACGATGCTGAAGATCACGAAGAACGCGAACACGAACGGGTTGTTGGGCAGATACGTCAGCACGAACAGGATGACGAACAGCAGGTAAACTCCGCAGAAGATGCCGGTCATGCGGCGCCGGCGCTCGCTGCCGTAAGCATAGCGATGGCGCAGGAACAAGAGCAGGTAAGCGAGCAGTACCGGTGGAACCAGCCAGTAGCTTCCGGTGAAAAATGCCAGAGCGACAATGACGGCAACCAGAACAATAGTTCCGATGATCGCTCTGGGATTCTGCTGCCAGGTGCTTTCGGTCTCGTAGCCGATCAGGAACAGGAAGAAAAGCGCCAGCAGCGGCAGGACGAAAGTGGCGCCGGCATAGATGGCTCCCACCGCCGCAACGCCGATCAAAAGATACACCAGCGCGACGCTTACTCTTTGGCTCAACTGCAGGTTCAGGTCGTTGGGGAGGTTCTTGTCGCGCAGGATCAGCTCGGTCCACGGAATGCCGCGGTCCAGGATATCGGTCTTGACCAGGCTGGCGAAGCTCCAGGCCTTCAGATGCTTCACTTGCAGTTCCGTATCGAGAACGATCTTCTTCTTGTCACTCTTCAACCGGTATCCCAGCTCGATATCCTCGATAGCGGGACGGCCGTAGGATTCGTCGAATCCGCTGCACTCGAGAAATACTTCCCTGCGAATGGCGCCGCAGCCGCTCCAGAATGTGCAGGCCTGCTTCTTGCCCCGCTGGTGCGTGTAGCAATGCATCAGGTTCTTGTATTGGGAGAGGAAATCCTGGGCCTGCGGCGAGTTGTCGTAGGAGCCGATCAGCGCATCGATGCCGGGATCTTCTTCAAAGTTTGCGCGGATCCGCCGCAGCGTACCCGGCTCCACGCACACGTCGGCATCGATAAAGTACAGGATGTCGCCAGTGGCCTCGCGAGCCCCGATGTTCCTGGCGCGAGCCGGCCCGCTGCGCCTGTCCGTCGACAGCACCTTTGCTCCGAACTGCCGCGCTACTTCCGCTGAGCCGTCGGTAGAGCGGTCGTCCACGACAATGCACTCGTAGGGAATGTCGGATTGTTGCAGATGCTCGAGGCAAAGCTTCAGGTACGATGCCGAGTTATAGACGGGAATGATTACTGAAATCAGGTGTGCGGGCGGTGTTCCGGATATCGATGAAGGAATCGCTTTGTCACTCATTGAGCTTTACCTCTGTATCTGGCGAAATTCGGATGGTTGTTACTGCTCACGCGCTCTCACGGAGAGTACGCCGCATGGACATAGGTGCATGCGGTAGTCCAAGCGCGGCGTAATACTCGTCCTCATAGCTGCGAACCATGTGCTCCAGGGAATAGCGGGCAATACATCGCTCCCGATTGCCGGCGCCCAGGGCGGCGCGCGTCTCAACGTTACAGGCCAGCAGCCGCATGGCATCCGCATAGGCGCCAGGGTTCTCCGATGGAACAACCACCGGAGAGCCGGCCTCGCCAAGCATTTCCCGGATGTCGCCTACGTCGGTACATAACGCCGGTAAACCACAGGCCATTGCTTCAAGCAGCGACATCGGCATCTGCTCGGAAACCGACGACATCACGAATACATCCAAGGCTCCCAGATATGGTACGGGGTCTTGTACGTTGCCTGTAAAGATCACCTTTCCCAGTACGCCTAACCCTCGTGCCTGATGCTCCAGCTCAGGACGGCACGGCCCATCGCCGATGAGAACGAGCTTTGCGCTCTCGATATTGGCCAGCGCGAAAGCCTGGATCAGCAGCCCCAGATTCTTTTCCGGCCGCAGTTGCCCGACGTAGCCGAATAGTACGCCCCCGGGCCCCAACTGTCCGCGCAATTCCGGATTGCGGTCCGGCCGGAACCGCTCCGTGTCCACCCCGTTGGGGATCAGGCGGACTTTCTCCGCGGCCAGGCGGTACCGCGTAATCGCGATGTCATACAACACTTTTGAGGGAACGATGGTGCAATGTACCGCCTTGAGGAGGATGCGTCGCGCCAGTACGCGCCGGAACTTCAAAGCGTGGGCCTCATCGATTCCGAATCCATGTTCGTGCTGGATCACAGGGCATAGCCGCCCCACCACGGCGGCCAACACCGCATCCATCGCACCCCAGTTGTAGCCCACCAGCAGCTCGGGGTGAATATCCCGGATCGTGTGATGCAGCGCCATTGCATAGGGTCTGCCGGAATCGCGCCCGGGCGGCATGATGAAGTGAACGCGCGCACCCGGTGCGATTCTACAGGCGGCATCGCTGTTGCGGTCCATGGGCAGAATGGTGTGGCGGAACGCCGGTCCGAGCGAGTTGATGATGTTTGCGACCCGCAACTGCGGCCCGCCCAGGCCGAAGGTGGAAAACACGTGCAGGATGTGAATGGGATCACGCATGGTTCAGGCGCACCGGAGGTCCCCCGCGAGAAGCGGCTGAAGATGGGAATCGATCGCTTCGGCCAGAAACGTGTCGGTTGAAGTTGTGGGCGACCACCCCAGGATCCGCTCCGCGGCGGTCGAATCCAGTTGTGCGCGCAGCGACCGGCTCTTCAAATCGCGAAAGCTGGGCCACGCGTTATCGCGCTTCCTGGCGGCACATTTTACGGCCCACTTCAGGATCTCGATCGTCTGCATCTTCAAAAGGCTTTGCGGATAGAAACGGAAATTCCGCCGTGCCCGTTTCCGCGCCATCTCCATGAATTCCTCGGCGGAAGGACGGATGGGTCCGGCCAGATTAAACGATTGCCCTTCGACGCCCGGCGTCTCCATGGCCAGC
>DASTMK010000339.1:0-16365 GCA_035714225.1 Bryobacteraceae bacterium | reverse complement strand
TCCTATTGCTAACCAATACTACTGCTTGCCGTATTGGAATGCAATAGGAAAAAAGACTGCGGAAACGCTCCTCCCCCCTTAAGGGAGCGCAAGGAGCTACCATTCGGATAAATGTCAAGGTGGGTTTTTGCCGTTCTCGCCAGCGCCGCAGGACTGGCGCCGTTATACGCACAAGTAGAAGCCGGTGTAATCGGAGGTGTGCCGCTTACGCATTTCATTCTCGATCATTCGGCGGGCAGCCGCGTCGGATCCAGCACGGTTACTTCCGCGCCGCGCCGGTATACATTGGGACCTTCCATAGGGTTTGGCTTGTCTGGCCCGTTGAGCCTGGAAGCCAGTGCCCTCTACAAACGGTTCGGATTCGATACGTTCTCGATAGGCGGGTTTCCGACTGCAGGGGTTGTCCGTCCGATTGTGAGTATCAACTCCTCGACGACGGGAAACTCCTGGGAGTTCCCCGTTCTTGCAAAACTTCGTCTGCGTTTCCTTCCCGGTGTGAATGCTTACCTCAGCACGGGGCCATCCATCCGCCGTCTCAGCGGAATCAGGGAACGCGGAGTCCGCACGGAACGCATACTAGTGCCGGCAGTCTCCACGGTAACGACCAGTTTTGAAACGTCTTCGCCGGAGACTATGAACCGCCGCACATCTTTTGGTGCGGTATTCGGCGCGGGACTCGATTTCCGCGCCGGGCCCGTGCGCCTCTCGCCCGGTATCCGGCTTACGAGATGGGATACCGAGCGCACATCGAGCACATCAGCCCCATCGCGGCTCGCCAGGACACAGGCTGAGGCTGTGCTGCGGCTCGCTTATACAACGGCAGACCGCCTGGAAGCCCCGCCTGCCAAAATTCCCTGCTGTCTCGAGTTTGGTGTATTGGCGGGTGTGCCTCTGTTGGGCGTAAGCGACATCCGGGCTGAGGCCCTGCCATCGTCAGTGCTGGATGCGCCTGCACGCCGGTACGCCGCCGGCGCACTGCTCGATTGGCGCTTTCACTCACGCCTATCGCTCGAAGGCAGTTTTCTTCTACGCAGAGTGGGCCACGTGGAAACCAATACCATCGTTCAATACACGACTTCCTTGACGGCGCATTCTTGGGAAGTCCCTCTATTGCTGAAATGGCGGCCGGCTCGAATCGGACCGGCAACGGTTGTTATTGGCGGAGGTCCGGCATTACGCCGGGTGAGTCATATCGAATGGGTGACGAAATCCCTGACAGATTCTTTTCGTTCCGACGGATCGTTCCTTAACCGTTCGGCGCTGGGGGTGGCGGCATCCGGAGGAGTAGAGTTCAAGACGGGCGCCATGCGCCTTCACCCGGAGCTTCGCTATACCCGATTCGAGCGCCCACTCTACGATTTCTATTACATCCGCACGCGGCAGGATTCGTTAGCGCTCCTGATCGGCGTAAATTGGGCGCGGACTTCGAGGTAAGACGCACCGGCCTCATGCAATTCGTGGCACACTGTCACCGGGAGGACACCATGGCAGACGATAGGACGCTGCGAAAGCAACTGGTCGAGGTGCTGCGCGGCGGGCATGCGCACGCTACGTTCGATGACACTGTAGATGGCTTTCCGGTGAAGCAAGCCGGAGTACGGCCCGGCAAGATGCCACACTCCGCCTGGGAGTTATTGGAACACATGCGTATCGCGCAAAACGACATTTTGGAATTCAGCCGTTCTGCCGATTACATTTCTCCAAAATGGCCGGATGGTTACTGGCCGGCTTCTCCAGCGCCTTCCGGCGAGGCGGAATGGCGAAAATCAGTACAGCTATTCCGCGAAGACCTGGCCGCATTCGAGGCCCTGTTACAAGATCCCAGGCAAGATCTGAACCGGCCTTTTCCGTGGGGAGACGGACAGACGCTGCTTCGCGAAGCGCTGCTGATCATCGACCATAATTCGTATCACCTGGGGCAATTGATGCTGGTGAGAAGGGTCCTCGAAGCGTAGCCTGCAAACCCGTCAGGCTCGCACCACGATCTCACCCTTACCCCAAACGGTCTGGCGGCCCACGCCCGTCCATCTTGCCGCTTGCAGGTATGGCAGAAATTCTGCTATCTCTCCCTCGTATTCAACCGTGCCGGTGAAGCCGCCCAGCGGGTGAGCCTGGCCGGTCCTGCTGCTGCGCCGTTCGATCCGGATATGGCGCAAATCGGAGTGGACGATGGCGACGCTCTCTGCGCGCTTCGCCATGGCCTGAAAGTCGATGTCAAGCGGCCGCCGGCTGTAGAGGGCCTTCAGGGCGCTGATGCGATCGCGTATCCGGCTGAACAGGACCGGGAAATCGGGGCGCGATGCCAGACCTCCGGCTGTCTTGAGTTCGGTCGGAGTGACAAAGTCTACCGTAACGCGCGTGGGACTGTTCGTAGCGGGACCGAGTGGCAACACGACGGGCATGGGCGCCAACTCGCGCGGCGCATCGCCGCGCACGAACAGTGGCACGCGCGGGCGGCAGGCTGAGTCGAGAACATCGGCCCCGACGAGATTCGCCTTCCCGCGCCCGGGCCCCATTCCCTCGCGGCCCAGTTCGGCAAAAACCTCGATCAGTTGAGCAAAAGGAGGCCGCTCGACATCGAACAGATGAAAGTCGAAATGAAACGGCTGTCCAGGATTAAGCAACACACTGTCGAGATGCCGAGCGCGGAAGACGAATGGACGTGGCGCGTCTGCTAACCCGCTCGGTCCCTTTGCTCCGGCGTGCGGTTCGAAAGCGCGCGCATAAGCGCAGGAGGAGCGCAGCGTACACGCTTCCGCACCTGGACACTCGGGGACGCAGACGAGCCTCCGGAACGTGAGGCCGAAGCCTCCGCGCAAAATATTGGCAGGCTTGCCGGCCGGAAACCGGATCGCCTCTTGCGCTACAAAGTGGAAGCGGAGCGGAAAAAACTCGAAGACGGGGGCAAGCCCCGCGCCGTCTTGCATATCTGAGACCGTCGAACCTGACACATCGTAACAGACCGCTAACAGCCGGCGGGATAGAATAACGCCATGTCCATCCCAAGGCGTAAATTTCTACTAGGTCTTACGGCGGGCGCGGGCGCGCTCAGGACCTCGACGAAGGCCGCGGCGAGCGACCGTCCGAACATCATCCTATGCATGGCCGACGATCAGGGGTGGGGCGACGTAGGCTACCGGTCTCACCCGGTATTGAAAACACCCGTTCTCGATGAAATGGCTTCGTCCGGCCTCCGCTTCGAACGCTTTTACGCGGCGGCTCCGGTCTGTTCTCCTACCCGCGGCAGCGTACTGACGGGCCGTCATCCAAACCGCTACGGCTGCTTCTCCTGGGGTCACACGATCAGGCCGCAGGAGGTGACGATTGCCGAGGCGCTAAAGGGCGCGGGCTACACAACCGGACACTTCGGAAAGTGGCACGTCGGCAGTGTACGGGCGGAGAGCCCCGTGTCGCCATCGGGCAGTGGATTTGACGAGTGGCTGTCCAGCCCGAACTTCTTCGAGAACGATCCACTGTTAAGCCGGAACGGAAAGGTCATTCAGACCCGGGGCGAAGGATCGCAAGTAACAGTGGACGCCGCGATCGAGTTTATCCGTTCGGCCATTGCCCGAAAGCAGCCTTTCCTCGCAGTGGTGTGGTTCGGATCGCCTCACGCACCGCACGAGGCACTCGAGAGCGACCGGCGGCTCTACTCGGATCAGCCCGAGAAATTGCAGCACTTCTACGGCGAGATTACCGCCATGGACCGGGCCATTGGCAACCTGCGAAAAGAACTTCGCAGGCTCGCGATAGCAGATAACACTTTGCTCTGGTACAACAGCGACAACGGCGCCATTCCCGTCGGTTCCACCGGTGGTCTTGCCGGTGGAAAGAGTACGCTCGACGAGGGCGGTATTCGCGTGCCCGCGATTCTCGAATGGCCGGTACGCATCCGGAAGCCGCGCATCAGCCTCACGCCCTGCGGCACAGTGGACATCTATCCAACGCTCATCGAGTTAGCGGGCGCCAAGGTCAGGAACCAGGTGCAACCGCTGGATGGCAACAGCATCGTGCCGCTGATCGACGGACGAAAACAGGAACGGAACAGGCCGTTGGGCTTTTGGGTCTACCCTGAACCCGGCATTCCCGTTCGCAGCAGGGACCTGCTCGAGGCCCTGGCACGCGAGCAGTCCGGCGGCGCTCCAATGCCCAACTCACCCACCTCCCGGCAAGATAGCGCGCGGCTATATTCCGAAAACCATCTCCCGGGGCCTGCCGCGTGGATCGACGGCGATTACAAACTGCATCGTCGAGCGCCTCATGGCAGCGACGCAACGTATGCCCTCTTCGATCTGGCGAAGGACCCACGGGAAACAGTTGATCTGTCCACCCGGGATCCGGAGCGCGTGCGGCGTATGCGGACTGAACTCGAAGCATGGCAGAAGTCCGTTATACGCAGTCTCAAGGGCGAAGACTATCTTTGATCCGGACAAACTAAGCGATTCATTGACACCAGATCTGAAACTCTGATATGGTCAGGCCGACATACGGAGTTTGTTATGGCGGCTTCAAATCATCTGTTTACTTCGCTTCACTGTTCTTCCTGCAGTAGCCGGTCGCGCGCCTGCTGCGACCCGGGAATGTCGCGGAGAAGTTTTCTCGCTTCGGGTGCCGCCGCGGCCATCACCCCGCTGGCGGCAGCAAGCCAGAATGCGGTGCGCCAGGCGCCCATCGCAGTCCCCCTGAAAATTCAGCCCGTTCTGACGTACGAAATCCCTACAAAGCGGGAGGCAACGAGTTACCGGCCCTGGGGCGGGTTGCTCACCGAGCAGGACGCCGCAGCGGAGCGTGAACGCATCGGCGCGGAATTGAAAGCGCTATCGCAAGCGGGCGGCTTCCGGTTCCTGCCGCTTGTTTCCGTCCAAACGCCGGAACAGGCGGCCCGGATTGCCCGGGAGGGGCACGATGTCGTACTGATGTACGCCGCTTCAGGCGGGGGAAAAACGCTGGAGGCGCTCGTCACCCCAGACAAGTGGAGCCTGATGTTCCTGCGCCATCGTTCGGGACCGGTTTACCTTTGGTACGAGATCGCGCACCCGCGATTTCTCCGCAAGACCGTGGATGAATTCGGCCAGCCGGGGATGACCGTCAAGGATGTGGTGGTAGACAGCCAGACGGACCTGGCCGGTAAACTTCGTGGGCTCTACGGCCTGAAGAACACGCTTGGCAAGCGCATGGTGGCGATCGGTGGTCCGAGTGGCTGGGGCGCGGGAGGAAGGCTGGCGCCCGATCATGCAAAAAACGATTGGAAGTTCGATCTGCGAACGGTGAGCTACGACGAACTGGGAGAGCGCATCCAAAAGGCCCGGACCGACGCGCGACGGGTGAAACGCTGCGATGCAATGGCGGACGATTATCTGGCGCAGAAAGAAGTCTCACTCGAGACGTCGCGAGACTTCGTCCGGAAAGCGTTCCTGTTGACCGATGTTTTCCGCGACTTGTTGGATGAAGCCCAGACGGATGCCCTGACGGTGAACCAGTGTATGGGAACCATCATGAAAGTCTCCGAGACGACGGCCTGCCTGCCTCTGAGCATCCTCAACGATGAAGGCTATATGGCATTCTGCGAATCGGACTTCGTAGTGATTCCATCCGGTGTTCTGCTGCACTACATATCGGGCAAGCCTGTTTTTCTGAATGATCCCACTCACCCGCACCATGGAGTAGTGACGTTGGCGCACTGCACGGCCCCGCGTAAAATGGACGGCCGGCGCTCGGAGCCCGTTCGAGTGCTCACCCATTTTGAATCCGATTACGGCGCCGCGCCAAAGGTAGAGATGAGCAAGGGGCAGGTAGTAACGAACCTGATTCCCGATTTTGGAAATCGCAACTGGACCGGCTTTGAAGGCGAGATCATCGACAATCCCTTCATGCCGATCTGCCGGTCTCAAATCGACGTTACGATCAAGGGAGATACCGATACCTTACTCGAAGAAATGAAGGGCTTCCACTGGATGACCTCCTACGGCAGCTACCTACGGGAAACCCAGTACGCGCTATCGAAAATCGGGGTTGGAATGAAGATTCTCGCCTGAGCCGAATTCTCCGCGCGGGAGCCGCTAAGAACGCGCAGAATTTCTGGAGTGAAGGAATCGAACAACTCGCCGGCACCGTGCGTAGCAAGGTCGAGCGATCGTAATTCCACTGCAACGCCCGCTGTTTTCAAGCGGCGCGCAAAGGCGAGAATGTTCTCTTCAGGAAGAACCTTCGGATCGCGAGTTTCATAAAGCCCCAGCCAGCGGGTGTTGCCCAGAAGCCGCCTGATTTCTCCATCGCTCATGGACTGCATACGGCGCAAGGGGTCATAATCCGCCGTCGCATTCCGGAAGGATGTGTCGCTGCCGGGATTTCCCGGGCACCTCGACGCGGGGCTGAACGCGAATGCCTCCGCGATTCCCGTCACCCGGTTTGCTCCAGCGGGGCACCTGTACATGGACTCAAGGGACACCACTCCTGCGATGGCGGCTGCGCTTTCGAACCGTGCCTGACCCGATAGAAGCAGGTTCAGCAATACCAGGTTGCCGGCCGAGTTGGAAATCGCGTGGAAGCGGCGCACGCCGCTATTCTCGAGGTGCCGCATCAAGGCCACCACCGACCGGCAACTTTCCGGGTTGCCCCACATGCCGTTCGAGCGGGTAGCGGTGTGGTTGCTTTGAGCAATCAGATACCCGGCGGCTGACAGGCGGTCCATTAGCCCGCGAAGCGAACGCTGCTGCTCCCAGGTAGAGGTTGTAGATTCCACCGTATGCCCGTTGCCATGCAAAATCACAATCGCTTCGCCGGCATGCAGGTTGCGTGCTGGGTGCCGGATGAAGCACCACTCGCCGCCAATCTGAAGGCGCTCCATGCGGCCGACGGCATCCAACGCAAAGACCTGCGCGGCTATCAACAGTACCAACGGTGCGAAGAACCTCACTGCTCCTCCTCTTGAAATATTAACCGGGCAAAGTTACCAGTGGGACTTTTCTGATACGCTATTCTCCATTCCTGGTTCCTCATGAATCGACGTACATTTCTCGCTCTCTCCGGCTCAACCGTGTTCGCGGGTGCCTCGCAGTCCGGTCCTCCGAAGAAGATTGCCGCGATCATCACCGAGTACCGGCCTAACTCGCACGCCGACGTGATCGTCGGAAAGTACCTGGAGGGTTACAATCAGGACGACCAGCCGCCCTACCCACGCTCAAAGATCGTCTCGATGTTCACGGAGCAGGTGCCGAAGACCGACATGAGCCGCGAACGGGCAAAGAAATACGGTGTTCCGATTTTTCGTACCGTCTATGACGCCTTGACGCTGGGAGGCAGCAACCTTGCGGTGGACGGCGTCCTACTGATTGGCGAACACGGTGATTATCCGATGAACGACAAGGAACAGAAACTCTATCCGCGGTTCGAGATGTTTCTGAAGATCACCGACGTTTTCCGGAAGTACGGCAGAGCAGTTCCCGTGTTCAACGATAAACACCTCTCGTGGAACTGGCGTCAGGCGAAACGCATGGTGGAGATTTCGCGCGAACTGGGCTTTCCGATGCTCGCCGGCTCTTCCGCACCAGTCGCGTGGCGCGTGCCGGCCGTAGACACTCCCTATGGAGCGCGGCAGCGTCATGCGGTCGCAATCTCCTTCAGCGGACTCGACATCTACGGTTTCCACGTACTCGAAGCGCTTCAGTGCATGGTGGAACGCCGCACGGGAGGCGAAACGGGTGTTCGCGCCGTGCAATGCCTGGAAAATCAGGACTGCTGGAATTTCATCGAACAGAATGGTTGGGTGAAACGGCTTTTCGATTCGGCGATCACCCGCAGCAACACGCGCAAGCCAGGAGATCCGAAGGAACTCGTCAAGAAGCCGGCGGTGTTCGTCATCGACTACAACGACGGACTGAAGGCAGCGGCATTCCTGTTAACCGGCCTGGTTCAGGATTTCACGGTTGCGGTGGATGTGAAGGGATCATCGCAGCCTGTGGCCACACTCATGAACCTCCAATCGGGCCGGCCGCACCATCATTTCGGCTGCCTGGTGAAGAACATTGAAATCCTGTTTGAGACGGGCAAGCCGCCCTACCCTGTCGAGCGCACCATGCTGACAAGTGGCATTCTTGATTTCGCGCTGGAGTCTCGAATACAAGACCACCGAAAACTCGACACGCCGGAATTGGCACAGGTGAGGTACAGGAGTCCGGAGGGCTCGCACTTCTGTACGAAGGGTTGGGGGCCGGACGGAAAACGTCTGGATCTGTAGCCGTCCGGCCAGAGGATTTTACACTTTATCCGGTACTACGTAAGGTTTGCGATAGTCGCGAGTCAACAGTTTGCTCGCCGCCGCATCGTTCACAAACTGGCTCGCCTGCGCATTGAACGTCAGCTTCCGTCCCACACGGTAAGCGATGTTCGCCAGGTGGCACAAGTCGGCGGAGATAACGCCCAATTCCACATCCGCGGTGAGGTCTTTGTAATTGCGGCTCCGCACGGCTTTGGCGAAATTGTCCATGTGCGCCATGGTCGAGCTTACTCCGCGCTCGGCTTTTTCATCCATGACCTTTTCATGTTTCTCGCCCTTGTAGACCTGGAATCCATCGTCGTCTATCGACATGTATCCGTCGGCGCCGTAGAATAAATCTCCCACCGTGTTCCGGCCCTGCCGCGGCATGGCCTGGGTTCCATCCGTAAAAATTCCGCGCACTTCGAAATCGATCTGCATCCCGCCGTAATCGAGGCTTGCGTATTGCGTGTTCGGCGTCTCCTGGTCGTCATCGTAGATATACTTCCCACCGAAAGAGACAACCGATTTCGGGTATGCCACCCCCAGGCCCCAGCGGGCGATGTCCATCTCATGCACGCCCTGGTTGCCGATGTCTCCGTTCCCTGTATCCCAGAACCAGTGCCAGTTGTACTTGAAGCGGTTCTCATTGAACGGGCGCATAGGGGCAGGGCCGAGAAAGAGATCCCAGTTCACACCTGGCGGCACGGGTCCATCAGGTTTGTGACCGATGGAGGGCCGGCGCTTGTAGCACAATCCTTTGGCAAGATAGACCTTGCCGATCACGCCTTCCTTCAAAAGCTGCATGGCACGGATCTTCATCGGCACAGTGCGGCTTTGCGAGCCGATTTGGACCATGCGGTTGTACTTCCGGGCGGCCTCGACCATTTTTTTGCCTTCCCAGACGTTATGGCAGGCCGGCTTCTCGATATATACGTCTTTTCCCGCCTGGCACGCCCAGATGGTTGCGAGCGCATGCCAATGGTTGGGCAGCGGCATCGAGACCGCGTCAATATCTTTATCCTCGAAGAGCTTCCGCATCTCGACGTAGCCCTTCGCCTTCTCGCCCGTCGCCTTTTCGGCAAGGGCCTGGCCGCGTTCCAGCGCAGCCTGGTCTACATCGCAGAGTGCGACAATTCGCGACCCTGGAACTTTCGCCCACTCCGTGACGTGAGCGCGCCCACGCCCACCGAGTCCCACCACGGCAACGTTCACCCGGTCATTAGCCCCTAGTATCCGGGAGGCTGAACCAGCCACGGCGGCTACGGCCGCACCCTGAAGAAAACTACGCCTGTTCTGCATCATTTCGAGAAGTTGCTCCTATTTGGTGATGTTACCTGAGAAAAGTGTCAACTCTCAAATGGAGCAATCCCGGGAAATCGCGAGCCGGCTCCGCGCACTCGCGGCTCAGCATTCGTTTTCGAGCCACGACCGCCAGAGAGTGGTTATCGGCGTCGTGTTTAAAACATCCAGCCGAGCGGATATCGCCCGGGCATCGGGAGGTTGCGGCTTTTCCTGCTTGGCGCGGGACCAGGTCCATCGCTTGAGGACCGGCGGGGCGGCGGTTGCGTAAACGCCACTTCCTCTTCCGTGAAGTGGATCGGGCGGTCGAGGACCATTTCCACCGTCGTTCCCTTGGCCAATACCGCCTCCGGGCCGCGTGAAAGCAGCACACCAACGAGTCCCGCCGTAGCGCCGGCTGCCGCTCCGATGCCGGCGCCCATTCCGGCGCGGCCCGCAGTGCTTCCGGCAATCACTCCCACCGACGCACCCGCGGCGGTAGCCTCACCCACCGTGCGAGCATCGCCACCTTTGTTGCCTTCGCTCTTGATCTTGCCTTCGCTCCTGTCGAGTTCTTCGCTGGCGCGTCCATCCAGGCCGCCGATGCGCGCGCGGAAGTCCCGGGTGACGCCGTTGGGCAGCGTCAGTGAATCAAACCGCAGGTACAACTCTCCTCTGCCTTTGAGACGTCCGGGGCGCTTCACCTGTGTGACCGTGCCCGCGACATAGCTTCCCGGAGGAATAACGATACGGCCCCTGGTCAGGATGGGGAAAGCGGTTTCCAGGTAGACGCGATCGCCTTCGGCCGCATGCTTGGTACTGATGCTGTTGATAAGGTTGAGCGGAACGCGAGTGCCCGGTTCCACCACGTATTCGCCGGCAGTGCTCGCCTGAGATGCTTCCTCCCAACGCGCCGATTCCTTCTCCTGGCCGGCTTCCTGCCCGTATGCAAGGCAACAACCGGAAATCACCACCGCCAGCAGATATCGCATAGATACTCCCCAACTATTGTAAACGTGCCCCGCGGCACCCGGGTTACGTTGCTATTCCGGCTCTGGAGGCGCTGGATTCGGATTCACTGGTAAACGCAGTCCTTCCTGGCTGGCCTGCTCGTCCATTAATACTCGAATCTCGGGGTTCTCCCGGATGCTATCCGGAAGCTTGACGTTGATCTGATACAACCCCGCTGATCCGGGCGTCACACCGGCATATTCGATCCGGGAACGCTCCACCGGCTCGCCGTCAATCAGCAACGTCAGCTTGGACCGGTCTTCGATCCATGCAGCCTGTGTTACGATTTCCCCCGAACGAAACCATGGCTTCGTTCGCCCCAGCCCAGTCAGGTAGAGCACTACAATTTCGCCGGGCCTGGCCGGATTCTCCGCGGTAACTGCTGCCTCGTCGGCGTGAGTCGCCACGATGGTCTCGGCGTCCAGTTGAAAGAAGGCGGGTGCGGCGGGCAGCAGTTCGACCTCAGCCTTCGGACCCACCGCACCGTCCAATGTCACTCGAACGGTTGCCGGACCGGGTAACAGGTTCGCCGGAACCAGAAAGTTGATCTGTCCCGGCGAAACATAATAAATGCATGCCGGAATATTGTTGACGATTACACGCACACCGGTCTGGGACAATATTGTCGGCATGTTGCCACTGCGAATATCGTCCTCGGAAATGCTGCGTTCTTTCCAGGAGAGTCCTTCGCCGTAGATGCTGGCAATGGTATTGGGAGCCAATACCGCAACATTACTCGCCGCATTGACTACGCTTGCCGAGGAATAAGTAATGGCCACGCGCTGCCCGCTCTCTGCCGCCTGAAGCATAGGCGAAAGAGCGAACAAGGCCAGCAGCGGAATCGCTGCTTTCATAGGACTAGGGTGTTGTACCTAGTTCCGATTCTACTATCTTTTTACCGGAATTATCACGCCGTTCTGGGTCTCAAGGCCTCCGATGCGGATTACCACCGGGAGATCGCCATCCGCCATCGACTCGGGAAGCCGGACATTGAACTGAAACAGACCGCTGATCGACGTGGGAGCGATGCCACCATAGATAACATCCTCCGCCCGCAGCGTGGTTCCACCGATGGTGACGGTGAAAGGATCGCGGATGCGAGCCCCTTCCGACGGACGCTCACCAGCCTGATAGACCGGTTCGGTGACACCGAAACCGGTGCCGTACAGCTCAATGATTTCACCGGGCCGTGCGGGTCTGCCATTCTGGATCACGTCCGGATTGGCGATAGGTTGCCCGGTCCCGGGCACAACAGCGGCGACGCTGTTCGAACTTCCAAAGGTGAACAGAGCCGGCGCGTGGTTCTGCATCTGAATGGTGGCCGGATCGCTCGCCATCTGATTGGGCGCTCCGGGATTGGCGAGCACACGCATTTCGACAGGGCCCGATACCGGCATCGTCGGAACCTGCGCGTTAATCTGGTCCCCTTGCACATACACTACCGGCGCGCGCTGCCCATTGATCTCCACCGCCATGCAGGCGAGTTCCTTCGGGAAGTTTCCGTGATCGAAATCGCCGATTCCGGCGGCACGCATCTGTCCGGCGCCGGCGAATCCCGCGCCGAATATGCTGACAATCGTGTTCAGTGCGACTCCAGGCTGATACGTAGCCGCATTCACCACCCCGCGAATCGAAGGCTTCACGGCCGTACTGCACCCACCGACGCGAAGTGCTGTGGTATATATCCTGTCGCCAACATTTGTGCCGTTCCCGTTTGCGGCATTCCCGGCCGCATAGAAAACTACATCCCCTACGTCGGTGGCGGGGGGAGTCCATTCGATATCCCACCAGACACCACCGGGGGTCCCATTGCGGGTCGATTCCATCGTATGATTGGCGAACTGGAGCGTGCCTTCGGCGCAGGGTGGAAGGCTTCCGCGAAGCGAACCATCGTCGCACTCCACGCGCACGCTGGCGGATGAGGTGAAGGAGCCGGCCGTTTTCGTTTCGTCGCTGGCGGTCCGCGCCGTTAACTGAAAGCCCCAGCGCTGCGCTTCCGGATGTTCGACACGTACTCGAACGATCTGCTTCTGGCCGGGTTTGTAGTAAGCGCTCTCGACGACAACGCGCCCGCGGTTGTCTGAGTTCGCGGGCGCATAAGTCTGGTGGCATGCCGTGCAATTCAATCCGCCGTCTACCTGGGCTCCCGTTCTTTTGAGAACCGGGTTGGGTGCGGCGGGAAGGGATCCGCTGTTTCCGAACAACAATAGCGGACTCTTGGCGATCGCGAGGATTCACTTACCATCTCAAAGTAGAAGCGGTCATAGGTTTGTTTAGTAATACGTCTCGCCGTACGGAGTCTCCGGCTCCGGCTGAGGTTGAGGTTGAGGTTGAGCCTGAGGCTGCTGAGCTTGAATTGTGATGAAGGTGTCCGGTTGGGTCTGGAGCGAGCCGATTTGCGCCCTTACCGCTACATCTCCGCTTTGGACCGTCGCCGGCACGACCACATTGATCTGGTATAGTCCGGCGCAACAGGTGCTCACGCCGGCATAGTCCACCGTGGCGGCGGTTTCACCGAAACGCACCGTGATATTCTCGCGGATACGCGCGGCACCCGACGGAATTCGCCCCACTGGCACAGCGGGATCGGTGGGACCCAGGCCCGTAGCGTACAGAATGATGGTCTCGCCCGGAGCCGCGGGCGTCGAGCCTGCAACAAGGCCCGCCTTGCCTAAAGGAGCGTTGCCGACTCCATGCTGTGCGGCGATGTACTTGCGGCCTTCCGGATCGTACAGGAAGAAGGCGGGAGCAACGGCCTGGGATGTCACTATGGCCGCTTCACTCGTGCCGGCTGCCGTTCTCACTTCCACGCGCACCGGTCCCGAGGATGTGCCATCCGGCGCAAGAACGTTGATCTGACTGGGGCCCAGGTAGCCGATGGGCGACGCTCTTCCGTCAATCTCGACGCGCACGCCTTCGAGTTCGGTCGGCAGCGTGTTGCCGTTGATTAAATCGGAGCCGAGAAGGAAACGTTCGGCGGAAGCAAAGTTCGTTCCGAACACGGACACCCACGTACCGGCTGCGATCTGCGGCTGAAAGCTGGCGCCGTTCAATACACCGTTCTGTCCGATCGTGGGACGAGGTTGCTGCGAACCGGCGGCGGTTAGCGTGAGCCTGCCACTGTGAATGTGGTCACCGGTATGGTCTCCGTTCCCATTCGCGGCATTGCCCGCCGCATAGATCGTGATGTCGCCAGAAGCGTTAGCGGGGGGAGTCCATTGGAAGGTGAAGGTACTGTTGCTCGATGGCGTATTGTGCTCGATAAACTGGAAGCCTTCGCCGGAAATGACCTTCATGCCCGCGCCAGAGGTAAAGCTGCCAGCCTGCTGATTTCCGGACGTGCGCGCGGTCGCCTGAAATCCGTAAACGTTGGCCGCCTCTGTAATACGTACTGTAATCTGTTGTGCCTGACCGGGAGTGTACGTAGTTCCCGAGGCAGCCGTAACCGCGATGCTGGTACCAGCCGCGCTCCCGACGTGACACTCGGTGCAGAGACCACCACCGGGCGCCCCCGATTTGTTGGGTAGCGGACCACTAGCGAATCCATATATCAACGCCGGAATCGTGCTTAAGATCGCGACGCTTTTTGCAAACAGTAATCGTTTTCGTTGTTTCATGGCCCAGTTTTCCAGATCAGTTTAACCGGAAAATCCGGAAATACCGATGAAACCGGGCTAGATTTCACAAGTCATAACAGCTTTAGAGCTTTCCTTGTTGCGGTTGTTAACGGAAGCTGTTCAAGGGTACTGGCGTCAATCCAGCGAAAGCCGGGAGGGCACTTCACAACCGAGGCAAATCGGACGGTCACACGATACTCGTGATGCATGATGGAGTGTTTGAAGCGGCCGATCTCGCGGCCCACTCGCGCCGCCGGCAGATCGGCCGTGCAGGGGGCTTCCCAAAAACCCGCAAGCTTTCTGGAAGCCGTATTGCGTTGCCTTAACAAGAAACACCCGTTTCTCCGCACCAGCAGCAAAGTATATTCCAATTGAATCGTTTGCGCGCCGCGCAGTTTCACGGGCAGCTCATTTTGCCTACCCGCCGCCAACGCATTGCACTCCGATGCAAGCGGGCACAATAAGCACTGAGGCCGCTTCGGCCTGCATAAAGTCGCTCCGAGTTCCATCATCGCCTGGTTGAAATCGCCGGGGTTCTTCCTGTCGAGCAAGCGTGAAGCGAGCGCCGATATCCGTTCTCCCGTCTCACGCGCCCGGATATCGCCCGCGTCGTTCGACAGGCGGCTGAGAACGCGCAGGACGTTCCCGTCCAACGCGGCATGTGGAAGGCCAAAAGCGATGCTTGCAATCGCGGCGGCGGTATAATCACCGATGCCGGGAAGGGAGCGGATTCTTTTGAAATTTTCCGGAAATCCTCCCATTTCCACTATCATTTGCGCGCTTCGCTGTAAGTTGCGGGCGCGCGAGTAGTATCCTAATCCGCTCCAACATGCCAGCAGTTCCTGTTCGGGGGCTTCGGCCAACGATTTTACATCCGGGAAACGCTTTATGAATCTCTCGTAATACGGAATAACCGCCACAACCCGCGTTTGCTGTAGCATCACTTCCGACACCCAGATGCGATACGGATCGCTGGTGGCACGCCAAGGCAGAGGCCGGCGCGCGCGGCGGTACCAGTCGAGCAGCTTCCTCCGAATGCGTTCAGCGGGATCCATCAGGCGAGTCTCCTATAATAAGAACATAGGACCCCGACCCGATAGCTCACGGCAAAACTCCATTCTGATTCGCGGCGCTCGCGTACATAACCTCAAGAACATCTCGCTGGCGATTCCGCACAACGCGCTGACGGTTGTCACGGGAGTTTCAGGCTCAGGAAAGTCGTCGCTGGTTTTCGATACCATCTACGCCGAGGGACAGCGGCGGTACGTGGAATCGCTGTCGGCGTATGCACGCCAGTTTCTGGAGCGCATGGAAAAACCGGCGGTTGACGACATTCAGGGTATCGCTCCACCCATAGCGATCCGGCAGAGGAACACCACGCGCAATCCGCGGTCAACCGTAGGCACAGCGACCGAACTGTACGATTTTTTGCGGTTGCTGTTTGCGCGCGCCGGCCGAACATACTGTCCGCAGTGCGGGCAGCGCGTGGAGCGCGATACGGTAGACCAGGTGGCGCAACGCCTGTTGGCCGAGCCCGAAGGTTCGCGCTGGTACGTGTTGTTTCCGGTGCAGGTATCACACGATGCGCAGGCGTTGAGAGATCGCCTGTTCGACCTCCGGAAGAAAGGGTTCAACCGCCTCTATCAGCCGCCGGGGACGTACGAGTTTTCATCGCCCGAATCGCTGCTGGAAATCGATTTCGACCAGCCGTTGTTTGTGCTTGTAGACCGTCTTGTGATTGCGCCCGGCATTCACCAGCGGATCGTTGACAGCATCGAGATCTGTTATCGCGAGTGCGGTGAAGTTATTTTCGAACAGGCCGTGCACGAACCGGTCCGGCGGATTCGTTTCAGCGAGACGTTTGCCTGCAAGCAATGCGGCATTGTATTCGAAGACCCCGAACCGCGGTTGTTCAGCTTCAACAATCCATTCGGCGCCTGCCCGCGCTGCCAGGGGTTCGGCAACACCATCGATTACGACATGGATCTCGTCGTGCCGGACCGTTGGGTTTCGTTAAAAGACGGCGCGGTAGATCCCTGGACCAAGCCGCAATACGCCTGGTATTACGACGAGTTTCGCCGCAAGGCGCGGGGGAAGGTACGCTTCGATGTGCCTTTCGCGGAGCTGACCAAACAGGAGAGGCAGATTGTATCCGACGGCGTGCACGACTTTTTCCGGGAAGTGGAGACCAAGAAGTACAAA
>DASTMK010000338.1:0-11248 GCA_035714225.1 Bryobacteraceae bacterium | reverse complement strand
CTCCGGACCACTGGCATGCAGCGCCCACCATTGCCGCCTTCGAGGCCGGCAAGGACGTCTACGTTGAAAAACCGTTGGCGACGACCATCACCGAGGGCCGTGCCATGAGAGATGCCGCAGCCAGGTACAAACGCATCGGACAGATGGGCACCCAGTGGCGAAGCGGCGAGCATTACCGCGAAGCCGTGGAAATGGTGCAGTCCGGCAAGATCGGCAAAGTGCGCCAGGTGCGCTGCACCGCGTACCTCGATTGGGTCAAGGAATGCGGCAATCCGCCGGATGGGCCGGCACCGGCAGGCGTCGATTACGACATGTGGCTCGGACCCGCTCCGTCGCGCCCGTTCAACAAGAACCGGTTCCATTTCAATTTCCGCTGGTTCTGGGACTACGCCGGAGGACTGATGACGGACTGGGGCGTGCACCTCATCAATATCGCCTTGTGGGGCATGGGCCCCGAATGGCCGAAGAGCGTCGTTTCTTCCGGCGGTAAGTATGTTCTGCGAGACAACACCGAAACCCCCGACACGCAGATCACGGTTTATGATTTCCCCTCCTACACGCTGATCTGGGAACACCAGGTGGGTTGCGGCCTGGGTCCGGACCGGCGCGAACACGGCGTATTCTTCACCGGAACGGATGCCACGTTGATTGTCGATTCCACCGGTTGGGAAATCATCGCCGAGCCGAAGCGCAGAACCTCCGTAGTGGAGATGAAGCGGGCGGCGTTAGTGGATGAGAAGGTTCGCGCGAATCACGCGCGCAACTTTCTCGACTGCGTACGAACCCGCAAAGCGCCAGTCGAGAACCTGGAGGTAGGCCACCACGTTTCCACCGTTGCGCATCTGGGTAACATTGCGTTGCGCTCCCATAGCCGCATTGAATGGGACCCCAAAACGGAAACGGTGCCGGGCAACGCCGCGGCGAACGCCCTGGTTACGCGGGAGTACCGCGCGCCATGGAAGCTCGGCTAGCCGGAGCCATCCCTTTTACTCCGGCGGACTCCAGGAACCTTCGCCGGAGCTTGTCATCCCGAATAGAGCCGCCGACCAATGCGGCGGTCTTCTCGAAGCGTTTGTGTAAGCGAGAGGCGCGTTTTGGATCTCCCGCGTACGCCGCCACACTCGCGGCCGAGCGAGAGATCTTCCAGTCGATGAGCGGGCACGGATTGCGGTCGAGAATCGCGAGTGCGGCGTCATATTGCCAGGCAGATCCAGCGAAGTTCTCCTCCAATGCACAAACGTCGCCCAACAGCTTGTGAGCCGCTGCCGCGTGCTTCCTGGCGCCCGCTTCGGATGCGCGCGACAGCGCCTGCCCGGCGTGCCTTCGCGCCCGTTCCGCATCTTCCAGAGCCAACTCGTAGCCGGCGAACTCCAGATCCAGGCGGATATTGAAGCGCCACCGCAGCCAGCGCTTATGCCGGTGCTCGTTCAGGAGTCGGTCGCCTTCGTCAAGGTGTTCACGGGCGCGCCCATGATCGTGCAAGGCCAGATAGATGCTCGCCAGGTTGATGTGCGAATTACCTTCCGTTTCGGGCGTTCCCGAACTCTGCCCAGTCCGGACGCCTTCCTCGTTGAAACGCAATCCGGATTCGAAGTCCAGAATCTCGCTGTAGATCCAGCCGATCGTGTTTGGCAGCCTCGAAAACCAGAAGGCCTCTTTATTCAAATCGGCGAGCCGCATTCCTTCCATCAGGGTGTCGAGCGCCGCCGACACCCGGCCTTGGTTGCCTAGAACCATTCCGCGCACCCACAGGTTGCGCAACAGATCGGAGCAGGAGCCGTGCCGGCGCAACTGCTCCATCGCCCAGTCGAGCACCTCATCCGCATCCCGGTATTCGGATTGGAAGTGATCGAGCAGAGCGCGGCTGCCGGAAGCGAAAACGGCGGCATGAACCGGTCCGTGATTGCGCAAGGCAGGAAGCGCCTGGTCAAGGTAGTGGCGTGCAATGCCCAGATCGCCCGCGAACATCCGTTCGAATCCCAGCACGCTCTGCGCGAAGGCCGGGGTCGTGCCGGCGGCTCTGGCCGCTTCGAGCGCCTTGCTTCCGCGCTCGCGCATTCCATCCATGTCTTTCACGTAGCCGCAAGAGATCGCCGCCCCGCAAAGCGCGTCCACTTGCGATTCGACGTCGCCCAGCCGCTCCGCCGCCGAGGCTGCGAACTCGAAATGCTTGATGGACCTCTCGAATTCCGAGAGCGCCAGGCGAGCTTCGGCCAGCCTGAGACCGGCTTCCAGCAGCCGCCGTTCGCGAATGTCTCCTTCCAGTTGCCGGGCGTTTTCGAGGGCGCGCGTTGCAAGACCAACTGCCTGCCTGTTGGCCGATAGTTTTCCAGCATTCGCGGCGGCAATGGCAAAGAAGTGCGCGGCACGGTTCCGATCGCGCGCTGTCTCAAACAGCGGGCCGAGTTGCGAAGCGATTTCCACGCCGCCACGATGCAGTGCGATCAGCTCCTCCGCTACCGCCGCGCTCAGAGCGGCTTTCCGGCTCGCATGCAGTGAATCGTAAAGGAATTCCTGGTACAGCGCATGCGAGAAAGTGTAGTGCAAAGTGAAAGTCGAATCCGGAAAGCTCTCCTCTTTTATCAACCGGACCAGACGGTGCTTCCGTTCAAGGTAGTCCAGCGTTTCCTCGACAGCGATGCCATCCAGGGCTGACACACGCGCCAATACCGAAGACTGAAAGTCGTAGCCTTGTACACTGGCTGTCTCGAGCAGGCGCCGGTGGTCCGGAGAGAGCTTTCCGATCTTGCGTTCGACCATGCCGCGAACGGAATCCGGAATGGCGTTCTGGATCTCGGCTAAGGGCCGCGTCAGCACCCACTCGCCTTCTTCCACCGCGATGATTCCGGTGTTCCGCATATCTCGCAGCAGATCGGCCATGAAAAGCGGACTGCCTTCCGTCCGCTGATAAATAGAAGGGTTGAAGTTTGCCGGAAACCGGTTGCCTGGAAATTTCAGATCGACGTAGGTCTTGACATCATCCTGTCCAAGCGGCGTCAATTCGATCTCGCGAAATAGCCTGCGGGTCTGCAATTCCAGTCTGACATCCAGGAAAGGATGACGACTCAGAAGGAGGTCGGAGGGCCGGTATGTCCCCAGAATCAACAGCGGCATCGCGGCGCAACGCGCTGCAACGTACGAAAGAAGATCGACCGTAGAGACATCGGCCCAATGCAGATCCTCGATGAAGAGCACCAGCGGGCGTTCCCGGGACGACGCATCGACATAGGTAAGAAACTCACGCTTCCTTCGCTCCTGCGAAGCGGTCCACGCGTCCACCGCCGGCGGCTCGCCCGTATCGATACCGGACAGCGCGTGTGCCAGTTGTAAGAACCAGCTCGGCGCAGTTCTCTTCAATAGCTCCGCGCACGCGGCGCAGTCATCGCCGACTATCGAATTCTCGAGTGCCTCCAAAACGGGGAGATACGCTTCCGTGCCGGCGAGTCGCTCCGAACACCGGCCGATAACGATGCGGGTGTCGCGTTCGGCGGAGAGTTGTTCGCAGAGGCATTCGGCCAGCGTCGTCTTGCCGATTCCGGGTTCGCCCGAGATGCAAACCACCCGGCCGCTACCCTCCGCCGCCGCGGCTGCTTCCAGGTGCAGCTCGGACAACTCGCGCTGCCGTCCGACGGCTCCCTCTCTCGCGCCCCCCATCCCATTGCTGCCGCCATCGGGACGCCGGTGCTCTTCGACCGGCGAAATAAGGCGATATCCCCGCCGCGGAATTGTTTCGATGAAACGCGGATTGGAAGCGCTTTCTCCCAGAACGCCCCGCAGCTTGCGCACGGCTTGATTCAGGCTGTCCTCGAAATCGTAGTAGCGGCTCGGGCCCCACACGCGCTCGCGAATCTCTTCCCGCGTAACGAGTTCGCCCGGCCTTTCGAGAAGCAGGAGCAGCAATTGCAGGGGTTTGTCTTGAATCCGGGCCGGCGTTCCATTATCGCGGCGCAACTCGCCCGCACGGACGTTCAACTCATAGCCGCCGAATCGAATGATTGTTGTCCGGCTCTGCCGGCTCACGGCCCAGCCCCCCGTGGTCAGGATTATAGCACCGCCGGATCAGAATCTGATTCGGAATTGTTCATGGTGGTGCGCCCGGTTCGGGTTCATGCTCGATCAAAGGACAATTTATGAAACGTCTGATCTGGGCTGCAAGCATGATTACGGGGCTGTGTCTCGCCTCAACGATTCCAACTTCTGCGCCAACACCCGCCGGTTCCGATGCGGGAGCTTGGCGAACCTGGGTACTAGCTTCGGGAAGCGAGCTGCGGTTGCCGCCTCCCGCCGGCACTGCCTCCACCGAGGGCGAACTGCGATGGCTTAAAGAATTCATGACACGCCGTGATGAGCAGGCGGCGCGGCAGATCCGGTTCTGGGATGCCGGCGCTCCGCCCTATCGATGGATAGAGATGCTGTCGGATCGCGTTCGCAGCGGAAGGCTGCCGGTCAGTCCACTCTCTTTTCGCGCCTATGCGCTGTTGAGCGTTGCCATGTATGACGCAACCGCAGCCGCCTGGGACTCGAAGTACACGTACAATCGCCCGCGGCCAAGCGAGGCCGACCCTGCCATCCGGCCACTGGTGCGCACGCCGGACAGTCCCTCTTATCCCAGCGAACATGCCGTGGTTTCAGCCGCTGCCGCTGAGGTGCTGGCATACCTGTTCCCGAATGAGGCCGCGAACTTCCGGGATTTGGCCGATGAAGCCGCACGATCGCGGCTGTTTGCCGGAGTCCAATATCCGAGCGACGTGACCGCGGGCCTCGACTTGGGACGCGCCGTAGGCCGGAAGGTAGTCGAATCCGCGCGAATGGATCGCACGGATGCCGCGTGGACGGGCACGGCGCAGTCGGGCCCGGGAATGTGGACGGGCACTAACCCCGGATTTGTCACTGCCCCGTTGTGGCGGCCCTGGTTTCTTGCTTCGGCTTCCGAGTTCCGCCCCGCGCCTCCTCCCGCTTACGATTCGCCTGCGCGCGCTGCCGAAATCGCCGAGTTGAAGAACTTCGCGCGAACATTTAACTCAAACGCATCCGCGTTCTTCTGGCAGACAGGCGAAGGAGTTCACACATGGTTCTTTAGCACTGCGGGGCAGAAGATGTTCGAGACGGGAGCGGACCGGAATCCACCCTGCGCGGCCCGCGCTTACGCGTTGGTTGCGATTGCGCAATTCGATGCCATGATCGCCTCTAACGACGGGAAATACACGTACTGGACTATCCGTCCCGCGCAGCAGGACACATCATTGACCACAGTTTTCGCCACCCCGAACTTTCCGAGTTATCCTTCCAACCACTCTATCCTCTCCACCACCAGAGCGGAAATCCTTGCCTACCTTTTCCCGGATGACGCCGCGTATTTCCGTATGCGCGGCGAGGAAGCCGGGCTGTCGCGTCTGGCTGCGGGAATTCACTTCCGGAGCGATCACGAAGCCGGTTCGGACATGGGGAGAAAGATTGCGAGAAAGCTGATCGATCTGGCCGAACAGGACGGCTCGTCGTGCCAGGAATGACACTCTGCCTCCGCCCTGACGCAGGGATACGGACGGCTCCTCGGAGGTATGGCATAATCTCAGGGCATGATACGATTCGCTTTACTCGTTGCCGGTGCCACGGCTTGCGCACTCGCACAAATCGTTCCGCACAACAGCTCGGGAGTCTCGATGGGACACATCCACATCGTTACACCCCAACCGGAATTGCAGAAAAAAATCTGGGTTGACGTACTGGGCGGCAAGCTGGTGGAACGTGGGCCGCTCGAATACGCGATGTTCCCCGGCGTTTTTGTCGGATTCCGGAAGGGGGAGTCCGGCGGAGGCACCGAAGGCTCGGTGATTGATCACCTGGGATTCGGCGTGCAGGATCTCGCCGCGACCAAAGCGAAGCTTACGGCCGCCGGCGTACGCATCCAGCGCGAAATGCCGGCTACGAAACAACTGTTCGCCATGTTTCCCGACGACGTGAAAGTGGAGTTCTCGGAGTTGCCCGGCATCGCCCACCCGGTGGTCCATCATCACGTACATTTCGCCAGCAACCAGGTGGACGCGATGCGCCAGTGGTATGCCGATACGTTCGGCGCTGTGCCGGGCACGCGAGGCAAGTTCCAGACAGCCGATCTGCCCGGCGTCAATCTATCCTGGAACCCCGCGGACAAACCAACCCTGCCGTCCAAAGGGCGGGCAGTGGACCACATCGGGTTCGAAGTCGGTGATATCCAGGCGTTCTGCAAGAAACTGGAAGCGGCGGGCATCAAGCTCGACATGCAGCCAACACGCCGCGACGATCTGGGCCTGATCATCGCGTTCGTGACAGATCCCTGGGGAACCCGCATCGAGCTGACGCAAGGCCTGGCGAGCCGCTAGCCGCCGGGTCGGTTCGGACGAAACTATGGAGTCCCGGCGGGAGATCCGGCGCGTGCTACCGTGGCGAGTGCCCGTCCGGAGGCCGCTCGTATCAAGCCGTCGTATTGATCGCGAACTGTTGTAAAGGCCCCGATGCGCGCCGCGCTCAACTTCGATTCCCGCGGAAGCCGCAGCCGCTCAAAATCGACGAATTTCCCCTGCTTACGGAAACGGAAATCCAGGTGAGGACCCGTGGCAAGGCCGGTGGCCCCCACGGCGCCGATGCGCTGCCCTTGTTCCACGCGCTGTCCGGTCCGCACGTACCTTCGCGAAAGATGCATGTAGTACGTCTCGTAGCCGCCCGTGTGCTCGACGCGGACCAGATTCCCGGCGCCTCGCGAGTAACCCGAAAAGACCACGCGGCCTGAAGCGATGGCCTGCACCGGTGTGCCGGTGGGTGCCGCGTAATCCGTGCCCAAATGGGGCCGGTAGCGTTTCAACACCGGATGAAAACGCCGGTGTGAAAATCGCGAGCTGATCCGCACGTCGAACTTGATCGGCGATTTCAGAAACGCGGCCCGAAGAGCCCGCCCGTCGCGCGCGTAAAACTGCGGTTTCCCCTGCTCATCCTCAAACGCAAAAGCCTCGAAGGTTTCGCTCGCGTTCTCGTACGATGCAGCCAGAATTCTTCTGTAAGTGGATGACTGCCCGTTCGCGTAATCTTTCTTCTCAACGAGAATGCAGAACCGGTCGCCTTCCTGCGGGTCCGTATAAAAATCCAGATCCCAGGCAAAGATCTCAGCCAATTGAATGGCCAGCTCCGGACGTTCTCCCATCCGTTCGATGCTCTCAAACAGCGATCCTTCCAGCGTTCCGCAGATGGGCGCGTTGCGAATCGTCCCCGGCACCTCTTCAATCGTGGCCGCAAAGCCTGAATCCCCCGAAGACAGCTTGAGCGTGCGATCGGGATCGATGGAATACTCGAGCGAGTGAATGCTCCCCGTCGTCGCGCGGGTCAGTTTCAGTTCCGCGCCCGCGCGAAATGCCCGGACATCGAACGTTCCCCGGACGGCGGAAATCACTTCGCCGGTCGAAAGCCGGTCGATTCCCGCGTTGAGCAGAAGGCCCTCGAGTGTGTCGCCCGATCGTATGGGAACGCTTTCGGTGTGATATTCAATCTCAGGGGGATTGGCAAGTTCGGCGGATTCCACCGGGGAGGCATGGTTCGGTTCACTCTCCAGCATCCGCTCCGGCCAGACAAGCAGCAGCAAAGCGGCCGCAATCAGGCCGATGACAGCCGATCCCAGTTTCAGTCGCATCATGCGGCTCATTGTTTCACTTTACGAACTGCCGGTGCGATACGTCAAAACAGCCTGCTACGCGCGGGCAGGCTTCAGGAGGTCGGAAATAATGTTCGCGACAAAAGCTTCGCGACGCTTCTCCATTTGCAGCCGCAGTTCCGAGTTCTCCGGAAGCTTGTCGATCTCGCGCTGCAGCCGGTCGGCTTCGTTACGGAACCGCGTGTCATTGTACAACTTCACGGATTCCACCAGCGCGTCGATAATGACCTCTGAGCCTTCCTTCTGTGAGAGAAATCGCGAAAGCAGTGCGGCGCTGGCAGCCGTTGGAGTGAATCCCGCGAGCGTCGGTTGCTCGGTGCCATCCAGCAGAAACACGACGTACGGCTGGTTGCCGGAATAGACTTTCCCGCTCACCTTGTGAACGAGTCCGGCGTCCATCATGAATTCGTATTCCCTGAACTCGGATGGATCGGAACAGACCACTTTAAAGCCGGCGGTAGGAACGACACTACCAGGCACCTCGAATTCCAGCCGTTCCGTTTCCGTGAACTCCGGGCGGCTGTCGACAAGATCGGAGGCTAGCGAAGATACAAGCTTGATCGCCGCACCCACTCCGATCAGCACGCCGCTATAAGGCCCGAAGACCGGAATTCCACCAGCGCTCGTGATGGCGTTGCCGATCTTACCAACCAACTCGGCAGGGAAATCGTCAAAAGACATTTCAAATGTCGCATTGGTCGACATCGCAGTGACTGCGGGGCTGTAATAGACCAGCGGTGTCCCATCCTCGGTTGCGGCGGGACCCTTGATGTGCGACTGCACCGTAATATGCCGCTTGGTGTAGTTGATGGCTCGAGGCGCCATGTTGAAGGTCGCAAAGGTATCGCGAACGGCGGACGTGACCAGCATGTCTTTCCGGACGCTGCCGAATACCGATCCTTTTGGAAAGCCGCCCGTGTACAGATGGCGGAGGATGATGGAAGCCGGCCGCCCGATACCGACCGGATTCAGCGGCGTCGTGGCGTTGAGTTGCGGACCGGCGAGAAACTCCCGAGCCGTCACCGTACCATCGCGAAATTCGATGGCGACATCTTCTTCCACCTGGTCAGGGACGCGGGCATTCGTCACCTGTGCGCCAAAGGTGCGAATCGCATCGCCCGCCGTGCGGAGTTTCTCATCCAACTCGTCCTGTTCAACGAGGGTCGTGCCGAAGACATGCAAGAGTGCCATAGCCCTCCTTAGGGTTCTAACGCAGTATACGCGGCGTGACGTTTCCGTGCCACAGGTGTGTAATTCGGAATATCATGATGACGGTCGGCATCCGGAGGGCCGCACCTCAATGGCAAACATCTTCATCAGCTACCGGAGGGAGGACAGCGCAGGCTACGCCGGCCGTCTCTGTGACCGTCTGAACGCCGCCCTCGGCAGCGATCGCGTGTTCATGGATGTCGAGGACATACAGCCCGGCCAGGATTTCGCGGCGGCAATAGGCGAAAAAATTGCCGGATGTGACATCGTGCTCGCGGTCATCGGCCCGCAGTGGCTGCCGAGCCTTCGGAAACGTCTCGGCCAGGGCGAGGATTTTGTCCACGAGGAGATCTCCGCGGCTCTGCGGCGCGGTATTACTGTGGTTCCCGTGCTGGTGGGCGGCGCGGTCATGCCCGCCGCACAGGAACTGCCGGAAAGCCTGGCGCCCCTGCATCGGCGTCAGGCGATCGAAATCCGCGATGCCGATTTTGACGATGGCGTGAAGCGGATGACGAAGTTCCTCGAAGTGTCACCGGTACCCAAGCGCCGCTATCAGTGGATGGCCGCGGCTGCGGTCGCCGTCGTCGTCCTGGTCGCGATTCTTTTTTTTGTCCGGCGGCCTGCTCCGCCTGATGTCCAGCGTCCTGTTCCGTTGGATGTCCAGCATCCTGTTCCTCCGGATATCAGCCGTCCTGCTCCGGCGAATGTCCGGCTTCCCGCGCCCGACATCGAGGGAGTCTGGATCGCCCGAATGCAGAAAGAGGGGCAGCGCCCTTACTCGATCCGGTTCGAATTTGCAGTGAGTGGAAGCAGCCTGAACGGCCTTGTCGAATACCCGACGGGACAAGGCGCCATCCGCGAAGGCCGCATCGAAGGCCGCAGGCTGACTTTCCATACCGTGCACGTGCCGCAATTCGCCTCCGAACCCGCCACGATCCGCTTCGACGGGGAAGTGGCGGAGGATGCAATCCGGCTACGCATCTTCGACGACAGCGGCATCGCCAAAGGCGTGGCAAAACGAGTCGCGAAATGATGACGCGATGCTGTCACTTCGTGAGAATTTCCGTATATCGCCGCTGCATTTCGTCCGTCGATATATTCTCGATGCTGTGCCCGATGGTCCACCGGTGGCCGAACGGATCGCGAATGCAGCCCGACCGCTCCCCGTAGAACTCATCCTTCGGCTCCCTTTCGAGCACGGCTCCGGCTTCAACAGCCCTCCGAATCACCTCGTCGGCGTCGTCGACGTGAAGATGGATGGTAACAGAAGTGGCGCCGATGGCGAGTGGTCCGCGAATGTTGCACTCGGGGAATTCGTCGGCAAGCATCACCATGGTTCCGCCGAAGTCGAGTTCGGCGTGACCGATTCGCCCGCCCGGCTCGGTGAGGCGAAATTTCTCCTGTGCTCCAAAGGCCCTGGAATAGAATTCGATGGCCTTTGCGGCTTCCTGCACGTGTAAGTAGGCGAAAAGCTCGTGTATCTTCATGGTTGATTTACCCCTCTTCCACGACTGTACGATGCAACGCCCGACTCGTCTTGAACAAAATTGAACCCGAACATGCTCAGCGGAAAGGCCGCCGGATGGGAACGTGATACGTCAGCAGCGGCGGATCTCTGCGGTACTCACCCGGTGTGAGTCCGGCAAATTCGCGGAACTCCCGATTGAAGTGCGCCTGGTCGCTGAAGCCCGCCTCCAGCGCCAATCCAGCGTGCGGCGCGGCGGGGTCCGTGGAAACCCGCTCCAGCGCCTGCCCGAACCGCAACACCCGGCAGTAGACTTTTGGAGTTAACCCGACGGCATGACGGAACAGCGCGATGAATCGCCGGTGACTGTAGCCGGTCTCTCGCACCACCTCGCTGACATCAGTCATTGCCGGGAGGCGCTCCAACGCATGAGCAACGGCCGGGTGGAGTCCCAGCAATCTGGGAAGCCGTCCGGCGAGAATGGATTCGAACAGATCAAGCTGTTGTTCCAGGGAGCCGGCCTCCAGGAGCCGTTCACGCATTTCCAAAGCCGGGCGTCCCCAGATCGCATCAAGCTGAGTATGACGTTCCGCCAGTTCGCCGGCTGGCACACCGAACAGGATTTCGCACGCGCCCGCGTGAAGTTGAGCGCCAACAGAACGGGAAGGCCTGGAGACGTCCCGCAGATAAGCTGTGGTGCGTGCTCCGCCAACCACCGCGTCGCCGATGGTATGGCCGGCGATGTCGTATACGTCGTTGAAAAGCCGCAGAGGGTGATCCGAGAGACGAACAGCGAGGTGCATCGTTCCAGTGGGCAAGACCCGTTCCCGGTCCGCCGCGCGGGGAGGACTCGACTGATCCATCGCCCACAAGGTCTTTAGGAAAGGCCGCAAGGG
>DASTMK010000337.1:0-2877 GCA_035714225.1 Bryobacteraceae bacterium | reverse complement strand
GACGACCTGCTTTCCGCGGACGAAATGCGGCGCGCCAAAGATCATCTGAAGGGTTCGCTGATGCTCAGTCTCGAATCCAGTTCCAGCCGCATGGCGAACCTGGCGCGGCAGGAGCTTTTTTTCGGACGATTCTTCAGCATGGATGAACTGGCCGGAAGAATCGAACAGGTCACACCGGACGAAGTACAGCAAATCGCCCGGGAGTTCTTCGACCCCAACTACATCGCCCTTACCATGCTCGGACGGCTGGACGAAGTCAACGTCGATCGCAGCAACCTTGTCTGCTGAAGCGCGCTTCCCCGCCAGGTCCTCCAATTGGCATCCGCGTTCTCCATCACGATATGATCGTCTGAAGTACTTCACATAAAAAAATGTTCGATCGTCTGGTTCTTTGTCTTCTTTGCGCCACCGCTCTGCCGGCGCAGCCCTTAACAGATTTGTGGCTTCGTGGTTACTCCGTGATTCCAACTCCCCGGAAGGTTCAGCTTGACACGCGCGACGTCGTTGTCGACTCGAGTTGGCGAATCGATGCCGGGGCCGTTGGAAGCCAGCACATCGCTGTGCGAGCGCTGATCCGCGATCTTCAGGATTTCCACGGACTTCGTTTCCATCCGCCATCGGGCGGCGTCGTTATACGGCTTGCGATTCAGGCGGGCGCGGTGAAGACCGGCCGCGAGCCCGAGATCGACCGCCAGGCCTACCGCGTCCGTATCAGCCAGCAAGGCATCGAAGTGACCGCCAACGGCGATGCGGGACTCCTGTACGGAGCGGCCACCGTGGCTCAGCTTTTGCGCCGCGACAATGCCGGGCGTCTGACCGTACCCGAGGGGCAATTGGAGGACTGGCCCCAATATCAGCTCCGTTTCCTTCACTGGGACACCAAGCATCACCAGGACCGCATGGAAACACTCAAGCGCTACCTGGACTGGTCTGCCCGCATGAAGATAAACATGATCGGGTTCGAATTGGAGGATAAGTTCTCTTATCCTTCACATCCAGTGATTGGAGCGCCTGGCGCATTTACTCCGGAGCAACTTCAGGAGATCGTCGATTACGGCCTGGAGCGGTTCATTCAGGTCGTACCGGTGATCCAATCGCCCGCTCACATGGCCTATGTGCTGAAACATCCGGAATTCGCGGATCTTCGCGACGACGGCAACAACTACCAGATAGCGATGTGCGACGCGCGCGCTTATCCCCTGATCTTTTCCATGTACGAGGACGTCATCAAGGCGACACGCGGTGTCGATTACTTCTTCGTGTCAACTGACGAGATGTATTACGCCGGCATTGGAAAGAACTGCGCCAAACCGTACAACGAAGAAAACCGGAGCTTGCAATGGGTCAACTTCGCGCAAGCGGCGGAGAAGTTTCTGTCTGCCCGCAACAGGCGAATGCTGGCCTGGGTGGAGTATCCCCTCCTTCCAGAACACGCAAAACTGCTGCCGCGAGGAATTATTGACGGGGTGGTGGGAGAGGAAGAATATCTCCCGGCCGAAAAGGAGCTGGGCATCCGCCAACTGGCATACAACTCCATGCAAGGTGCGACATACCTGTTTCCAAACCCGCTCGCGACCGGAGGGGGGCGTGGAGGCGAAGGTCAACTCGCGCAAGCCTTTCATTCCATCCTCACCGGAAGGCACACGCGTGGCAATCCGATCGGCGTGTTCGGAGCGGCCTGGGACGACAGCGGACTTCATAACGAAACCTTCTGGCTCGGGTGGTCCGCTATCGCGCAGTATGCCTGGACTCCCGGCACTCCTTCCGTGGACCAGCACATTGCGGAATTTATGAATCTCTACTATGGTCCCGGAGTCACGAACATGTTCGATATCTATCGGACGCTCCAGACACAGTCGCGCAGTTGGGAACGCTCCTGGGACCGGGAGGTGTCGAAGGTTCGCGGCCCCGGATATGGCAACTCTTACGGGAAAGGCCGCGGGACGGAACGGCACGACCTGACGCTCACTCCGCCTGCGATTCCCGCGCTGCCGGACCTGGCTGCCGCTCCCGTCTATGCGAAGCAGTACGCCGGGCGAGTGGCGGAGGCGAGGGCGAACCTGCTTGAAAACGACCGCCTGGCGGCTTCGCTTCAGGAGAATGTCGGGCGTGCCAGCCGGAACCGTTACAATCTCGAAGTCTTTCTGGCGCTGACCCGTTTCACCGGCGCGCACTGGCACCTGTTGACCGCGCTGGCGGGAGCCGAGCAATCCTTCGAGCAAGCCCGCCGCGAACACGAAGCGAAGCGGCCCGCAAGGGCGGTGGGTCACATGGTGGCGGCTTATAACCGGATCGGCGCGGCGCGCAAGCGCTCGGCGGAAGTTTTCGAAGGACTGCAGGCCGTTTACCAGAAAAGCCGGTATCCAAAAGGACAGTCCGTGGGCGGCCGTAAGTTCGTTCACGTTCTCGACGACACGAAGGATCATTGGGCCGACCGCACTGCCGATCTGACATTCATGATTGCTCCGGAGAAGAGCATCGGGCTGGACGAATGGCAAAAGAAGCTGAATGCCGTTATTCATGAATACGCGAAAACCCACAACGTTCCTGTAAGAGGCCTGGCAGAGGCACGGCTCGAAGAGTAATGGCCGATCGCATGTCAGACCCTGCGCTGGATACGCTGGGCTACAAACCGCAATTCCGGCGTGTTCTTTCACGGGGCGACCTTGTTCTCTACGGCCTCGTCATTTTGACGCCCACCGCGGCCTATCCCGTGTTCGGGATCGTCCAACAGGTCTCACATGGACACGCTGCCTTAAGCTACCTGGTCGCGTTGGTGGCGATGCTGTTCACCGCATCGAGCTATGGCAAGATGGCCGGTGCATTTCCGGCCGCCGGCTCGACATACACCTACGCGCAACGCTCACTCAGTGAGCA
>DASTMK010000336.1:0-8876 GCA_035714225.1 Bryobacteraceae bacterium | reverse complement strand
ACCACCCCGCAGGCCATGAAGCGCCGTATCCAAAGGCTCACCCAGGAACTTCGGAATGCCGGCTACACCGTCCAGATCACCTCGCCGGACGCCAAAGGGGCACAGCCGTGATTTTTCCGGAGTAACTTTCGAGAGAGCGGTTGTGCGCAACAACAGGACGCCATCAGTCTCCATGAACAGGGACAGCGCCGGCTGACCGCTATGTCATAATTGTAGACGGTTGCACGGCTACTGAAAGGGGGATGAGATGCAACTACAGAATCGATTAGCGATCATTATCGGAGGCGTGCTTCTAATGACGGTTGCGTGCAGCCGTGAGGCTCCGCCCCCGCAAGCCAGCCAGGATCAACCACCGCCTTCCGAACAGCAGGCGCCGGCAGCGACGCCTGCTCCGGTAGCCCCGCCGCGGGAAACGGCGAAAGAGCGGCCTGCCGCACGCCCTCCGGCGCGGCAACCGGAATCGCGGGTGGCTGAGAGCAAGCCGCAAACACCGGTTACGGAGCCGCCGCCGGCGCGTCCGGAGCCGGTCGCACCGCAACCGGTAACCGCCACGCTTGAAGCCGGCACCCAGTTGCGGATTCGCACCATTGAAGCAATATCCACCAAGACAGCCAAAAAAGGAGACACGTTCAGCGGCACGCTCGTCGACGCATTGCGGGATGGGGACCGGCTCATCGCGCCCAGGGGCGCAAACGTGGCCGGTATTGTGACGGAATCAGACCCAGGCGGAAGGGTGAAGGGCCGCGCTTCGTTGTCGGTCCAACTGACCCGCCTTGGGACCGATTACGGTGGGCCCGTGGATATCAGCACCGGGGCCGTGTCGGTGGAGGCTCAAGGGTCGAAGGCGAAGGACGCACGGAATATCGGGATTGGCGCGGGCATTGGCGCAGCCATTGGAGCGATAGCGGGGGGCGGCAAGGGCGCGGCCATCGGTGCGGGCGCCGGAGCGGCAGCGGGCACCGGAGCGACATTGGCTACGCACGGCGAAGCGGCGACGATCCCCTCGGAAACGGTGCTGACCTTCGAACTGCGCAGGCCGGTGACCGTCCGCAAGTAGCAAATCCAGCAACTCCGCTGCGCCGGCGGGGAGATCTGCCAACCGCGGACCTCCCGCCGCGTGAAGTGCGCCAGCTCTCCTTGCATCGCAGCTTCTCCAGGCATATCATCGGTTCTGCGTCCGCAGCATTTGGGAGGAGCTCCGTATGGATGGCTTCGGACAGTTTCTCTTTGGTTATGTGCCCTGGTTACGTCCGGTGGTCGCCTGGATCCTGGCCGCGCTGATCGTCTTTCTTCTCCTGACCCTACCGTCGTATTTCATTCTACTGCCGTTCGCGCGGCGGATCCGGACCGAGATCGCAACCTATCTCTCGAAATTAGCCGCACGGCACGAGAAGGCGTCCGCCGCCCGCGACGAGAAACTGGATCGCATTACCGGCAGCCTTTGCGAGCAGCGCGACCCCAGGCAATTGAATGCCAGAAACCAGTTCCTGTATCTCCGCTGCTTGCAGCGCATGCAGGGAGCGTTGGCGCCGCTCAGAAAATCGCTCGACAAGACAACCGCCAAGCTGGCGCGTGCCGCGAAAACGGTGGAACGGGTACCCGAGCGCCTGAGAGACGCACAGCCGGCACAGGTCGCATCCGTTGAGCTACCCGCGGCCGGCGAACTCCAGGCCTCTGTTGCGCGGGTTCGAGCGGCGCGTACGCGCCTGGTCATTACCAGCGTGCTGCTCCTCAGCCTGGTGCTGGTGAACACCGGCATGTTGAGCCAGATCATACGGGACCTCGGCTTTATTCCGCCCTCGCTGGTCTTTCTCGACATTCCTCTATATGTGCTTTTCGCCTTGTTTCTGACCTTGCTGGAAGCGGGCCTCGGCTACATTCACGCCGCAACGGGAGGAGATCCCGACGACACCGATCGCGTGCACCTGTGGCCTTACGTAGCCATTGTGCTGGCTGTTGCCATCGCGTCCGTCGAGGGGTTCTTCTATTCGCAGGTGGCGCCAAGCCGTGACTCGATGGTCGAATTCCCGTTCATCGGATACGAGATCAAGCAGGCTCACCTCTTCTTCGTTTGGGGATTCGCACTGGTGATGGTTCTATTCGGGCTGGGGTCTGTCTGGTCGAACGCACTCGACACGGTCCGCCGGGGGAACGCGCTTACGGAACTGCGGAGCAGACTGAAGAAAACGAGAAAAGAGGCGGAACGAAGCGCGAAGGCCGCGGCCGGAGCGGTCGAAGCCACAACGAACGTCACGGAGCTCTCACATCGCATCGGGGCGCTGATCGGTGCCGAAGCGAACCGCACCACAACCCTGCGCGGCGAAGTAGCACGGCTCGATGCACAGTTGGAAACGATGCACCGCGAGCCGCCCGAATGGGCGGACATGACAGAGCGTCCGTTAACGCGAGCCGACGTGCAGCAACTGGCGGCGCAATCGGCCATGTGGACGGCATTGCTTCTGCTCGCGGGCCTGATACTGACATTCACGGGATTCGAAAGCGTCACCGGGCTGAACCCGGGCATCCCCCACGCCCTATGCTGGGCGATTGCTCTCGGCCAGGTGCTTGTGTTTACCGGCACCGGATTCCTGCTTGGCGCGGGAGCGACGGTGGTACAGGGCACCGGAAACGAACGGGTGGTGCTGGCCGGCCCGCGCTGGAGCAGGGCTCTTGCGATTACGTTAGCCGCCCTGCTGACGGTGACATATATCGCCGTTGCGTTTCTTGTTCCGATGGCTCGCTACCGCGAAGCACTTTGGATCTGCAATCTGCTACTGGGCTACTTTCTGATTGCTGCCGGTTATCAGCTCGCGCCGTTATTGGGTGTGTCCCGGCTGTGGCTTGGCAGGTTGGCGGCTGCCGTCGCAAACACTCTACAGGCTCTGCACGCCTTCATCGTCCGGATTCTTCTGATGATCTCTGCGGTGCTCGAGAACCTCTTTTTCCTGCTTGCTTCGCCGGTCGCGACGGTGATTGAGCTATTACGAGGAGACCAGCGGACCACCGAACCGCCGCCCGAGCCGCTTGTGCATCGCCAGGCCGCCCCCAGATGAGCTTGATGACAGTGAAGCGCAGCTTGTATATCGCCCTGCTAGTCGCCATAGTGAGTGCGTGCGTGGCGCCGACCGCCTGCACGCGAGCCCGAAGCCCCGAAGGCACCTCTGTCGTTGTCCTCATAGACTTCAGTAAAAGCTTCGCGCCTCTGACCGTATCGGACGCCCGCGCTTTGAACGAGGTGGCATCGGCCATCGTGGAACTCGCCGCGAAATCGTGGAGCCCGCCGGTGCGCTTCCGCTGGGCGCGCATTGAGGAGGCCAGCGTAACGGCAAAGAACCTCTGCGGACCGCTCGAATTCGAAAGCAAGCTCATTAAAAGCGACAACGATCTGGACCGGGCGGGCCTGCGCCAGAAACTGGCCGAATGTGCCAGTACCGTCTTACGTGCCAGCCAGGATACCTCTCAACAGTCTTCATTCACCGACATCAGCGGCGCTATCGCCCTGGCGGCCCAGGATCGGGAGAACACCGGCGAAAAAATACTGGTCATCTTTTCGGACTTCCTGGAAGACCAGCGAGCCGGGTTGCAGCCGGTCGATTTCCAGCTTCATGGCGAGCGGGTGCTGCTCATTCATCGTCCGGGTCTGGACCTGCGCGGGTTGACTGTAGGCGAATACATGGCTCGCATCGACGAATGGGCCGGAAAACTACGGTTACGGGGAGCGAAGGAAGTGACCAGCATACCGGTGTTCGGCATCACTGAGCATCGCGTGGCAAATGCGCTGGCACCTCCCGCAAAGCCGGACGGCACGGCTGTCTCCATCGTTACGAGTTTGCCCGATACCGCCGAAGCGGACGTTCTGTTGCACGTAGCCCGGGCCATATCGGCTTCCTCGCCGAAATGGATAGCGCCTGTGACCGTAACGTGGTCCGCCATTGAACAATCGGCGCTGGTGGCCCGGTGGATGCCGCCTGTTGAGCTGCAATCGAGACTCATCAAGCGGATGGGCCTGTTGAGCCCGGCCGATGAGTTCGCGATTCAACTGGAGCAGTGCGCACGAGGTATCGCGCGTTTCCCTCCAACGGTGGAAGCGGCGGACCTTCCGGGCGCGCTTGCACTCCACAGGCAGGTGGCTGCGCTGGATTCCCGCAGATTGTTATTGGTGTTGTCGGATTTTCGGGGCGCGCTCGTCGATGGAGCGGCGCCGGTCGATCTCTCCGGCACGGAGATCGCAATGATCGCAGCACCCAGCAGAAGCGACACCGCGCATCAGCAGAACTATTTCCAAAGGCTGAAACTGTGGGAGCAGGCATTCCGTGAATGCGGCGCGCGCGTGGTCTGCCGCATTCAGATGTCCGATCTTACGGCGGGGGCCATTTCAAGATGCCTGTGATGGGAGCGGGAATGACGACCAGCCGCTGGCTGGCCCGTGTCGAAGGGCAGAAGCTCGGCTTCTACTGGGCCATTGCCGCCATTGTCGGGGCAGCATCTATCAGCGCCTCGGCCGCTGAAAAACCGCAGCGGCTCCTGTTGCCCATTCTGATCATGATTGCCTACGCGTGGGCGGGATATCGCAATGCGCGTTTCTCCGCCAGCCATCCCGCGCTCCACTCCGCGCGTGTAGCCCAGCTCGCCGATTCCGTCTATTTCCTGGGATTCCTGTGGACGCTCTGGGCCCTTATCGATTCCTTCGTTCTGAAGAGCATGAGTGGAGCCCAGGGTGTTTTCCGGGTGTTCGGTTATGCACTGGTAACCACTGCCACCGGCATGTTCCTGCGCCTGCTGCTGCTTCAGTTTCGCTACACGGCACAGGACCAGGCGGCTGAGGTCGAGTTTCGGGTGGAGGAACAACTCGAGAAGTTTTCAGCTCAACTCACCCGCACGGCCCGCTCGCTCGAGGAGTGGAGCGAAGCATTCGCCAGACTTACCGCCGCCCTGAACTCGAACGTTCAACGCATCGGCGAGCAGACGGCGGATCTCGAACAGCAACTGAAGGAGGTTCACCGCCAAAGCCTGGAAGAATTATATCGGAACATCAGTGCGGGCATACAGAATTTCGGGGAACTGCTGCGGCCGAGAGTGGACGAACTGAGCAGCGCGAGCGCGGAAATCGAGCAGGCTTTGTCCGCGGGTGCACAGGGCATCGAAAGAGGCATGAAAGACGCCGGCGAGCGTCTTCGTGCGAGCGAGATTCCCGCGCAAATCGATGCCGCAATGCGCCGTCTGGCTGTGAAGGTCGAAGAGATTGAAACCGCTCTGGCAGCGCTTGCCGCCGGAATCCGCGCCGGTGGCCAGGTGACTGAAGCGGTGGGGCAATTGCCGGAGAGTCTTCGAACAGGCGCGGCGCGCATCGGCGAGGAGTTGGAACAGCTAGCAGTTCGAATACGCGAGATCCGTGTGCCGGATGACGTGGAAGACAAGAGCCGGGTGTTCAAGGAGAGAGTCGCCGAAGTGGAAGAGGGCTTAAGAGCGGTAGCAGCGGCGTTTCGTAACGGGTCGCAAACCGTCACCAGCACGGTGACGGTTGAAGTGCAGTCCGGAGCCGAAACGATCCGGCGCGAGATCGACGGCTTTGCGAAGCGCATCGGCGAATTCGGTGCTCCCCTACAGACGGCAAACAGAGATGCCGCTCTGGAGCGGAGCATTCAGGACCTGGAGTCCGCCATTTCGCTTTTAGCTGATCGATTGCCGCCGCAGGCTCGCGTGCGCGCGGAAGGCCGAGCCAAGCGCGGCCTTCGAGCAGGCATCGGATGGCTAACCTGGCCGTTCCGGCGGCGCTCCGGATAGAGGAAGGCAATCATGCTGGACAAATCCCCCGGCAGGTCGGACCTGGTCATTTCCATGACGCTGGCGGAGACATTTTTGCTCCTGGTGTTCGTCGTCTGGTACGGCGAGGTCGCTGCCGGGAAAGATACCGGTACTCTGCCCGATTGGCAGAAGGTCGCCGAGCAGCGCCAGAAGGAAATCGACCGGCTGAAGGCGGACGTCGAGCGGGAGAAGTCGGCGCGGGCCCTCGGAGACGCAGCCCTCAAGTGGTGGCAGGAAAACTTCCGCATCGGCCCACCGGGTTCGGCCGAAGAGTTGGTGGAAGCTCTGAGGACTCCTGCGGGTAAGGCTGTTCTGATGGAACTCGCTCGCGGCTACCCGCGTTGCGAACAGGACAATGTCCTCGTACATGCATCCGTGCTCAACGGCAGAGTCCGTATGCGCGTCGTCGGCGCCAGCGAGCGGTTGAGAGCGTGGTGCCAACGCTCAGGTATCGCACTCCCTAAAACGAAAAGCGAGCTGGCGGACTGGCGCTCCATACGCGCATTCCTGGATGTGATCCGCCGTTTCTATGGTTCCGAGCCGGTGGGCGGCAAGGCCTGCCGCTTCGACTATCAGTTGAGCTATCAAACGAAAGCCGACTATTACGATGGCCGTGAAAGCTTTGAGAAGAGCTTCTATGCGGCAAGAATCGCGCGGGCACCGGCCGGAGGCGATTAACGCATCTCCACTGCCGCCCCTGGCACGATAGAATATAGAATATAGACACCCGCTAATTCGACGGATTTCCGGGCTGGGACTGGTCATGGTTCAACTTTGTTTTCGCCTTCGGCCGATGCTTGCCGTCGTGCTTGTTGTTTCCGCCCTCGCCACCGGCGCGCTATTCTCCATCCGGGCGCAGTCTGCCACAGATCCCGGAGTCGATTTCCAGAAAGACGTTCAGCCCGTATTCCAAGCCTCCTGTTACCCCTGCCACTCCGCCAAAGTAGCCAGCGGCGACTTGCGGCTGGACAATAAGAATCTCGCGCTTCAAGGGGGAGTTTCCGGCAGGCCGATTCTGCCGGGTAAGAGCGGTGAAAGCCTCCTGTTGCGGCGGCTGACGGGCGAGGACAAAGGTGCCCGCATGCCGCTGGGCGGAGCGCTCCCGGCGGACAAGATCGCCCTTATCCGCGCGTGGATCGATCAGGGAGCACAGTGGCCGGAAGAGGCTCCAGCCGCAAAGACCACCTCAAAGCATTGGGCATATGTGAAACCTGTAGCGCCGCCTGTTCCCGCCGTGACTGACGCGAAATGGGTGCGCACCCCGATCGACAATTTCGTGCTCGCACGCCTGGAGCGCGAGAAGCTCGCTCCGTCTCCCGAAGCAAGCAGGGAAACTCTCATCCGCAGGTTGAGCCTGGACCTGACCGGATTGCCTCCGAGCATCGCCGAGGTCGACGCATTCGTCGCCGATCAAAGTCCTGACGCTTACACAAAGCTTGTCGAGAGGCTGCTGGCGTCGCCGCACTACGGCGAGCGATGGGCGCGGCCCTGGCTCGACATGGCGCGTTATGCGGATACCAACGGATACGAGGCCGACCGTCAGCGGACCATCTGGAAATACCGGGACTGGGTGATTGGGGCCTTCAATCGTGACATTCCGTTCGACGAGTTCACCATCGAACAAATTGCCGGCGACATGTTGCCGGATCCCTCCAACGATCAACTGATCGCCACGGGATTTCACCGCAACACCATGTTCAACGAAGAGGGCGGTGTGGACAAAGAGGAGGCGCACTGGACGAACCTGGTGGACCGGGTAAACACCACCACGACGGTCTGGCTCGGGAGCACCATCGGCTGCGCCCAGTGTCACAATCACAAGTTCGATCCGTTCACGCAGCGCGAATACTATCAACTCCTCGCGTTCTTCGATAACGGCGCATTCACCGTCAAAACCTACGGTGACACATCCAACAAGTTCATCGAACCGCAGTTGGAGATGCCTACTCCGGAACAGGAAGCGCGGCGGAAGAAACTCAACGCCGGGATCGACGAACTGGAGGCGAAGACAAAGACTCAGACACCCGAACTGGACGCCGAGCAGGCGCAGTGGGAGCGCACGGTTCGCCAGGCCTCTTCGGGATGGCAGACGCTGGTACCGGCAAAGATAACGTCGAGTGGTGGTTCTACCCTCACGCTCCAGCAGGACCATTCGATCCTGGCAAGCGGTAGCAACCCGGCTGAAGACACTTACACGATCGAAGCGAAACTGTCGGAAGGCCGCATTACGGCGGTGCGTCTGGAGACCTTGCCACATGAAACATTGCCTCGCGGCGGGCCCGGACGGGACGCCTACGGCAATTTCTTCCTCAGTGAAGTCGCACTGGAGATGGAAGGCAATGAACTGTGCATCAAAAAGGCCGTGCCCGACGATGGCAGAATGAACGACAAGAAGTTCGGCCAACTTTGGGCTGTCGACGCAAGTCGCGACGAAAAGCGCCTGCCGCGTCAACTGGTGCTGTTGCTGGATACGCCGGTCGAAGGCGGCGGCACGCTGCGTGTCCATCTCCGGCATCGGTCGGAATTCGGTGGGCAGGGCGTAGGCCATTTTCGGCTGTCAGTCACCTCCTCCCAAGAGCCGGATCAAATTGTGAAAGTCTCGGCGAGGCTGCGTCCTGTGTTGGAACTCGATTCCGGCGCTCGCACGGAAAAGCAGAAAAATGATCTGGCGGAATACTTCCGCGCCAATGCTCCGTCCCTTAAAGCCACGCGCGACCGCCTGAAGAAACTGCGCGACGAGCGCGACGATCTGGGTATCGTAAGCACGCTTATCTTACGCGAGCGGAATTCGTTCGACCGGCCTTCAACGTTAATGCGCTCCCGCGGCGAGTTTCTGAGCAAGGGCGACCGGGTATGGGCCGGTGTTCCGGCGGTGCTGCATCCAATGCCGCAGAATGCGATGCCGAACCGCCTCGGCCTGGCAAAATGGCTGGTAAGTCCCGAGAATCCTCTCACCGCGCGTGTGACCATGAACAGAATCTGGGAGCAGTACTTCGGACGCGGGTTGGTCGAAACGAGTGAAGATTTCGGCGCTCAAGGAGAACGCCCGACCCACCCCGAGCTGCTCGACT
>DASTMK010000335.1:0-5800 GCA_035714225.1 Bryobacteraceae bacterium | reverse complement strand
TCCAGACCAAACTCCGTACGGCTTCGACTGATCCACAGCGGTTCCGGCCTCGGCCGCCCCACACCGCTGCCACTCTAACCCACTTTCATTTTGTTCGGCGGGCTGCCGGCCCATGGGCACTCCGTTACCGTCGCGGCTCAGTTGCGGCACCAGCGAGCCCCACGGAAGCTTATGATGCATCTATGAGACTTGCCTTATTTCTCGGACTGGCGGCTCTTTTGCCTGGGGCGGATTTCGACCTGCTGATCCGCGGTGGGCGCGTTGTCGATGGCACCGGAAACAGTGCTTACCAGGCGGATGTAGGAATCAAAGACCGCAGAATCGCGGCTGTGGGATGGCTGAAGGACAAGTCCGCCTCGCGCGTTATCGACGCATCGGGCCTGGTTGTCGCGCCGGGATTCATCGACATCCACAATCATTCCGACTACACACTGGTGGAAGACGGCGACGCCGAGAGCATGATCCGCCAGGGTGTGACCACCATGATTCTGGGCGAAGGCGGCTCTGCCGCTCCTCTCGGAGGCAAGCAGGTCTCGGAGCGGGATCGCGCGGACTGGAAGGATTTCGCGGGATACTTCGCCCGGCTCCTGCGGCAGGGAATTTCCACGAACGTCGGTACCTACGTCGGGTCGAGCCAGATCTGGACATACGTACGCGGCCCGCAGGCGGGACCCCCTACAGCGAAAGAACTCTCTGAAATGCGCGCGCAGGTGGACGAAGCGATGCGCCAGGGGGCGTTAGGCGTGGCGAGTTCGCTGAGCGGTCCTCCCGGGTCGTGGATCGACACGGACACGCTGGTCGCGATGTGCAAGGAAGCGGCGCGATATGGAGGGATCTACTCCACCCATATTCGAACCGAGGGGAATGGGGTTTTCGAAGCCGTCAGCGAAGCCATCGACATCGGAAGGCGTTCGGGGGTACCCGTCGACATCATTCACCTGAAGATCGCCGAGCACAAGCTGTGGGGACAGATGCCGGAGCTGGTAACCACTATTCAGGCTGCCAGATCGCGCGGGCAGGATGTGCAGGCGAACGTATACCCTTACCGTGCCGGACAGAATAATCTCTCGAGTATTATTCCTCCCTGGGCCCATGAGGGTGGGCCGAAGGCAATGATCGCACGGTTGAAAGATCCCAAGCTGCGGCCGAGGATCAAGCGCGAAATCCTGAACGGAATACCGGGCAGCAACTGGTACAACCACTACACCGCCACCGGCGGCTGGGACGGCATTCTGCTGGTATCGCTATCGAACGAGGCTTACAAGCGCTTCGAGGGCAATCGCATGAAGGAAGTGATCGAGACGATCGGCCGCCCGCCTCTCGATGTTCTTTTTGAATTGCTGGAGCAGAATCGCGGGTCCGTGCCGGCCGTCTACTTTCACCATTCCGAAGAGGACATGCGATATGCGCTGCGCCAGCCGTTTGTTTCAATAGGCTCCGATGGAACGGCGGTAAAAACCCAGGGCCCCCTGGCCCGTGGCAATCCGCACCCGCGCTACTACGGAACATTCCCGCGCGTGCTGGGGCGTTATGTTCGCGAGGAGCAGGTTTTGACGCTGGAAGAAGCCATTCGCAAAATGACGTCGGCGAACGCGAACAAGATCGGCCAGTTCGATAGAGGTCTGCTACGCCCGGGCATGTGGGCGGATGTCACCGTGTTCGACGCGGGAACGGTGGTGGATCACTCTACCTTTGAAAAACCGCACCAGTATTCCACCGGCATCGAATACGTCGTAGTGAATGGCTCCGTTGTGCTGGAGAAGGGCCGCCACACGGGACAGCGGCCGGGGATGGTGCTTGTGGGCGCCGGCAAAGAACGGGCGAGTCAAAATCAATAACCCGCTCCGGGGCGTCTACTTGATCTCGATCTGCATCTTGACGTCGAGAGTCTTCGGCGGAAAGCACATTTTTTCGGTGCAGGCCTGATAGCGCAACTTACCTGCTACCATGCCGGGGCCGGATTGTGCGTTTGCCGGAACTTTGAGTTTCGTAATCAGATCGAAGCTGCCGGAAAATACCGACAGCGGCTTGGCGGAAAAGTCGTACTTCTCCAGCCGCGGCTCGGGGTATACGATCTCCACCACCTCAACTCCCGCGGGTTCCCAGGTTAAACGCAGCGGAATAAGGTAGTCGTCCATCGGCTTGTTGCTGTTGACGTGGAAGCCATCGCGAAGCTGGACCGTTACCGTTGCGGTGTTCACCGCATTCCGTTCCAGAACCATCCGCGGGGCTGTCTTGATGCTGAGAACGTTAGTCTGCGCGGGCAACGAGAGTGCGGTTGCCGCCACTAACAGACACAGCGCCGGAATTCGCGGCATTCCTGACCAGTTGAACAATTTCATCTTCGTAATCGCTCTTGCTTATAAGCCCAATGTGAACGGAAGCGATCTTGCCCTCGCGGTCGATCATAAACGTTGTCGGCAGCGAGGCCACGCCGCCGAAGGCCTCCGATACGTCCTCGTCCCCCATGAGCACCCGGTAGTTCACCCGTTTCTCTGTAAGGTAGGGCTTCACAATCTCCCACCCTTCGTCGTCCATGGCGACGCCGAGCACCGCGAACCCCTGGTCCTTGAAACGCTGCTCGAAATCGATAAACCAGGGGATTTCGATTCTGCACGGAGCACACCACGTCGCCCAGAAATTCAACAAAACGACTTTGCCGCGATAGTCCGAGAGCTTCACCTGCCTGCCGCCGGCATCGCGCAGCGTAAAGTCCGGCGCCGGTTTCCGGTCCTTTTCAGGCGTCATGGAAGCGGCGTTGACCTCTTGCGCCGGTCGCGAGCACGAGCTTACCCAAAGCGCGGCACACAAGGTCAGAACAGCGGCGTTGCGGGAAAGCATAGGTGTGGCGGACTCCTTTTTCAATTATATAGAGATTACGTCGCTGAATTGCATCGAGAACCAATGCAACCGGATGTTACGGAAACGGGAGGCCAGGGTGAATTCCGGGTGCGACGATATTCCGGAGTAGAAGCACGCGGCCGAATCGCAAAAGCTCTCACAAGCGTAGGCGCGCCACGCCGGAGTTCGTTCGGCGACGTCCCGCGCCGAAAGACCGCGTTTCAGCACCCAGGCGGACCAGCCAAGCTCGCCGCAGGCCTTTCTGCTTGCTTCGCTTCGAAGCAGATCCTGCCTTGAGCATCACCTGCACGCCGTGTTGCCGGCTTCGGAAAACGCCAGAAAAATGATAGAGGCGAACGGAAAGCAATGGTGCCCTGCGCGACATGGTATGTCGCGGTTTGCTGCTGATGCTGGAGCGGGCTGGCGAGATCGCCTTGCCGCCGGCCGCTTACAAGCGCCACAATCCACTGGCGCAACGCGCGCGGCCGCATGGCGGCACAGATCGGCGCGGATTGGCAGCGGATGTACGGGCATCCGATCTACTTTCTGGAGAAGTTCGTGGACCCGGAGCGATTCCGCGGAACGTGTTACCGGGCGGCGAACTGGGTGGTGATGGGCAAAACGACGGGGCGCCGCAAGCAATCCAACAGCTACGTGCCGAACCGGTCAATCAAAAAGATTCTGGGATATCCACTTACCAGGCGTTTTCGCGAACTGCTGGAGCAATCGGAATGAAGCGGGCCAGACGACGCATCGACGTGAATCTGGAGGAACTGGACCGGGTGCTGGACGGCGCCCGGGAAGCGCCGTTGAACGAAGCCGATTACGTCCGCACTCGCCCCACCCACGGCGTTGACGGGTTCTTCAACTCCGCGATGCCCTGGCGAATCACCGGACTCTCGACCGCTGCCGCCAACCGGCGCGAACGCTCGTCCAACAACCTGCTCACAGCAGAGAACCGTGTCTTGATCCCGGTGAGGTCTATCACCTCGTCAGGATAGCCAAAACGTTCTAGATTGGAAACATTATTTCTTAACGATCCGAAGCCTCCCGACAGCAAGCCAACCGAAAGCGCACTGGCACGCTTCGCGGCAAGCAAGTCCCAAATGCTGTCGCCCGAGACGACGGAGCCTTAATAAGTGATACGTCCGCAACCCCACCTCAGGGCTTCAGTGCGTCTTTCGTGAGTTCGAGAGCTTCCTTGAGCTTCCCGGACCGCCTCTCGTACTCGGTGCGCAACTCCGCGGCCCGCTGCTGGAGGTTCGCCTTGGCCTGTTCCGTGGCCGTTCGCGCCTGCTCCTGCATCGCTTCGACCTTTGTCTCTCCTTCGCGTTGAAGCGACTCGATCGTGTCCTTCGTTCGGGCCTGAAGGGCTTCAAAGCGGCTTTCGAGGACCTCCAGCTTGGCCTTGGCGTTCGCCTTGGCTGTAGACGTACTCTGTTCGTACTCGATTTTCAGATTATCGATTTCTTTTCTTCGTGCCGCGAGCTCTCTCGCGCGCTCTTCGTCTATGATCTCGGCTCGCGGACGGCGAATGACCGCGCCACCGATTGCCTCCATGCGCGTATCGACGGGAATGACCCACGTCTCTTCGATCTCGGCCACGATCGCAGACTTTCCCGGCTGCAACTGCTGTGAGACCTCTTCGAGGAAATCGGCGCCCACACCGGTCTTCGCCAGATCTCCTGCCGCGCCAAGTAGGGTGCCCGTCACTCCACCTATGACAAGACCCACTGGTCCACCGAGCAGACCGATCAGAGATCCTACGGCCATTCCCGCAACCAGACGGAACGGTCCCCTGTCGACTTCCTGCCGCACATGAATCTTGCCCTCCGAGTCCTTTGAGATTACGGCGCACGCGAAAACCGAGATACTGCCTTCGGTGTGGAGATCTCCAAGCGCCTGGATGCCTTGATATGCCTTAACCTCATCATCAAACACAACCACTAGCATTTTCTCCATATGCACCTCCTGTGCAGTTATCGTTATATCAGTTTTTCCGAGAGTCTTTCGTGTAGTCTGGGTACATCAAACAGCGCTGCGCAGCAAGATCGGCTGTGGTTGAAGTCGTCTCGTAACGGCGCATCCTTCAGGATGCCCGGCGTGGCTCCATTCGGTGCAACCGCCGGAGGCGGAACGACAGAATGACTAAGAGCGCGCCAATTATCAGAGCGTACGCCGCGATGAGCCAGATGATAGAAAGAATACCCGCACCCGGAAACATTACTACCAATATTCCAAGCGCGATTGAGAGAATCCCGCTTACGATCAGCAGCCACTCGTTGGCAAGTTCTTTCCGCAGGCGAACGGCGGCGGCGATTTCGAAGATGCCCCGCACAATGGTCCACGCCGCCATTACCAGGATTAGGACCAGGCCTGTGATGCCGGGGCGGACGATCGCAAATAACCCGGCGGCGATGGCTATCAGTCCAAAGAAAACCAGCGACCACCATCGTCCCGATATACCTGCGACCACGGCCATAATGCCGTCAATCACCGAATACGCACCCCAGAGCAACACCAGGACAGCGAGCGTCAGCGCCGGCCAGAATAATGCACACAGGCCGAACAGAATAGCCGCAACGCCGCGCAGTGTCAGTACCCACCAGTGTTTAGAAATAGCTCGAAGGATCATAACGTATACCTCGATGGATATCGCCGCTTAGGATACTACCGGTCGTCTTGGCTGTCAATCGGACATTATACAGAGATTACGTCGCTGAATTGCATCGAGAACCAATGCAACCGGATGTTCCGGAAACGTGAGGCGAGCGTAAATTCCGGGTGCGACGAAATTCCGGAGTAGATGCACGCGGCCGAATCGCAAAAGCTCTCACAAGCGTAGGCGCGCCACGCCGGAGTTCGTTCGGCGATGTCCCGCGCCGACAGACAGCGTTTCAGCACCCAGGCGGACCAGCCAAGCTCGCCGCAGGCCTTTCTGCTTGCTTCGCTTCGAAGC
>DASTMK010000334.1:0-4517 GCA_035714225.1 Bryobacteraceae bacterium | reverse complement strand
TCGGCTCCATCAGCAAAGAGGCGCACGAGACGCTGGCAATCGCCATGAACCGCATCGGCGCGAGATCGAATACCGGCGAGGGCGGCGAGGACGAAGAACGGTTCCACCGCGATGCGAATGGCGACTGGCGCCGCAGCGCCGTGAAGCAGGTGGCATCCGGGCGGTTCGGCGTTACTACGAATTACCTGGTGAATGCCGAAGAGCTACAAATCAAGATTGCGCAGGGAGCCAAGCCGGGCGAAGGCGGGCAACTGCCGGGACACAAGGTGGACGAAGTGATTGCGCGCGTCCGGCACTCCATCCCGGGTGTGGGCTTGATCTCACCGCCGCCGCATCACGACATCTACTCCATCGAAGACCTGGCGCAACTGATCTATGACCTGAAAAACGTGAATCCGCAAGCGCGGATCTCGGTGAAGCTGGTGGCCGAAGTGGGTGTGGGCACCATCGCCGCGGGCGTTTCGAAAGCACATGCCGACGTGGTGCTGATCAGCGGCGACACGGGCGGTACCGGCGCAAGCCCGCTCACTTCCATCAAGCACGCCGGAACGCCGTGGGAACTCGGGCTGGCCGAAACGCAGCAGGTGCTGGTGATGAACGACCTTCGCAGCCGCATCATCGTGCAAACGGACGGCAAGCTGCAAACCGGGCGCGATGTCGCGATTGCCGCTCTGCTGGGAGCCGAGGAGTTCGGGTTTTCGACCTCGCCCCTCATCTCCATGGGCTGCATCATGATGCGCAAATGCCACCTGAACACCTGCCCGGTGGGCATCGCGACACAGGATCCCAAGCTGCGGGCGAAATTCGAGGGCGCTCCGGAACACGTCATCAATTTCTTCTTCTACATCGCCGAAGAAGTGCGCGAAATCATGGCGCAGCTCGGCTTCCGCACCATGAACGAAATGGTGGGCCGTGTCGACATGCTCGAGATGCGCGATGCGGTGGAGCACTGGAAGGCCAAGGGGCTCGACTTCAGTTCTATCCTGTTTAATCCGCCGGTGCCGGCGAGGGTGGGACGCCGGCGCCTGATTCCACAGGACCACGGACTCAGCCAGGCGCTGGATTACAAACTGATCGGCCATGCGCGGGAAGCCATCCAAAACAGCACGCCGGTGGAGTTCAAGCTTCCTATTCGAAATGTGCACCGCACGGTCGGGGCGATGTTGAGCGGTGAAATCGCCCGGCAGCGCGGATCCGAGGGGCTGCCGGAGGACACGATCCGCTTCCACTTCACCGGTTCCGCGGGCCAGAGCTTCGGTGCGTTTCTGGCAAAAGGCGTGACGCTTACTCTCGAAGGCGATGCGAACGACTACGTGGGCAAAGGACTCTCCGGCGGGAAACTGATTGTGTATCCTCCGCGCACCTCCGCCTTCGTTGCCGAAGAGAACATCCTTATCGGCAACGTGGTTCTATATGGCGCGACGAGCGGCGAAGCGTACTTCAACGGCATGGCGGGCGAGCGTTTCGCGGTCCGCAATTCCGGCGCGACAGCGGTGGTGGAAGGAGTCGGCGACCACGGATGCGAGTACATGACAAACGGTCTTGTCGTGGTGCTGGGGCGCACGGGGAAGAACTTTGCGGCGGGGATGAGCGGAGGGATCGCTTACGTGCTGGATGAGACCGGCGAGTTTAGCGAGACGTTGTGCAACCGCAGCGGTGTGGATCTCCATCCGCCGGATGAAAGCGATGCCGAGCTGCTCCAGGCGCTAATTCGCAAACACCTCGAAGCGACGTCCAGCCCGCGCGCCGAGTGGATTCTTGACCACTGGGAATCGACGCTGCCGGCGTTTGTGAAGGTATTCCCGCACGAGTATAAACGCGTGCTTGGGGTTCCCAGGCCCGCGGCCGAAACGGTCGCGGTGGTGAGGTGAGGCATGGGTAAGGTCACGGGCTTTCTCGAATACACGCGGGAGTTGCCGCAGCGCCGTCCGGTTACCGAGCGGGTGAACGACTGGTTTGAAATCTACCTGGACTTCCCGCTCGACCGCGTTCAAACTCAGGGGGCGCGCTGCATGGATTGCGGAGTGCCGTTCTGCCATACCGGCTGCCCGCTGAATAACCTCATTCCCGACTTCAACGATCTCGCCTATCGCGACCGTTGGAAAGACGCCATCCGGACGCTGCACTCGACCAATAATTTCCCGGAGTTCACCGGGCGGGTATGCCCGGCACCATGTGAAGCGGCCTGCGTGCTGGGCATCAACGAGCCGCCGGTAGCGATCAAGGTGCTGGAGCGGAGTATCGTCGATCACGCCTTCGGGCAGGGCTGGATTCGTCCCGAGCCGCCCGCGCATCGCACGGGGAAGAAAGTGGCTGTCGTCGGCTCCGGGCCTGCCGGTCTGGCGGCGGCGCAACAGTTGAACCGTGCGGGGCATTGGGTCACCGTGTTCGAGAAAGCAGACCGGCTCGGCGGCCTGCTGCGCTACGGCATCCCGGACTTCAAAATGGAGAAGTACCTGATCGACCGCCGCCTGGAACAGATGACGGCCGAAGGTGTGCGGTTCCAGACCAACGCGCATGTGGGGGCGAACGTTCCTGTCACGGAATTGCGGAAAGAGTTCGCGGCGATTCTGCTGGCGGGAGGCGCCGAACAGCCGCGCGATCTGCGGGTGCCCGGACGCGAGTTAAAGGGCATCCACTTTGCGATGGAGTTCCTGCCCCAGCAGAACAAGCGCTGCACGGGTGACCGTCTGGAGGGCATCGAAGAGATTCTCGCAACCGGAAAGCGTGTCATCATCATCGGCGGCGGTGACACGGGCGCCGATTGCCTGGGTACTTCGCACCGGCAGAAGGCGCTCTCCGTGCACCAGTTCGAGATCATGCCGATGCCGCCGGGCGAGCGGCATGCAAGCACTCCATGGCCCCTGTGGCCGATGCAGTTGCGTCAGGAAAGCTCGCATGAAGAAGGCGGTATCCGCGAGTGGGCGGTTTCGACGGTGCGGTTCACGGGAGATGAAAACGGAAACGTGAAGCAGTTGCACGGCATCCGCGTGAGCCCGCCGCCGGCGTTTGAGCCGCTGCCCGGCACCGAATTCACCATGGACGTGGACCTGGTGCTGCTGGCCATGGGGTTCACCGGCCCGGTGAAGAACGGCATGATCGAGCAGTTCGGAGTTTCCCTCGACGCCCGCGGCAATATAGCGACCGGCGAGAATTACATGAGCTCCGTCACCGGCATCTTTGCCGCCGGCGACATGCGGCGTGGGCAATCGCTGGTAGTGTGGGCGATCGCGGAAGGCCGTAAAGCGGCGCGCGCGATCGACAAATATCTGATGGGCGAAACGAAGCTGCCGTAGAGCGCCGTCACGCGCGGGGCGCAGCGAGAGAGCGCCCCAGCAGCGCAACGGCCGCGGCCCCCACAACGCTATCCGATACCTGCGCTTTCACGACCGGAACTTCACGGCCGAGCAAAACCCGCGTGCGCCAGCGCACATGTTCCCGGACGGGACCGAACAGGGCATCGCCCGCTTCGGAGATTAACCCTCCAAGGATCACCTTCTCCGGATCGAATACGTGGATCAGACCGGCGATGGATGCGCCCAGGTACTTCACGGCGCGATCGCGAATCGCCAGGGCGACGGAGTCGCCTTCGGCCGCCGCCTGGAAGACCGCCTGGCAGGTGAGCGAAGCCGGGTCTTGCCGGTACAGGCGTGTCAGTATCGACGCGCAGCCGCGGTAGGCAGCACCGATCGCTTCCGATTCGATGGCGCTCGCCGAAAAGACGGCCTCCAGGCAACCGTGATTGCCGCAGATGCAGACCGGCCCGTCCGGGTCCACCGTAATGTGGCCGAGATGTCCGGCGACTCCCTTTTCGCCGCGCAGAATTCGCCCTTCAGCCAGAACGCCGCCGCCGACGCCGGTTCCGAGCGTGAACATCACCGCGTTGCGGCAACCCGCGCCGGCGCCCCATGCCACCTCTCCGGCGAGCGCAGCGCGAGCGTCGTTGTCGGCATATACCGGGACAGACAGGCCGGCCAGGTCCGCAAGATTCGAGCCTTCCAGAAAATGCAGCGTGCCGGGCAGGACCTCGATGCGAGCCGTATGGAAGTCGATAATGCCTTTGCATCCGAAGCCGATGGCTTCAGGTTGACCGGCATCGCCCAGTAAATTCGCGATGAGTTCTCGCAACGCTATGGTGAAGGCATCGAGAGAAGAGGGTGTTGGCACGGACAGCCGCCGCAACACCTCCCCCGCACCGGAAACCAAGCCTGCCTTGACACGAGTACCGCCGATGTCGATGCCCAAGATCGCCATAGTTTTTCAGTGTAATCTGTCGCTGCCGTGGACTATATAGGAGTTCTTCGCCGCGTCGTAGGTGATGGTGTAAGCGTATCGGGTCCGGTCGGCCACCATTCCGGATTCGTTTACCAGATCGGCTTTTAAAGTTGGGTTACGGCAGACAAGCCTTGCGATCATGGTCAACCCATGTTCACCGTCTTCCCAGCGGGGATCGAAGAAAGCAATGCCTTTATCTCCCGCAGGACAGGGACGCAGGCGCTGAAGCTCCGAAATCGCCC
>DASTMK010000333.1:0-6880 GCA_035714225.1 Bryobacteraceae bacterium | reverse complement strand
GTCGAGCGCCGCCGGCGTTCCGCCGCTTCCATTCCGGAGAGAGCGCCGTAAAAATCCAGCATTCCGGCCCCGGTGAAATAGGTGGGAAAGCGATGGTTCTCGGGAAGGTAGCCGACCGGTTTCCGCGAGGAGGCCAGCCGGGCATCGCCGCCGAAGATGCGCGCGGCCCCCGAGCTCGGATGCGTGGCGGACAACAGCATCTTGATGAAGGTGGTCTTGCCCGCACCGTTCGGGCCGAGAAGCCCGAACGTGGTTCCCCGCCGGATCTGGAGTGAGACACCGTCCACCGCCCGGATCTCGCGGCCGGTCCAGCGGTTCCGGAATACCTTGGTCAGGTCTTCCGTTTCAATCGCGTGATCGGATGCCATGCAGGAGTTGATTCCATTATCCATCGCCGCGCGCGAGGCTCACTTTGATACAATGCACGCGCTGTCCTTCTACTTATCAACGCGATACAACGGGAGCTTGTTCAATGAAATTCGGTGTGAATATGTTCATCTGGACCTCGGAGTTCGGTGAGAGCGACCTTCCTCTTCTGCCCACGATCAAGGAACGCGGTTTTGACGGAATCGAAATCCCGATATTTAGTCCCTCTACGTTTCCGGCGGCCCGAATTCGCCAGGCGCTTCGGGAGAATGGTCTCGAAACAACGATCTGCTCCGTTATTCCGAACGGCCTCAGCATCATTGCGGATGACCCGAACGTACGTGCTCAAACGATTGCGCATCTTGAGGCTTCGATCGCCGGTGCGGCAGAGGTGGGCGCGCGCGTGTTCGCCGGGCCGCTATATTCTCCGGTGGGATACCTGCCCGGCCGCCGCCGCACGCCGGACGAGTGGAAGCGCGCTGTGGAAGGCTTTCAGACTCTAGGGCCTGCCCTGGCACAGCATGATGTCACCATTGCTATTGAGCCTTTGAACCGGTTCGAGACCTACTTCCTGAATACCGCCACCGACGCGGTTGCCCTGGTGCGCGAGATCGGCCACCCGAACGTCGGTCTGCTGGTGGACACGTTCCACGCCAACATCGAGGAGAAAAGCATCGCGGATGCATACCGCACCGCGGGTCCTTATCTGAAGCACGTTCATACGTGCGAGAACGACCGCGGTACGCCCGGCTCGGGGCACGTCGAGTGGCAGGATGTGTTTCAGGCCTTGCGGGAAGTAAAGTACGACGGCTGGCTCACCATCGAGAGCTTCGGATTCGCGATCGGCGGCCTATCTGCCGCCGCTTCCATTTGGCGGGACCTTGCCCGGACTCCGGCCGACATCGCGTTCGAGGGGCTCGCATTCCTGAAACAAAATACCGTTAAATTCGCATAATTGTAGGCGTTTTGTTAAAAACATGAAACGCTGAAACAAAATTTCCCTTGACAGTGCCGGAATACTGACCTATTCTCCTACTCAGCAGGGGGTAAGTCGTGAAAATAAGCATGCGGTATTTGTTTATTTTGTGGGCCGTGGTGTCTCTGTCATTACGGACCATGCCCGCTCAGGAACTGCGCGCATCCGTGTCCGGCACAGTGATGGATCCGAGCGCGTCTCCCATTCCTAACGCGAAGGTATCTGTGCGCAATCTGGATACGAACGTGGTCACCGACACCGTGACGAATGAGGTGGGACGATACACACTGCTGTTTCTCCAACCGGGCCGCTATGCTCTGTCCGTGGAAGCGTCGGGGTTCAAACGTTACAGCAATGAAAACGTTGTGCTCGGGACTTCCGACAGGGTGTCGCTTGACGTCCCACTCGAAGTCGGGCAGATCACCGAAAGCGTAACGGTAACCGCCGAGTCGACACTATTGCAGACCGAAACGGCATCCGCCGGCAGCCTTGTGACGACGAGCCAGGTTCGGGACATTCCGAACAACGGCAGAAATGTCTATCAGCTTGTGTGGGCGGCGCCGGGAGTGATCAAGAACAGCCGTTACTGGGGTTCGATGGAGAACTACGCTCTTGGAAACTCCACCGGTGTTTCGATCAATGGCGGCATCCGCCGCGAGAACGAAACCGTAATGGACGGCGTCACCAACACACAACCGAACCGCGATGTGAACTTTCAACCACCGCTCGAATCCGTGGCGGAAATGAAAGTCCAGGTAAGCAATTACGACGCCAGCTATGGACGATTCGGCGGTGGCGTCGTAGCGATTACAACCAAATCAGGGACAAATAGCCTTCACGGCTCGCTTTACGAATTCAACAAAGTGGCCGCTTTGGCCGCTAATCCGTGGGTTTACAATTTCTACGGCGAACCCAAACCTCACTTTGTGAATAACACCTTCGGTTTTCAGGTGGATGGGCCGATATACCTCCCCAGGATTTTCGACGGCCGCAACCGGCTGTTCTTCATGGTGGCGTATGAAGGATTGCGGGAGCGTTCATCAGGAGGTGACGCGACGGTCCTTCCTACTCAGGGGATGCGTTCGGGCGATTTCTCCGGGTTGCCTGTCACGATATACGACCCGCTGACCACTCGTTCCGAAGGAGGCCGCTTCGTCCGCGACCCGTTCCCGGGAAATCGTATCCCGGCGAATCGAATCAGTCCGGTGGCGCAGAGAGTGCTCGAATTCGTTCCGCAGCCGAACCTGACCGGACGCGGTTACGGGCTGGAGAACTATGCGAACTTCGGCGGCGCCAAGAACGGATATGACCAGTTTCTGACGAAGCTCGACTACCGGGTCAATGACCGGAACAATGTGTATTTCAGCTACGGACGCCTTCCATACCAGGAATTCGATGACATCCTGTTTGGAGGCGACAGCCCGGCGGAGCCCAGCCGTGAAAACCCTCTGCACCGGAACTTCTACCGTTACGTGTTCGATTGGACCAGCACATTAAGCCCGCAGACAGTATTGAACTTCCGCGCCGGTCTAGCTCGCTATGTCGACATCGGCGGGAGCCCGCCGGCGGTGGGATTCGACCCGCGAAACCTCGGGTTTGCAGACAGCCTGGTTTCCCAGTTCACCTTTCTTGCGTTCCCGCGATTCAACATCGGAGGCTTCTATACGTCTGTTGGAAGTGATCGCGCGCTGAACCAGTCGGTTCGGGACTCGTATTCGTACCAGTTGAATCTCAACCGCAGCCAGGGCAGACATCAACTGAAGTACGGCGCCGAGTTCCGCATCTACAACGAGAGCGCTCAAAGTCCGGGCAACGCAAGCGGCACGTATCAGTTCAGCAAGGGATTCACGCAAGCCAATCCGGCGCAAGCGGATCGGGAATCGGGCGACGAGTTCGCCGCTTTCCTTCTCGGGTATCCCTCCAGCGGTTCGGTAGACATGAATATCGACCCGTACTTTAAGAACCACTATTTCGCGCTGTTCGTTCATGACGATTTCAAGATTCATCCGCGCGTGACGCTGAATCTTGGTCTGCGGTGGGATTACGAGCAGCCTCCGGCCGAGCGCTACAACCGCATGCTGCGCGGGTTCGCCTTCGACCAGCCTAGCCCTATCGCGAACCAGGTTACCGGCCTGGATCTCCGCGGCGGGTTGCTTTACGCCGGCTCGGACGGCGATGCGCGCCGGGCTTTCAATTCGGACAAGAACAACATACAGCCCCGTGTCGGTATTGCAGTGCAACTCACACCGAAAACAGTGCTGCGCGGCGGCTACGGACTGTACTACCTCGGGGCGAGCGGAGGGCAGCCTACGACCGGGTTTAGCCAGACGACTCCACTGGTTTCAAGCGCGGATGCGGGGAACACGCCCCGTGTCTCTCTGGTGAACGCGTTTCCCGACGGGCTGATTCGCCCGCAGGGCAGTTCGCAGGGCATGTCGACATTGTTGGGGCAAGGGATTTCGTTCAGTTATCTTGACCGTGTGCTGCCGTATGCGCACCAGTATTCCGTCGGCGTGCAGAGAAGCCTGCCAGGTGGATTTGTCGTGGATGCAAGCTATAGCGGCAACGAGACCCGGCGCTACCCTGTCACGGCGAATCTGAACGCCATTCCCACGGATCAGCTAGGCCAGCCGGATACTTACTACCGGGAACAGGTTCCGAACCCAATGCGAGGACTGCTGCCGCTGAACGCGTCGAAGAATGGCGCTACCATCGTCCGCCAGGATCTGCTGGTTCCGTTTCCGCAGTATTCCGGCGTCACCATGAGCAATGTGCCGATCGGGCGGAACCACTATCATTCGTTCCAGGTGTCCGCGCGAAAGCGCTACTCGCAGGGGCTGACGATGAACCTGTCGTACACGATATCGAAAACCATTGAGGAGCTTACATTTCTGAATGCGCAGGATTTCAATCTTCAGGACATCGATGCGTCCAGACTCGAGCGGCGGCTGACGGAATACGACGTTCCACAAAAGTTCGCAGCGCTTGTGAATTACGAACTGCCGTTCGGCCGGGGTAAGCCGTTCGGCGCGGGAGCTACCGGCGTTGCGGGCAAACTCATCTCCGGCTGGCAGTTCAGTACGCAAACAACGTTCCAGTCCGGTTTCCCTGTCGATTTTCCGAATGCCCCGAACCTGGAGGCCCGAAGCGCGAAGCTTCCGTCGGACCAGATTAGCCTCTTCAACGCATTCGACAAAACGCTGTTCCCTTCCACCACGCCAAATCTTTCGTACCAGTTGCGAACCTGGCCCACGCGCTTTCCCGACGTGCGCCTCTATCCTCTGAAGAACGTGGATTTCAGCGTCTCGAAGAGGACGCCCATCGGCGAGAGAATGAACGTCGAGCTGCGGGCCGATTTTCTCAATGCCGCCAATCATCCGTGGTTCTCGCGCCTGCACAACAATGGGACCGATGTGACGCGGCCGGAGTTCGGCTGGTATTTCCTTGAGGAACAGAACCAAAATCGCCTGATCGCCCTGGTTCTCAAGTTTAGCTGGTAGTCCCAATCTCCGAGATCTCTCGCAGGCGCCCGTCAGCCGGCCGGTGCCTGCGATGAAACCCTTTTCCGCTACTGGCGTCGAATCCGCGTGGGGGTGTGCCCATTCAGGCTCCACTTTCCCGCCGCACCAACGATGAAGAAAGACCTCCTCCCCACCGAAAGCCTGGATTCCAGAGAACTTCTTAAATTCGTCACGGCCTTCCGCAAGGGCGATTTTTCCGCCCGGCTCCCGGCCGACCGATCGGGAACCTGCGGCAAGATCTATGACACGCTAAACGACATCATTGAGTTGAACGACCGGATGTGCCGCGAATTCGACAGGATAAGCCGCACCGTGGGCAAAGAGGGAAAAACCTCGGCCCGCGTATCGGTCGGGTCCGCCAACGGAAGCTGGGTCGCCTGCATCGAAGCCGTGAACGGGTTGATCGGCGATCTGGTACAGCCGTCGACGGAAGTGGCGCGCGTCATTGGGGCCGTCGCCAAGGGCGATTTGTCGCAAACGATGCCGCTCGAAGCGGATGGCCGGTCGCTGAAAGGCGAGTTCCTGCGTACCGCACGCGTAGTAAACACCATGGTAGAGCAGTTAAGTTCGGTGACTTCCGAGGTGACCCGCGTTGCGCGCGAGGTCGGATCGGAGGGCAAACTGGGCGGTCAGGCGGACGTCAAGCGGGTCGGCGGAGCGTGGAAGGACCTGACCGACAGCGTAAATTCCATGGCCGGCAACCTGACGGCGCAGGTTCGCAACATCGCGGAAGTGACCACGGCGGTCGCCAAGGGCGATCTTTCCAAGAAAATCACCGTTAGCGTTCGCGGCGAAATCCTGGAGCTCAAAGACACCATCAACATCATGGTGGACCAGCTTAACTCGTTCGCTTCCGAAGTAACGCGGGTGGCGCGCGAAGTGGGTACCGACGGCAAACTCGGCGGCCAGGCCATGGTTAAGGGAATTGCCGGTACCTGGAAGGATTTGACCGAAAGCGTGAACTCCATGGCGGGCAACCTGATGGCGCAGGTCCGCAATATTGCTGAAGTCACCACCGCCGTCGCCAGGGGCGATCTTTCCAAAAAGATCACCGTGGACGTACAGGGTGAAATCCTTGAACTCAAGAACACCATCAACACCATGGTGGATCAGCTTGGGTCTTTCGCTTCCGAAGTGACACGAGTAGCGCGCGAAGTGGGAACCGAGGGCAAGCTGGGCGGGCAAGCCAGGGTGCCTGACGTAGGCGGCACCTGGAAGGATTTGACCGAAAGCGTGAACTCCATGGCGGGCAACCTGACGGCGCAGGTCCGCAACATTGCGGAAGTCACCACCGCCGTCGCCAGGGGCGATCTTTCGAAAAAGATCACGGTGGATGTACAGGGCGAAATCCTTGAACTCAAAAATACCATCAACACCATGGTGGACCAGCTTGGTTCCTTCGCCTCCGAAGTAACGCGCGTGGCGCGCGAGGTGGGCACCGAAGGCAAGCTCGGCGGCCAGGCGGAGGTGCCGGACGTGGGCGGCACCTGGAAGGACTTGACGGAGAGCGTCAATTCCATGGCCGGCAACCTCACGGCCCAGGTTCGCAACATCGCCGACGTCACCACGGCCGTGGCGAACGGAGATTTGCGCCGGAAGATCACGGTCGACGTGCGCGGCGAAATCCTCGAACTCAAGAACACCATCAACACCATGGTGGACCAGCTCAACGGCTTCGCCTCTGAAGTAACTCGCGTGGCGCGCGAAGTCGGCACGGAAGGAAAACTCGGAGGCCAGGCGCAGGTGAAGGGGGTCGCCGGTACCTGGAAAGATCTGACGGACAGCGTGAACTCGATGGCCGGCAACCTCACCGACCAGGTTCGCAACATCGCCCAGGTAACCACCGCCGTGGCGCGCGGCGATCTTTCCCTCAAGATCACGGTGGATGTGCGCGGCGAGATGCTAAGGATGAAGGACACCATCAACACGATGGTGGACCAGCTCAACGGCTTCGCCTCTGAAGTAACTCGCGTGGCGCGCGAAGTCGGCACGGAAGGAAAACTGGGCGGGCAGGCGC
>DASTMK010000332.1:0-24376 GCA_035714225.1 Bryobacteraceae bacterium | reverse complement strand
CGATGATCCGGCCCTGAAAAATGCGGAAACTTTCTTCCACGTTCCGGCTGAGTCCCAGGTCCATACCGGCTTCGTAGTACTTGATGGCATCCCTGCCGCCCAGAATGCGGCCCAGAGCCACGTCGAGAGGCACGCGGAAATAGAATGCCACGTTCGGACGCACGGCGAAGCGATACAGGTTGCGTACCCAATTACGGCTGACGCCCCGTACGACATCACGGCCAAACGCCGTATAGGCGTAGCGGTCCGCACAGACCACGGCGCCCGCCTTCATCAACGGGATGATATACCGCTCCATACGGTCGGCAAAGTCAGTCGCGTGGATCAGGCTGAACGTGCTCGGTGTAAACATCTCTTTCTTCTTGCCGCGCTTTGTTGTTTCGCGGACCAGCGGAGATGAATTCCATTCGCTAAAAGCCACGGCAATGCCATTGGAGCGCAGCCATTGGCTGAGTAGCGAAATCTGGGTGGATTTACCGGAGCCGTCTATGCCTTCGACAACGATCAGCTTGCCTTTGTAACGGTTCGCTGCGAATAAGGGCATAAGAGGAAGGTCAGGATGACTATTATAACGGTATATGCCGAAGTACGCGGCCGTAGACATCGGCAGCAATTCGGTCCGGATGCAGGCCGCGGAAGTAATCCCCGGCTCTCCGGTCCGGGTGCTGGCAGCCGAAAGGGATGTGACACGCCTGGGAGAGAGCGTTTTCCGTACGGGCCGGATCAGTCCGGAAGCGCTTGAATTCACCTGCTCCCAATTAAGAAAAATGGCGGCAATCTACCGCCAGTTGGATGTCGCAGGCATTCGCGCGGTCGCCACCAGCGCCGTCCGCGACGCCAGCAACCAAAGGGAGTTTTTGGAGCGCGCTTCCGAAGCGGCGGGAGCGGCAGTGGAAGTGATCTCAGGCCAGGAGGAAGCCCGCCTCATCCAACTGGGCGTCGAAAGCCGCTGGCCGCACAAAAACAGGCGGACGTTGGTAATCGATGTCGGCGGAGGAAGCGCTGAGCTCATCGTTTCCGAGAACGGCCGCATCGTGGAGGCGTTCTCGAAGCCCCTGGGTGCGGTTCGTCTGACTTCGGTCTTCCTTACACACGACCCGCCCACAGCGAAAGAACTTCATCAGCTCGAAGAATATATACAGGAGAAGATTGGAGCGGCGGTGGCGCGTATCGGCAGGCGCCGGATGGATCGGGTCATTGCCACGTCCGCATCCGCCGCGGCGGTAGTAGGCTCCATCAACCGGGTAGCGCGGTCGAAGCGGGAGGCGGCCGACAAGTTGCGAGCCACAACGCCGCAGGTGCGGAAGTTCTATCGGGAGATCAGCGGTCTGGACCTGGCGGCGCGGAAGAAGGTCAGAGGCATAGGTCCACGCCGTGCCGAGATTATCGTTCCCGGCGCGGCGGTATTTCTGAAAATCCTCGAGGCGCTACGGCTGCCATCCATCTACTATTCGTCCGCGGGACTCAGAGACGGTATCATTGCCGACCTGGCCGCGCGAGGTGTTGGAAGAGAGCGCGCCCAACTGACACCGGAACAGCGAAGGTCGGTGGAAGAGATGGCGAGACGCTATGGTGTCCCCGTGAAGCACGCGCGCAAAGTGGCCGCCCTGGGAAGAAGCCTGTTCGATTCGCTGGCGCCCGTCCACAGGCTCCCGCTCGAGACCGGAAGACTGCTGGAAGCGGCCGCTTACCTGCATGATGTCGGGCATTTTGTAAGCGATGTCGGCCACCATAAGCATTCTCATTATCTTGTTTCCAACTCCGATATGCCGGGCTTTACCGCCTGGGAACGGAAGATGACCGCCCTGTTGTGCCGCTACCATCGAAAATCGCTGCCCGCGCCGCGGCACGATATATTTCAGGCGTTAACTCCCGAGGAGCGGCAGACGGTCATGCGCCTGACACCGATGCTCCGGCTGGCCGACGGGCTCGATCGAAGCCACGACCAGCGCGTCGAGGGGATCGCCTGCCAGATGCGCAATGGCGGCGTGACCGTAAAGGTCGAATCGGCAGTGGATACGGATCTCGAGATGTGGGCGGCGGAGCGGGTGGCTGAACTCTTCGAACAGGTATTCGCGCTACAGCTCACCATTACGAGGGCTCGCAAACAGACATGACGAAATCCTCCGGAGCCGAAAACATTCGCGTCTATACCCTTTCCCAGATCTCCAGTTTGCTGGATCGGGTCGTTTACCATGTAAGCCGCGCCGCCAAAAGCCCCGATGAGAAACGTGTTCACGAGGCCAGGGTCTCGATCCGTCGCTTCGTGCAGGCGCTACGCTTCTTCCGGCAGTTCATCCCCGGCGAGCCATCCAAACGGATCCGTAAACGGCTGAAATCGATTATGAATCTCTCGGCGGAGGTGCGCAGCCGCGATATCGCGCTTCATCTGCTGGAAGAGTCGGAGGCGCCGGACCGTACCGGGGTGCGCAAGCGGATGGAACTGGAACGAAAGGTGTCCATGAAGGAACTTGCGGCCGCGTTGAGGCGCCTGAACCGCCGCAATTATTCCGTCAAGTGGCGCGAGTCGTTGAGGCTGGAGGCATGAAGAAGTTCAAGTGGAGTGAATCGTCTTCGGTGGCCGTCAACGCCCGCACCGTGCTTCCCGAGTTCTTCAGCGCGTTCTATGAGCGGGCGGAACCGGTACTCAAAAGCGGTGATCCGCAAGCATTGCACGACTTCCGGCTGGCGGCAAAAAAGTTTCGCTATTCACTGGAGATGTTCCGTGGCGTACACGGTCCCGGCCTCGCGCAACTGGCCTCATTGATGAAAGAGCTGCAGGATCAGTTGGGAGCGATCAGCGACTGCTCCACCACAAGAGCGATGTTAGCGGAGAGCGATTCCCCGGAATTCGTCGCATGGCTGGAGGCGCGGAGCGCCCGGAGGATCGAGGAGTTTCGGCGGTTCTGGCAGGAGCGTTTCGATAAGGCGGCGGCACAAAAATGGCGTAATTATCTTGCGACGTATCCCCGCGATGCGTCTACTCGAGAGAACGCACAGGAACAGAAGAGGCGTACAAGCCGCGGAAATAGGCGATCGTCTCGCGGAGTCCGTCCTCCAGGCTGACTCGGGGTTCCCAGTCCAGCAGTGTGCGCGCTTTGGTGATATCGGGACGGCGGCGCTGCGGGTCGTCGGACGGAAGCGGTTCGAACCGGATTGGGGCGGCGGCGGCGGTGATCTTCCGGACATGCTCGGCAAATTCGAGAATCGTCATCTCATCCGGATTGCCCAGGTTCACGGGGTAACGCTCGTCGGAGAACATTAGCCGGTAAAGGCCTTCCACAAGATCGCTGACGTAGCAAAAGCTGCGCGTCTGCTTGCCGTCGCCGAACACCGTCAAAGCTTCGCCGCGTAGCGCCTGGTCGACAAAGGCGGGTACCACACGTCCGTCGTTCAACTGCATCCGCGGCCCGTACGTGTTGAAGATTCTCGCGATATTCGTTCGCAAACCGTGTACGCGATGATAGGCCATCGTGAGCGCTTCCGCGTACCGCTTGCTTTCGTCATAGCAGGACCGTATTCCAACCGGATTGACGTTTCCCCAGTAAGATTCCGCTTGAGGATGCTCGAGCGGGTCCCCATAACACTCCGACGTCGATGTCAGCAGGAACCGTGCGCGATGGGCGCGGGCCAGCTCGAGCATGTTGCGCGTCGCTGTGGATCCCGTTTCGAGCGTTTCAATCGGGTGGTTCAGATAGTCCTTGGGGCTCGCGAGAGAAGCAAGATGCAGAACGAAGTCCACCGGGGCGGACGCCTCAATGGGACTCGTGACATCGTGTTCCCGGAATTCGAAGCCGTCCGCGCCTTCGAGGTGCGCAAGGTTAGCGGGCGAACCGGTAATGAAGTTGTCCAAGGCCAGAACGGAGTGCCCTTCCGCGATCAATCTGTCGCAGAGATGAGACCCGATGAATCCGGCTGCTCCGGAAATGACGAAGCGCACTCGCTGATTCCCCCCAAAGTACAACATTGTACCGAATGCTCCTCATGTTACAGTCTTTAGCAAGATGAACACGCCCTCGGCCGGGGAGATGTTGGTACTAGCACTCCTTATAGCGATGTCGGTATTGCTGTTCTGGCGCCGGTTTGGAAGGGTCCTTCGAATCATACGCGCGTCGAAGCCGGCGCCTGGATTCGAGATCAGGCCGGTGAGCCGGCGGGTTCTGGATTTCATCGGGGAAGTGATGCTGCAGGCCAAGGTCATCCGTGAAAGACCGATGGCGGGAATTGCACATGCATGGGTGTTCTGGGGTTTCTGTGTATTCGCGCTGGTTACGTTGGATCATATCGCGTCCGGATTCGGATTCGATCTGATCTCCCGGGAAAGCAGCTTCGGACGGCTTTATTTCGGTTGGGCAGCGGCATTCGCCGTCGCGGTTTCCGTCGGCATTGCCGGACTGGCGGTGCGGCGGTTCCTTGTGCGGCCGAAATGGCTCGGCGAGTTATCGGGCGAATCCGGCATCATTGCCGCTCTTATTTTCTTCCTGATGGTTACCTACCTCGCGGAGTGGTGGGCACACGAAGACAGCGCGTTCCAGCGTGCCAACTGGTGGGCGCACACGCTGGCGCTCCTGGTATTCCTTCCCTTGATTCCCCATACCAAGCACCTCCACCTGGTACTTAGTCCTTTCACGATCTTTCTACGGAGAGGATCGTTCAGCCGCATACCACCTTTAGAGGGCGACGAGGACTTCGGCCTGTTTATGGGCAAGGATTTCACTCGTATCGACTCCCTTCAGGCGTTTTCGTGCGTCGAGTGCGGGCGCTGTACGGAACATTGTCCGGCGAATAACACGGGAAAGATCCTGAATCCCAAGCAGGTGGTACTGGGCCTGCGCAGCTATCTCCGCGGCCCCGGAACTGCTGGGGAAGAGCCGGTTCTCGACAACCACGTTTCCATGGAAGCGGTTTTCCAATGCACCAGTTGCGGAGCGTGCGAATACCAGTGTCCGGTCGGCGTCGAGCATCTTCCCATGATCGTGGGCCTGCGCCGGGGCGCGGTAAATACGGGCAGGTGGGAAGACGAACATGGCACCAGGTTCTTTCTGAACCTGGAAAGGAACGGCAATGCGCTGGGAATGTCTGCCTCCGAGCGCGACAAGTTCATCCAGAAGGCCGGGCTGCCGCTGTTCGACGGATCGCAGGAGTTCTGCCTCTGGCTGGGCTGCATGGGCGCATACGATCCCCGCGGGCGGGAGATTGTGCAGTCGCTCGTAAAAGTTCTGGAGCATCTGGGTATCACCTACGGTGTCCTGAAACGCGAGAAGTGCTCGGGCGATCCGGCACGCAGGCTCGGCAACGACCTGCTGTTCGGTGAACTCGCGGAATTCAACCTGGAACAGATGCGCGAGCACGGAGTGAAGAGGCTTGTTTCCATATGCCCGCATTGCGTCGAAACCATACAGCAGGACTGGAAGGAATACGGCGCATCTTTCCCCATTGAACATCACAGCGAGCTATTGTTCCGGAATCGCTCGCGCCTGCCTTCGAACGGCGGCAGCAGGCAAATCGTTTTTCACGATCCCTGCTATCTCGGGCGCTATCGCGACATTTACGAGGAGCCACGATCCATCGCCCGCCTGGGTGGACACGTGATCGACCCTCCGCGAAGCCGGCACCGTTCGTTCTGTTGCGGCGCAGGCGGCGGGCTGGCGTTTCTCGGAGAGGAAAAGGGCAAGCGCGTCAATGTTGAGCGTGCAGAGGAACTCGTGGCGACCAAAGCGGACGTCATCGGGGCAGCCTGCCCGTTCTGCAACACCATGTTCCGCGACGCATTGTCGTCCATGGAGGCATCTCCACAACTCCTGGACATCGCGCAAATCGCCGCGGCTTCCATTGAGAAGTAGTTCGAAACGTCTGAATCCACTGTCATTGCTGCTCCCGCGCATGGTGTTGTTTTCTTCCATATTGCAGGCAGCAAAAGATTGCTTACTTCACCCACCTCGACCCTTCCGGTTCCGGACCTGACCTCTCGCACCCGGAAATGCGGACCGCAGAGATCAACGGATCCGGTGTGTGCAGGGACCTGTCAGGATGGTCAAACAAGGTGGCGGGAGCGAAGTGATGGGAACAACGTGCGTGTTCCCTGAGTTAGGGAACCTGACAGTGCATCAGGACCACAAGATAGACGTGCAGGGTGAGCGCCTGCATATCGTCTCGGAACTGGAAAATATGCAAATGGACACGGAGCCGCCGTCCGAGTGGTCCCAGATTCCACCGGATTTCCAGCTCATTACAGGGTATGCGGGCAAGCTTGCTCCTATGAATTGACTGTTCGGAGTATCTCCAACCGCCTTCGTATACCTGCAGCCGCAGTCCCGGAGGCTATGCCCGTCCGCGGAGCATAAGCTCAAAGTACATGGGCTTCAGGACATACCGCTTCAAGATCCATCTGGTCCGATGTTCATGGACGGGGTCGAGGAAAGGTATTGTAGGGCTGGTTTCTTGTCATAGCCGAACTCGGCCATGAGCACTTTCCCGTACCCGGTCACGAACGGACAAGTGGTGTATCCGCCGTTACCGCTTCCGCGCATGGTGTTGTTTTTTTCCATATTGCAGTCAGTAACGCATGGCAGTATAACCGACCTCCCAAAGGAGGGCAGCAATGGGATTTTCACTTCAGCTTTGGCACAAATTTCGGCACCAGTTTGACGGCAGCGGAGGAGGAGAATCTGTGCACCTCCGCTGCCGCGGTTGGGGCCTATTGGCAGTCTTGCAACACGTATCCATTCGGCTACCATTACTGTCAAGGCTGTTTTTGCTATGCCTAACGGCTAAAGACGATAGCGATAAGGAGCAGATACCATGAGATATCGCTTTTGTAACTCGATAGTTCTCGGCTGCTGGGCGTTCCTCATGCCGGCCGTACTCTCTTCACAAACCGAACCGTCACGCCACCCCCCCTACATCGCGGTTTCCAAAAGAACCATCTACATTGCCGAGCCGGGTAAACCAGAGGTTTTGAAAGATATCGTCCGAAAAACCGAAGCGCGCGACAGCCAGGGACGGCGGTATTCGTCGGGAGCCTCGATTGTCCCGGAGCGATTCCGCTATGACTGGGTCCGGGACTTTGTCTCAGGGCGGTCGTACGAGGTGAACCGGCAGCAGAAGGTTGCTTATTTTACTAACCACCGCTTCTAGACCGGACCTCTCGAAGTCGCAAATGCAGTCCGTGGAGATCAATGGCGTCCGGTGTCTGCAGGAGCCTACAAAGCGCGTCAAACCGGACGGCGAGAGCGAAGTGATCGGAACAACGTGTGTGTCCCCTGAGTTGGGAATTCTGTTGGTATACGAAGATATCAAAGTGACTGTTGGAGGCGAGAACCTGCGTATGGTCTCGGAACTGGAAAACATGCAGATGGACACCGAGCCACCGGCCGAATGGTTCCAGATTCCCCCGGATTACCGGCTCATTCCGGGTCATCCGGGCAGGCCCGCTACCCAGAAGTAATTTTGAGACACGCGTTTGATGGGAGCGCTGAAGGAAGCGCTCCCATCAGGACGAAAAGTTCTGAACCGGGCTGCCACCAACGATAACCGCAGCCAGTTCATTTCCGAAGCCATTATGTACGATGTCAACAGCAAGGCCAAAAACACCCTCACCGAGCGTCTGAAAGAAGGCGCCATCACCAACGCCCAGCGGGATCTGGAGATTGCCCGGGAGTGGTTTTCCCTTGATGAGGAAGCATGGAAACCTGCCACTCCCACCAGAAAGCGTACGAAGTAGACTTCCCGGGCCATTGAGATCAGCCTGGGGCTGGTCCGCCTTTAGGCCCGCTCTTCCGTTTTCGCCTACGTCGAAAAGATTTCCTTCAATCGCCGGCCGACGATCTCGTGCTCGGTGCCGCGCATCATCCAGACGGAGATCAGGAGTTGCCCGTTGCCGGGGCGCTGGATGTGAATCGGCGGGTCCCCGTCGCGCAGCTTTTCAACCACCCCTTGTGATGACAAGCCCCGTGCGGATTCATCCCACAGGACCTTGACGTGCGGCACCTCATTGGCAATGACCGGCACATGGCGTTCCGTCTGAACACCGGAGACACCCTGGAGCGCCTGGCGAATCGACGCGACACGCCGATCCAGTTCCCGGTACTCGGCCTCGTGATCCACCTTCAAATAACGTTCCACCGCGGCCAGCAGACCGCACATCTCCTCTTTGCCCACCTTCATGCCGCGGCCAATTCCGCCGTAGGGCGACATGGCGGGGTAGGAAGCTTCGATCAGGTCCTTTCTTCCCAGAAGCAACCCGCTGGCTTGCGGGCCTCGAAGAGCTTTGCCGCCGGAGAATATCACGAGATCAAACCCTTGTTCCGTGTACTTCCACAGGTTTTCTTTGGGTGTGGCATCGGAAGCGGCATCGTTCATCGTCGGCACGCCCCGCTCCTTGCCGATCTTCACGAACTCTTCGGCCTTGACCTGGCCGTCGGGGTCCGCCTTGTTGAGAAAGAACATCATGCCGGTCTTTTCGTTAATGGCGGCTTCCAGGTCTTTCCGTGTTTCCACGGTGACGATCTTCGCGCCGCACAACTCCATCTGATGCTCATAGCCGGAGCGGTGCGACTTCTGCTGAATCACTTCGTAGCGGATGCCCTCGCGATTGGGTAGCCTCCGGAGCTTAGCGGAGTCGCCTTCGGACAGGCAGGCGGCGGTACCGACCGTGATGGCCGAGGCCGCGCCACAGGTGACCATCGCCGCGGGAGCCTTCAACAGCTCCGCGATGCGCATTCCCACTTTTCTTTGAAGCTCGGGCAGCGGAATGAAGTAACGTGATGCTTCCTCCATGGCGCGGATCACTTCGGGCGGCATAATCGAACCGCCGAGGACGGTTACCACCCCGACGCCGTTGATGACAGGCTTAATGCCCAGGCTTGCATATAACGGCGATGGCGAGGAGACAGTGAGATTCCCGGTGGCGGCGGCCGCTGCTGCCGCGGGCGACAGCGCGGCAGTCTGCAAAAGGCGGCGGCGCGTGGATTTCATGGCTTTCCATTATAAGCGCGAAAAGACGTTTTTTCGCAGAAAATGACTCCTTTTTCCTTCAGGGGTGGGTTAAGATAGTTCGCTATGCGCATCCTGGCCGCGATGCTGTGCGCGAACGCAATGTTCGCCCAAGCCAACTACGATCTTCTCCTGAAGGGCGCCCACGTCATCGACCCGAAAAACAAGCTCAGCGCCGTGCGCGATGTCGCGATCCGCGATGGCCTGATCGCCGCCGTCGAACGCAACATACCGGCGGCGCAGGCCCGCAAAGTGGTGGATGTAGCCGGGCTTTACCTCACGCCCGGCCTGATCGACCTGCATGCACATGTTTTCGCCGGCTCCGAAGGGAAGGGCCTCGCGGGCGGGCACGCCAGCATCTTCCCCGATAACTTCGCGCTTCGCACGGGGGTTACCACCGTGGTCGATGCGGGATCTTCCGGCCGTCACAACTTTGCTCAGTTCAAGAGAACCGTGATCGATCGCGCCCGAACCCGTGTGCTGGTTTTCCTGAATATCGGAGGCGCGGGTATGCCCGGTGATGCACAGGAACAGGATCTCGAGGAAATGGACGCCAAGGCCGCGGCAAACCTGGCCATCGCCAACCGCGACACCATCGTCGGCATCAAAGTCGCCCACTACCGCGGCCCGGACTGGACACCCGTGGAGCGCGGCGTCGAAGCGGGCACTCTCGCCAACATTCCGGTGATGATCGACTTCGGTCAGTTCCGCCCGGAGCGTCCGTTCCAGGAACTTGTGTTGAAGAAGCTCCGGCCTGGCGACATCTACACGCATGCCTTCTACGTGCCGGTTCCGATGCTCGATGACAATGGCCGCCTGTTGCCCTATCTGTTCGAAGCGCGCAAACGGGGCGTGCTGTTTGACGTGGGACACGGCGGCGCCGCGTTCGAATTCCGCCAGGCGGTGCCCGCCGTAAAGCAGGGATTTCCGCCCGATGTCATCTCCACCGACATTCACTCCGGCAGCATCAACGCGGGCATGAAGGACCAGCTCAACGTCATGTCCAAATTCTTGAATATGGGGATGACGCTCGATGACATTATTTACCGCTCCACCTGGAACCCGGCGCGTATCATTCACCGGGAGCAGCTCGGTCATCTCTCGGTGGGAGCCCTGGCGGATATCGCCGTGCTGCGGCTCGAGAAAGGCCAGTTCGCTTTCGTCGACTCCTGGGGCGCACGCATGGACGGCACGCAGCGCCTGTTGTGTGAATTGACGGTGGCTTCCGGCCTTGTCGTATGGGACCTCAACGGACGAACACGCGAACGCTGGGACAAGCTGGGTAATTACCAGCCGCAAGGCGAGCCCTACTGGAACGGCACCCGGGGTGGCGCCCGCCCGAAACCTCTGCCTTTGTCCAGGTAGCGGGTTCAAGTCACAGACTGACATCATGTCTAATAGGAGTTTCAGGCATGAATCAGTCTTTATTTGCAATCTTCGTTTTGGTTCTGTCGTGGCCCGCTTTTTCTCAATCCCTGTGAAGACGATTGCGCTCCCTGATCATCTTTCGGAACGGCTCGAAAAGGTCGCCAGCGAGACTTCACAATCGATTGCCAGCCTGGCTGAAGAGGCCATAGAGACCTATCTGGATCAGACGGCGCGCATCCGGGAATCTATCGCCCAACTGGAGCGAGGAGAAGGGATTCCCTACGAGAGATTGAGGCCATGGTTGCAGAACCTGATGGCCGGCCAAAGAAACCCGTCTCCTAAGTAAAGATCATTTGGGCTTCTAACGCCGCCACCGACCTCGAGGAAATCTACGATTACATTGCAGCGGATAGCTTATACGCAGCAACTACCGTGGCTTCGCGAATTTAGCGGCGATTGAGTGCCTGGACCGATACCCTGAGATAATCTGGAGATCATCAATATCCTTCACGGCGCGCGGCAGCGCTAATAGCCCTGACGGCTGCAGCAGCATCGGTCGCACATAAACGTCCGGAGAACTCCCGGATGTTACCCTCAAAGTATGGGGTTACAGGATTCCTTTTTCGGCGGGAAATTTGGCATCACGGAGCGTGATCTCGAGCGGTATCTGGGTGAGGCGCTTTCGGCCGGTGGCGATTACGCGGACCTGTATTTCGAGTATGTCGCAACCAGCTCGATCGGCATCGACGAATCCATCATCAAGAGCGCGAACCAGGGTGTGTCTCTCGGCGTTGGTGTCCGGGTTATTTCAGGTGAGCGCACCGGCTATGCCTACAGCGACGATCTGAGCCCGGAGAAGATCATGCACGCCGCCAGGGTAGCCGCACATATCGCGAGCGGCCCGGCGAAAGTCGACAAGATCGGCCTCGAAGAGAAGCAAGGCCGGAATCTCTATCCGATCGTCACTGCTCCGGCGGATACGGACCTCAAAGAGCGGGCAGCGCTCGTCGAAAGGGCGGACCGGGCGGCACGCGCCTACGATGCCCGCATTTTCCAGGTACAGGCGGCTTATGCGGATAGCCTGCGCCACGTGCTGGTGGCGACCAGCGACGGATCGATCTCCTACGACCGGCAACCGCTGGCGCGGCTGAGCGTGGCGGCGCTGGCCAAAGCCAACGGCGGTACCCCACAGCGGGGATACTCGGGCGGCGGCGGGCGCATCGCGCTCGAATACTTCCAAACCGAGCGGACACCGGAGTTCTTCGCGCAGGAGGCCGCCCGGCAGGCCGTAATGCAACTGGCTGCCGTGGAGGCACCCGCTGGAGAGATGACCGTTGTGCTCGGCCCCGGCTGGCCCGGCATCCTCCTGCACGAAGCCGTGGGCCACGGCCTGGAGGCCGACTTCAACCGGAAAGGTGTTTCCGCGTTCAGCAACCGCATCGGGCAGCAGGTGGCCAGCCCGCTGTGCACGGTTGTGGATGACGGCACCATCCACAACCGCCGCGGTTCGTTGAACATGGATGACGAAGGAAACGTGACGCAACGGAACGTACTGATCGAGAATGGCGTGCTCCGCGGGTACCTTCAGGACAAGCTGTCCAGCCGTATTCTGGGAAGCGCCAGCACCGGAAGCGGACGGCGTGAAAGCTACCAGCATATTCCCATGCCGCGCATGACAAACACGTTCATGCTGCCCGGAGAGAGTGAGCCGGAAGACATCATACGATCCGTTCCACGAGGCCTCTATTGTTCGAATTTCGGCGGCGGCCAAGTGGACATCACGAGCGGCAACTTTGTCTTCTCGGCCTCGGAAAGCTATCTCATCGAAGACGGGAAGCTGACCCGGCCCGTGCGCGGCGCTACGTTGATCGGCAATGGTCCGGAGGCGCTCAAATACGTCAGCATGGTCGGCAACGATTTGAAGCTCGATGAAGGCATCGGGATCTGCGGCAAGGAAGGACAGAGCGTGCCGGTGGGCGTGGGTATTCCGACAATCAAAATCGACAAAATGACGGTGGGAGGCACCGCTTGAGCTTGCAGGAACTCGCGGGCGAGGTGGTGCGCCTGGCCCTGAACGAAGGCGCGACCGATGCCGAGTGCACCATTTCGGAAGGGGAAGAGTTCTCTGCAAGTGTCCGGATGGGAGAGGTTGAAAGCCTAAAGGAGGCTGGCGCGCAGGGAGCCGGAGTGCGAGTGCTGAAGGGTAAACGGTCCGGCTCGGCTTACACCTCCGATCTTTCGCGCGACGGCATCGCACGCATGGTTTCGAGCGCGCTCGAACTGGCTGCAATCACGTCGGAAGATCCGCACGCCGGCCTGCCGGAGGCGTCCGAGTTGGGTGCGATCGATGGCGACCTGGCGTTGTACTGCGATGATGTCGCACATCTCGAGACGCCGTTCAAAATTGAGCAGGCGCGGCAAGCGGAGAAAGCAGCCCTCGACTTCGACAGCCGGATTGCAAACTCCGAAGGTGCCTCCTTTGACTCACACGCCGGAGCACGCTATTTCGCCAACTCGCGCGGTTTTTCCGGTTCGTACAGAACGTCAAGTTGCTCGATGAGCGCAGTTCCCGTGGCTTCCGACGGCGAAAAAATGGAGCGTGACTACTGGTTTTCCGTGGCGCGCAGCTACTCGCGCCTCGAAGAGCCGGCTTATATAGGGCGCAAGGCTGCGGAACGTGCTCTCCGGCGGCTGGGCGCGCGCAAAGTTCCCACTCAGCGCGTACCGGTGGTATTCGAGCCGCGCACCGCGAGATCGATGCTCGACCACATCTTCGAGGCGGTGAGCGGAGATTCCATCTACCGCAAAGCATCTTTTCTCACGGATAAGATCGGCGAGCAGGTGGCAGCGGAGCAGCTTACCGCCATCGACGACAGCACCATCCCGGGCCTGTTCGGAACATCTCCGTTCGACGACGAAGGCGTGCCTTCGCGCCGGACCGTGGTGATTGAGCGCGGCGTCCTGAAAAGCTATCTTCTGAACTCCTATACCGCCAGAAAGCTGGGGCTGAAAACGACAGGCAACGCGGCACGCGGCCTGAGCGGAAATGCGGGGATTGGGCATGGGAACCTGTTCATCGACAACGGCGCGCAGAAGCCCGAGGACATCCTGCGGTCCATCAAGCAGGGCCTCTATGTCACGGAGTTGATCGGGTTCGGTGTAAATATAGTTACGGGGGACTACTCCCGCGGCGCCGTGGGATTGTGGATTGAGAATGGCGAACTGGCTTACCCGGTTTCGGAAGTCACCATCGCTGGAAATCTGGGCGAGATGCTGAAAGGCATTGAAGCCGTGGGCTCGGATCTGGAGTTTCGAGGGTCCGTAGCCGCTCCCACGCTTATGATTCGAGAGATGACCGTCAGTGGCCACTAGCACGGTAAGAAATCGCAGCCGATCTGTAGTGCCAGCCGTTATCATCGCTGCCCTGGCGATTGCCGGCGGCGCTTTGTTCTGGTACCTGGAACGTGAACCTGAGCCGTCCCAAGCCCCCTCGCTGACCGCTGAAGCGAAAGAGTACGTCCGAAGCCTCGGATTGAGTGATGTCGAAATGAGCCGCACCGGGAATTATGTCGGCCAGGACATCATCGAGATCACGGGCAAGATCGCCAACAACGGCGATCGCCAATTGCAGCAAGTGGAAATCAACTGCGTTTTTTATGATGCTTACAGCCAGCTTGTCCTGCGCGAACGCGTGGCGATTGTACGGGCCCGCGACGGGGGCCTGGCGTCCGGCGGCACACGGAATTTCCGCCTCGCATTCGATAACATTCCGGCGAGCTGGAACCAGAATATGCCCCAGCTTGTCATAGCCAACATACAATTCTGATGCGCATCGCGGCTGTGCTGTGCATTTTCGCCGCTGCGGCGGCGGCAAACCAGAACTTCGAGTTTCGCGTGGATGCTCCCGCGGAGATTGTGGCGGATCTCACCCTGTCCTCTCCGGGAGCCGATTGGGCCTCGGAGGGCCGTGAGGCCGCGGTCGCGCGAGTTGTTGCCGATAACCACCCCGAACAATACGTGACGGTGTATGCCGGTCCGGAACAGCATACGTATTCCGTGTTTCTCGGAAAATTCGACGCGGGCCGGCACAAGTTGAGAATCGAACGGGACACGCAGTTGTCGGCAAAGGGCGCCGGGCTGGAAATCGGGAAAGTGGAATTTCGGACTGCTACGCCAGGGGAGCCGAACTTCGCGGTTTTCGCCCATGCGCCGGTGCTTTTCGCGCGACAGGACACCATCGGCCGATTTACCGATATACCGCTGTTGATGTATTGCGAGCGGCTCAACGAAAACGGCCGCCCCTATCTGCAATACACCATCATTTTCTCGAATGAAGATGGGGGCACTTCCACGCGGGCTTTGATGGCGCGATGGGGCCGCACCACCGATATCGAGTATGTCTACAAAGCCTTTCTCAACGATGACGGCACACTGATCCGCGGCACGATACAGGCCAAGGACCACGAAGAAATCGAATTCCGGGGCAAATTCTTCGGAACGCATCCCTTGTTGACGGTCAGCACGATCAACAATATGGTCTCGGATGCGGAGCCGACAAACGTGCGGTATCAGCTTGTACCGGTGGATGCCGATCTCTCGAACCGGACCCGCGAGAGTGTGATGGACGAGCACCCGATAACCTGGTCTGTCATGGCCAAGGAACTCATTCGTGAACAGAAACTGAGGCCGTATGGGACTGTCGAAGGGCAGAAGATCTCCGATCCCCGCAATTACCTCTACGTGGATGTAAAGGCTGCGTTCCAAAGCGCCAGGCTGAAGCTGATTGCACGCCGGCAGGGGGATCATTGGATGGCAACCTCCGACCTGGGCCAGTTGGAATATGCTGTCGGCCGGGATGGGTGGTTCCGCACCACTCTGGAACTGCCGCCCGGAACGATTCCCGAAACCATCGAAGAAATCGGTGTCGAGTGCCTGGTTGCGCCTGTCCCACCCGGAAAGCCATTGCCGGAGGGCGGGCTATGCAAGGTCGATCAGATCGCGGCTTTTATGTTGGACGAGGAATACAGGCCGCGGCCGGTTCTGATGGAATCGAAACCGGCCATCGAGATTCGCACCGGTTCCATCCTCCTGTTACGCTGAAATGGACCTGCGCGTGAAAGTAATCCTGAAAAGCTCAAAGAGCGAGGTGGTCGGCTACCTGCCCGACGGCACGCTCAAGGTAAAGATCGCGGCGGCGCCTGAGCGCGGCAAAGCAAACGCCGAACTCTGTGCGCTGCTGGCGAAACAGTTTGGCGTGCCTCGAAAGAACGTGGTTATTGTGAGCGGTGAAACCTCACAACACAAGCACGTGCGCATCTCAAGGTGATGGAGCGGAACCCGCTTTCAGATTTCGCGCGCGTTCATAATCCGCCATCAACTGCTTTGTGATTTTGTCGGCTACGTCGGCGCTCGCGCCGCGGAACTTCGCGCCAAGGCTTTCTTTGGTAGTGGACCAGATCACATCCCCATCTTTACCGACCAGCCGGACGGCAGCCGACGCCTCGTGTTTGCGCTCGGCGATTCGCGTCGATTCCTGCTGGCCAACGCCTACACTGAGGCTCCCCCTCCTGCCGGGATTGTCCGCGGTTTTCGTGGTGCTGTTTCCGACTGCCGCCCGCGCGTTGATGGAATCGCTGGATTGGAAGGTGTCTGTGAATACCAGGTCTTCGGCCGATCCACGCAATACGGCGTCGGCGCGGTCTGCATTTTCCGTGACGATAAACAGCTTTGCGCGCTGGAAGCTGCTGATGATCATGTCGCGAATCTGATCGGCTGCCTCCCCGCCGCCCAGGCGCTCGATGTAGACACGCTTCACCCCGAGCAGTTGTTCCAACATCTGCCGGTCCAACTCGGCGGGGTCCGGCTGTGCGGGAGCGAACTGCGCGAAGGCGCCCAGCGCCGCCAGAACGAACCCGGCCCGCCTCATCCTTTGCCTGCCTTCCGGGCCTCGTCGTCCTGGAACTGGATTTTTAAGCCGGTGCGGGCCTCCAGACTGACGAGTACAGCGCGCACGTCCTTCTTGTGGATACGCAGAATCATGGCTTGCTGGTGTCCATCGTCGTCCTGATAGCCCACGGTGAGAAAGTGCTGGCGTTTCTTACTCAACAACAGCATCGGCGAAACAATGACAGCCATCGCGTAGCGGCGGTCCACTTTCTGTCCGTATTCGAGCAGATTGATTTTTTCGTAAGGCACGCGAACCGGCCCGTCTTTGGTGTCGAAAATCATCGACAAGGAATCCGAAGTAATGATCCTGCCAGAGCAATTTCCGTCCAACGAGGCCAAGGTGCCGCCCACGTAGTCGGCCCTCCCGCCCGCGTCCGCGCCTGCCAGGTGTGGCGCACCCGCTATCAAGAGACAGAACAGGACCAGGAGTTTCATGCGTGTGAATAGTCGTGGAAAGCCGGTAAAATTCTCAGGCGGAATGCTCATGGCAACGGCCGGTCCGGGAACTGCATCCAATGTAATAACAAGGGATACTGTAAAAAGGCGTGGATTCTGCGAATTCAACCAAAAACCGGCGGAAATGGACCAGAAGGAGTTACCTGGGAGGAGCGGGACTGGCCGGCGCCGCGGCCGCCCTCTACGGAGTGGCACCCTGGTTCTGGCACCGGTACACCCGTGAGATGACACGCCCGGTGGCGAGCCCTCGCCACAGGCCTCGTCCGCAGGATTGGCCGGACCGAGGCATTCAGGTCGCCTGGCTGGGGCACAGCACGGTCCTGCTCAAAATCGACGGCTTCACCATCCTTACCGATCCCGTTTTAAGCACGCGTGCAGGCATCCACCTGGGACCTATTACACTCGGCATCAAAAGGCTGATCGAACCGGCCCTCGAACTGGAAGATCTTCCGTTGATCGACCTGGTTCTTGTTTCGCACGCGCATATGGACCATCTCGACACCTGGTCGCTCGCGCGGCTGGAAAACCGGCACCGGTCGATGGTAATGGCCCCGAGCACAAGCGATCTGGTGCGGGTAAGGCGATACAAAGAGGTGCGCGAGTTGAAATGGGGCGAGGAAGCCCGCTTCGGCCCGGTGACGGTAAAGGCCTTCCAGGTGAACCACTGGGGCGCCCGGATGCGATCCGACACCTACCGCGGATATAACGGATATACGATCGAATCCGGCAAGCGGCGCGTAGTGTTCGCCGGCGACACAGCCGACACACACCTGTTCAAAAGCCTGCGCAGCTCGAAGCAATACGATCTCGCGATTATGCCCATCGGTGCATACAATCCCTGGATCCGGTATCACTGCACGCCGGAGCAGGCGTTGCGCATGGCGAACGAGGCCAACGCCGAACGGCTGATCCCGGTTCACCATCAGACCTTTGAACTCAGCCGCGAGCCTGGGACGGAGCCTATCGAGCGTTTCATGGCCGCGGCGCGCAGCGAACCGGAGCGCGTGGTGATCCGGGAGATCGGCCAGGAATTCCGAAGCTGAAAACCGTACTTCTCTTTACTGCCCTGTCTCCGCTATCACGATGTTGCTGCCGGATCGATCGAGCTGCCCGTAGAGCAGCCAGCGTGAATCCGGCGAGGCCGAAAGATCGGTCCCTCTTTCGGAAATTTCCGGTAGATTCAGGAGAGTACGAATCTCTCCCGTGGCCAGGCGATAGCCGCGGATCGCCCTGAATGGTACGTTGTCGCTGACGCCGATGAATAGAATTTCTTCGGAAGTCACAGTCCAACCTGTGGGAGTCAGGTCAACGGGCGGACCGATGAGCAACTCCGCGGATTCTGCTGCTACCTTCGCCCGCGAGCCCGGCATGCGCCAAATGCTATAAGGTTTCAGCTTCGAAAAGTAGAGCCATTTGCCATCACGGGACTCGTAGGACGCGTAGCCGCCACGGCGAGTAACCTGGATGGCCGCACCGCCCGCAAGCGCCTGCTTCCATATCTCATCGCGGCCCGTCCGATTTGATGTGAAGTACACATATGCTCCATCCGCCGACCAACTGGGTAGAGCGTCGGTGGAGGTTTCCGCGCCGGCTCCTGCCGTGAGTGGTTTGGCCCCTCCGCAGCGCGCGTTTTCGGATTGGCATTCGAGCACGAAAATCCTTCCGCGGCCGAGCGCCTTGGTTTCGAACGCCAGATGCCGCCCGTCGGGAGACCAACGGGGAAAACCCACCAAAGGGCCTCCAAAACTGGTGACGCGGGCCTGGTTGGAGCCGTCGGACCGGGCAATCCAGATCTCCCAACTTCCAGAGCGGTCGCTGGCAAAGGCGATGCGCCCATCGGGCGAGTAGTAGGCCCTCTCGTCGCGCCGCGTCGATGTAATGAGCGCGGTGGGCGCGCCGGCTTCCGCCATGGGAACTCGATAAACGTTGGTGTCATCCAACCGGTTTACCCAGGCGACCCTGCCTACTCCACGCCCACTTGCGGGCGTGATCGCGTCCAGACCCCCACCCGTGATACGCACCGGAGCAGCCCCGGGAGTGAGCGGGAACCGCCATAACCCGAAGACACTGCCGTCGCGTTGAGTCGATACGATCAGTCCGTTGCCGGTCGGCATCCAGGCATGCCCCCAGATGCCGCCTGAACCGTTGGTTACCCGCCTGGCCGGCCCCCCGGATGCGGGCATCAGATAGATGGCATCCGACCAAAATCCTTGCACTCTCTTGAAAGCCAGCATTCTGCCATCCGGTGAAAATTGGGGATCCCAATCGCCCCAATCTCCGGCCGGTGGAGAAGTCAGCTTTCGCTTCTCACCGGTATGAACATTGAAGGTATAGATTGCCAACTGCTGTGTGGCCGGCGAAGCGTCGGAAAACACGACTTGCGTTCCATCCGGTGACCAATCGATTGAGGAGCTGAAGTTTGCGTTGAACAAGTCGACGAGTTTAGCCACCTCGCCGCCCTGTTTCGGTATCGTATAAATGGCACCTCGTCCCTCCACCGTGAAAGCAGCTTTAAAGGCAATGCTGTTTCCGTCTGGCGACCAGGCAATAGGGCCGATATTCTCCCCCGGCTTCGGATGAGTCAATTGAACCGGGTCATCGGCGTCCAGCCGTTTAACATAGATCTGCCACGGTTCGTTCAGCTTCCGGGTCCACCTGAAAGCCACCGACTCACCATCCGGCGAGAAAACAGGCGATTCTTCCCATCCGGCGTTGGAGGTTAGGGGCCAGGATCTAAGCTCTGGCAGCTTCGAAGACCGCGGGTCGCGTGGCCAGAATAAGCCGGAAAAGACTACCAGCCCAAGCAGAGCAACTGCCATAGCCGGCCAAACCCAGGGCTTCCGCAAAGCTCCGGCAGTTCCTGGCAGCGATACGGTGCCGGGCGCATGACCGGTAGCGGGAAGTTCTCCGATACTGCGCAGTGCTGCGACAACTTTCGCGGCCGCCGGACGCCGCCCAGGTTCTTTCGACAACATGGCGCCGATCAGGAAGGCGAGGCTTGGCGGAGGCGGCGGATTCGACGAACTGATATCAGGAATTGGTTCATTTACGATCGCCACAGCTCCATCCAGCGTCGAGTACTCCGCGTACGGGTGCCGGCCCGCTGCGAGTTCATAGAGCACCAGGCCGAGCGAGAAGATGTCGCTGGCCGGAGTCAATGATTCTCCCCTGATCTGTTCGGGAGACATGTATCGCAGCGTGCCCGCGGGAAGACCCCCGGCAGTGCTCTTATCCAGTGCAATACGGCGGGCGAGCCCGAAATCGAGCAACTTCACGTAGCCGTCGGTACGGACCATGATGTTCTCGGGCTTCACATCACGATGGACAATGCCGTGCGCGTGGGCGGCAGCCAGAGCCAGTGCCGTTTGTGTGCCCACGTTCAGGAGAGTATCGAGAGGCACCGGCGCGCCACAGAGTTGGCGGGCCGCCCGTCCCTCCACCAGTTCCATGACGATCACAAGCGAGTTGTGGGCCTGCAACACCTCGTGAACCGTCACGATATTCGGATGATTCAGGGCTGAGGCGGCTTTGGCCTCGCGTACGAATCTTTCGGCGGCCGCGGGTGAGCCCGCCTGTTCGGGACGCAGAAACTTCAGCGCCACCGCTCGATCCAGGGCGGTATCCCGGCCAATGTATACCTCCCCCATTCCGCCCTGGCCCAACGGAGCAACGACGTCGTAATGACCCACAGTGGTCCCCGTCCGCAGTTGCCATTCCGCAGTCGGGGAACCGGATGTCAGTTCGCTTTTGTCCTGCTGGAGTGCCTCGATCATCCGCAAGGCTCTCCCGATCACCTCGGGATCCCTTCCGGCCGATTCCAGAAACTCGCGCCGCCGTTCCGAAGGCACCTCAATGGCAGCCTGATAGCAGCTCAAGACCTCGCGCCACTTCTCGATAGTCACGGCTGATTAGTGCGCATTATATCTGGAATCGACGAGCTTCGCAGGAGGCGAGTCGGGTGCGAGGGATGTAAAAGGGGGCGAAGCGCTCTTCGGCCCCACCAGAAAGGGAACCATTGGCTGTCTATGCTGGAGGCGTCCGGTCAGGTCATCCTGCTTGAACCTTGGTTCGCGAATCGGAGCAAGTCTATCGTCAAAAGTCCAAAGCTCTACGTTGCCGACACGGGTCTCCTGTGCACGTTGTTGAACATCCGCTCGGAAGAAACTCTACTGCCGTCCCCTGCGGCAGGGGCTGTATGGGAGACGTTTGTTTTCGCCCAACTCCGGGGTCGTGAACCTCGTGCTGGACGCGCAGGCAGCCTCTTTTTCTGGCGGGACCGAACCCGCGAAGTGGATTTTGTAGTGGACGCCGGCGGGCGACTGCGAATGGATTTCGGGCACTGCCGGTGACCGAAATCGGATAAGTTTGCGCCCCAATCAACATTTGCGGCTCAGTCGGGCTGCCGCCGGCGGAAAGGTCAACGGTTTGTGCCGCTAGCCCAAACAGCGCGATTCGAGTTGTCGTAGACTACGAGGTTGCCGTCATCCTGCATCGTGAGAGTAAATGGTGCCGTTCCGCTCCGCTGGCCGGTGTTCCAAATTGCGATGCACGCCGACTTCGGACCACACACGCCGCCGGAAAGCGTCACATCCTTGTCCGGGGATCCGTACACCACCAGGTTGCCGTCGGGCTGCATCGCCAGCCTGTAGGGCGGATTCTCTCTCCCCTGGGTGTTAGTGGCCCAGATCGGCCGCTTCTCCGTGTAAATCACGAAGTTGCCGTCGGCCTGCATGGTCGCTTGAAATTTCCCGTTCGGCGAGACCAGTTGTTGGCCCTGCGTCAAACCGGGGCTACTGAACGCAGAAACGGTTCCCGTACCCGAAGAGACTCTGTCGCCGACAGAAACCGGCTCCATCGTGATCTCGACGGTTTGTTTCGGTGGAGCCTGGTATCCCTTCTGTTGCGCCCTCGCATGAGCCTCGGCAGCCAGTTGGACCACCTGCGGATCTTCACCGTCGGTGGTATCCATGGCCTTCGCCCAATAAAAGTAGAGCATGTCTTCGCCGTTGGCTCCCTTTACCAGGATGTTCAAGTCGACAGGTTGCTTGGCCTCCGCAAGGCTGGCTTCAAGCTTGGGTCTTGCGCTTTCGATGGCCATAAACTGGTCAATCGCTATCGAGGTCAGGATGGTAAAGGCCACCTGAATCAACGATGCGCCTGAAACCACTTTTAAACCCTGCAATGACTTAAATATGGTCAACCCGTGCGACATTCCCCAAATGGAGGTCGATCGTGAGCAGGCGTGACCGACAGGTTCACCGAACCTGTTGAATGTTTGTACCACTTCGACACCTTTCGTAAACAGATTCGCCGCATAGAGGGTTCCGGCCACGCTGGCGCCGACGCCGCCCATTCCAATTAACGAACTGAGCGTTCCGTTGAAGTCGAGTGGAACCGTGCCATAGTAAAATGCTTCGCCGAGCGGACTTTGTCTCATCGATGACCTGATCCCATCGCTGTGGGCTTTCCAGGCATCATACATTGCCAGCCCCTGCTCGGCCAGGTAAATGCGCCGATCGCGAACATAGTTCGCGAAGGATTCGATCAGCTTCTTCTCCCCCGGTGTTCTGTTGTCTACATCCTTTTTGAGAGCGTTCTTCAGACGAGCAAACACGAGGCTCCGGAACGTTTCGCTGTTGTACGGCTTTTGCGCGATTTCCTGCCATCGCGCAATCACCCATTGCCGGGCTGCGGGGGTGGCATCACCCAGCTCTTGCCCCTCGGCCAGATCGTAAAGGAACCCAGTGATCTCGTCGCCATCGAACAGCCTCTGCTCCCAGATCACATCCTTTACTCCCTGCATGTAGGCAAGGCCGGGTTCATAAAAGACAGGAGGCTGCCATTTCATATTGATGCGGCAGCCTTGGTTGTTCTCCTTGTCGTACAGGGGGTCGGCATTACGGGCGGTGATCAGAAAGTTGCCGGTCTCATCGACGACCGGGCAGGCATAACATCCACCGCTCGCGACTCCCTGGCTCCAGCCGGCCGCTATATCGAGAAACGGTTTTCCCGGACTCCGTTTGCCAGGCAGATTCATGTTCGCGGCATTTGGTGTAGGACAGCCGTTGAACGTCAACAGCGTAGCCGGCCGCGTCTCATTGAGAGTTGAGGCACAGGCATTACTTGCCCAGACAGCGGCCAGCGTCCTGCGTGGATTGTCGTCGGGACATCGCCAGCAACTCCCCCCGATGCCATCCGGCGAATATCCATCCCAAAACGATCCGCTCGGACAGTCCCAGGCCCATGCCGGCGATCGCACTTTGATCGCGTGGGATGTCGTCTCCTTTGGAACCCGCCAACAGGCGGTGTCCTTATCAACCGCATCGGCAGACCGAATCCACCCGCCTCTGCCGTCGGTTTCATCGGGACATTTCCAGCAGGAGCCGCCGTAAATCATATCGTAAAACCCTTCGTCGCAGGTCGTGTCCAAAGTATAGGCCCCCACATAATCGGCCTTCGTGTTGCCGCAGTAAGTCGCTGAGCCGCTGTCGGCAGCGGCACAAATCAACTTGCCCGACCCGGTAATTCGCACCGGAGCCTGCGCCTGCGGTGTCGGCGACGGCAGCGTCGGCGTAAGCGTGATGTTGATTGTTGAAATGATAATGTTGGGTGCTTTGGAATAGATGGATCCATCGGATTGCACGATCCAGGGCGTACCCGCCACCTCTGTCATTTCCACCGCACCATAGGAGCCGTACGGGTCCCAGCCTTGCGTTGCGGGATTCCACTGAAAAATCGGGTAACCGCCGGCCATTGGCTCGGCGCCTAACATCCACACTGCGCCACTAGCGGCGCCTGTGTGAATCGAGCGTGCCTTGCCAGGCTTCACCTCCCACCTTGCCTGAGCCGTGTTGTACCGGAATATCGTGCCTGCATCATTTACCACCCACGGCGCGCCGTCTTTCGCTACGGCAATACGCACCGCCCCGCCGTTGATATTGGTCCAGGTGAGGCCAGTCCGCGTGTAGATCCCATAGCCTCCCGGGCGCTGGTCCGTACCGATGATCCAGACGGAGCCATCGCCGCCCACGCCAACATCGTTTGCCTTGCGATCCATCAAAAGCGGAGAGGTCCCCGATTGGAAATAGAGAGCGCCGGAATCGTCTGTTATCCAGAGTTGATCGAGCGGGTTGACGGCCAGCCGGCGGCTCGGCACGATACTGTAATTCCGAACCCAATTTGTGCCGTTAAATTTGTGCACGGTGAATCCCATTTCGTTCTGGCGATCCACTCCCACCACCCAGAGTGAACCCCCGGCGTTGCCGCTAATGTGCAGTGCTAAACCGGATTGCCTGTCCCAGGAGATGGATTGCCCCGACGCCGTTTGCCACGATATCGTCAGGAAAGCAACAACCGCGGTGATGCGAACTTTCATGTAATGTCCCCTCTGTCCCTATATAGGGCGAGGACGGGGTTGGTCTTTATCATCCGGATGGCATGAGACCACGGCGTGTGGTTCCACGCAGGAGCTTAAAAATTGACGGAATTGTTTGTTATGATGGCGGCACGCTTGAAAAATGTCGGCTCTTGTTCCAGGGGATATCAGCGCATTAATGCGTTCCTTCCGCCGGGGAGACCAGCAGGCGGCGAAGCAATTGGTGGACGCCCTCTA
>DASTMK010000331.1:0-6299 GCA_035714225.1 Bryobacteraceae bacterium | reverse complement strand
TGCCGATAGCGTTGTTGCGGTGCGTCTCGAACAGGGAGCCGTGAAACCCGTTCGTGCCGCTCTTCGTGGAGAGCACAATGGAGGTCGGCCGGTTGAACTTCGCCGAAGAGCTGTTGTTCTCGACCTTGAATTCCTGGACGGAATCAAGGGCGGGCTGCCGGCGCGGATTTCCGCCCCAGAGACGGTCTGTCAGCGCGGCACCGTCAAGCACCATCTCCTGCGAGCCCTCCCGCATACCATAGGCGCGGTTACCTTCCATGCCGGGAACGGTAACCAGCAGGCTTGTCAGCGAGCGCCCGTTGATGGGAAGCTGCTCAATGCGCTGCCGTTCCAGGACGTGGCCCAGAGTGGGGACGTCCGTGACCATAATGGGAGTGACGTCTTGTACTTCGATGATCGTGGTCGTTGTGCCGGGCTTCAGAACGGCATTGACCGCTACGGTTTGCTGTACCTGAACCGAGATGGTGCCCTCGAATTTCTGCATACCGGCCATTTCGACCGTCAGAAGATAGGCGCCGGGAGTGATGCCGGGAAAGATATAGAACCCGACTTCGTTCGTTGTCGTACGGGATCTCCCATTCGTGCCCTTGTTTAACAGGGTCACGTCTGCGCCCGGAATGACCGCACCGGTTTCATCGGATACGGTGCCATTTACCGTGCTCGTGCTAGCTTGCGGCCAGGCCGCAGGAACGGCGAGCGCGAGTATAAGATATAGAAAAATCCACTTTCTCATCCGCAACTTCTCCTTTTTTAAGCTTCGATAACACCTGTAACCGTCTCATCGCCCCTCCCATCGAGGGTCCTTGCAATCAACTCGTAGACATGCTGGCGGGCTGCCACCACCGTTCCCCGCAGGACGGCCTCTTCCCCGAGCGTTGAGAGAGCGATATTCTGCTGCCACGGGATAACGCGGGCCACTGTCTGCCGGATTTTCTCAAACAGGAGTTCGAGGAGCGCACCTTGCAAAACCACCATGGAAGGATCGTAGGCAGCGGAAAGATGCGCCACCGCCAGCGCGATGCGGGTAGTCACTTCTCTCAGGATGCGGCCGGCCTCGGCATCTCCCTGGCGGAATGCCTCCAGCAGCGCGGGAAATTCGCCTTTATTCTTGACAAGCTGCGAAAGCTTGCCTCGCGATGCGCGCGTCGCCGCCCGCACGCGCTCTGCGATGCGATCGGCGCCCACATAGGATTCCAGGTAACCCCGCGCCCGCCAGTCCTTGCCGGCTTCGGCCGGATCCAACACGAAGTGCGCAATTTCACCCGCGGCCCAGTTGACACCGTGATGCAGCTTGCCGTCAATCACCACGCCCGACCCGATACCGGTGTCGAGCCGCACCAGAACGAAATTGGAGACGCTCTGGGCCATGCCGTGCGCCTTTTCTCCGAGGGCGGCCATATTCACGTCGTTATCGACAAAAACGGGAACACCGAAACTCTTTTGCAGCCGTTGCCTGAGCAGCACGTTGCGCCAGCCAAAGAGGTTGCCTGCCTCGAGCACTATCCCCCGTTCCGCATCGACACGGCCCGGAGCCGCGACACCAATCACGCGCAACTTTTCGCGTCGTTCTGGCGCATTCAGAAGCTTTTCGATTCCCCGCACAACGCGGCGAAGGACCTGCCCGGAACCTGTTTCAGGCTTGGTAACGACGGTAGCGCGATCAATGACCTTTCCTTCCAGATCCGTCAGGGCGGTTCGGATCTCCGAGGCATCAATCTCAACCGCAATAAGACGGCCGAAATCAGCGTTGAATTCGATCAGCGTCGGCTTCTTACCGCCGCGGTGGCCGGACTTTCCCGGTCCACGTTCCACTACCAGATTCTTCCGGATCAGGCTTTCCACCTGGCTCGACACGGTCGGCTTGCTCAAAGCGCTCAATTTGGCCAGTTCCGCTCGCGAGATGGGGCCTTGCTCGCGAATGAGATTGAGCAAACCGATCCCGTTCACGCTCTTCATCAGAGGCGCCAGCATCGGCTGGCCCATTAGATGGTCGAGAGGCAGCCGCATTTCATCGATAGATAGTTAGTTAACTTACCTTATATACCGTGATACGGGAAGCAAGTCAATCGGAAGCCAGAGGCTGAGGGAGATGGCGGGGGGGGGCGGCGCCCGGGTCAGGCTTCGACGATTCCGTGCTTGATCGCGTACTTCGTCAATTCGGCGACATTGCTGATGCCGAGTTCCTGAATGATGTGGCGCTTGTGAAACTCTACTGTTTTCAAAGATATACCCAGTGTAGCGGCGATTTCCTTGTGAGACTTACCCTCGGCAATCAACTGAAGTACTTCCTTCTGACGCCGGCTGAGTTTCACGGCCTTCCCCCGCACCGCCGATTCGACAAAGGAATGCATGATGTCTTCGGTCACCAGCGGCGTGATGTAAGAGCGTCCGGCGAGTACCTCGCGGATTGCCGTAGCCAGCTCCCATACGGCCGAGCGCTTCGATACATAGGCCGACATCCCCACCCGGAACGTCTCCCGGAGGAGACCCGGGTCCACGTGCGTTATCAGGAAGACGATCTTCGATGGACAGCCGGACTCCCGGAGCTGCCGTGCTGCCTCCACACCGTTCCATTCCGGTATGGATATATCCATAACAATGATGTCCGGTTTCAGCTCTGCAGCGGATGTAATCAGGGAACGGCAGTCGGCTCCAACCAGCTCGAATTGCCGCGACAGAAGGCTCTTCAGCCCTTCAAACAAAATAGTATGGTTATCAGCCAGTAATATCCGCGGTTTTTTCACAGTCCAGTTAATAAATAGACTGATTTTACCGAAAAATAGACAAAAATTTTCTGCTGTACAAATAACCGGTTTCTGAGCCGCGACCGCGAGGGAGCGGTAGCCGTAGATACCAAAGTGAAAACCAGGTCCCGGGAAACACCCTACGTTCCCCGGGACTGTTCAGAGGAGAGATTTACTATCGTGCCGCGGCTCTTAGGGTGTAACTGCTGAGTACTTTCATGTAGTTGGCGCGTTCAAACGCTGCCGGCGACGACACGGACCGGGCGCTCATACTGCCCTGCATCTGCCCGACGGATTCGTATTCGTGATCCATCATCCATTCGACCAGACTCGTTTGTAGAGTTTCGGCGTAATCCACTCCGTGCCGCAGCAAAACCGACGTCATCATTGCCACCCTGGCGCCGGCCATCATCGATTTCACTACATCTTCCGCCGTGTGCACACCGCCGGTAATGGCAATATCCGCCTTAACGTTGCCGTAGAGAATGGCCACCCAGTGCAGGCGCAGCAGCAATTCGTGCGAGTTGCTGAGCACCAGGTTGGGCACCACCTCCAGATCCTCGAGATTGAAATCCGGCTGGTAGAAACGGTTGAACAGCACCAGTCCATCGGCCCCACAGGCATCAAGCTGCCGGGCCACGTTGGGAATCGAGCTGAAGTACGGCCCGAGTTTCACGGCCACCGGGATTCTGATGCTCGCCTTGACGTGCGATACCAGGTCGGCGTACATCTTCTCTACCTCCGTCCCGCCCAGATCCATGCGGGTAGGCAGATAGTAGATGTTCAATTCCAGGGCGTCTGCTCCGGCATCCTCGATCAACTTCGCGTACTTGATCCAGCCGCCGGTCGAAATGCCGTTCAGGCTGCCGATCACCGGGATATCCAGCGCCTCTTTCGCCCGGCGTATATGCTCCACATAGCCATCCGGACCGATGTTGTAGTCCGTCATATCCGGAAAGTAGGAGAGCGCTTCTGCATACTGCTCGGCCGGCTCGGAAAGAAACCGGTCGAGTTCCTGGCTCTCGAGATTGATCTGCTCCTCGAAAAGCGAGTGCAGAACAACCGCCGATACCCCCGCGTCTTCCAGCTTCAGCAGGTTCCCGACATCCTTGCACAAGGGGCCAGAGGAAGCCACCAGCGGATTCTTCAGCCTCAAACCCAGATAGGTAGTGGAGAGATCAAGCATTTTGGGTCTCCTTCACGGTTTCTTTCTGCTCCTGCTTCGGTCCGGCGGGAGTGGGCTCTTTAGGGCCGCCATTCTGCGCCGCGCGGGCCTCGTACAGTTTCCAGCGGGTCTGAATGTCTTCCTGCGCCTGCTGCAGCAGCACCTTTGCAGCTTCCGGATCGCTGTGGCGTAACATCGTATACCGCGTTTCGTTGTACACGTACTGCTCCAGCGGAATGGAAGGCGCTTTCGAATCGAGGACAAACGGATTCTTGCCCTCTTTGGCCAGCAGCGGGTTGTAGCGGAACAGCGGCCAGTGTCCGGAATTGACGGCTTTCTTCTGCTGTTCGAGCCCGTGGACAAGATCGTAGCCGTGCGCGATGCAGTGGCTGTAGGCGATGATCAGCGATGGACCATCGTAGGCCTCGGCTTCGAGAAACGCTTTGAGCGTATGCATGTCGCCGGCGCCCATGGCGATTCGTGCCACGTATACGTTGCCGTAGGTGGTGGCGAGCATGGCCAGGTCCTTTTTGGCAGTCGGTTTCCCTCCCGCGGCAAACTTCGCTACCGCACCCTTGGGAGTCGATTTCGACATCTGTCCGCCAGTGTTCGAGTAGACCTCGGTATCGAGGACCAGGATATTCACGTTGCGTCCGGAAGCAAGCACGTGATCGAGGCCGCCGTAGCCGATATCGTAAGCCCAGCCGTCACCGCCCAGGATCCAGACACTCTTTTTCACCAGCGCATCCGCCACGGCCAGCAGGTTACGGGCCGCCGGTGTATCGATGCCTGCCAGCTTCTGCTTCAACAGAGCCACTCTTTCGCGCTGCTCCTGAATGCCTTTCTCTTTGGTTTGATCCGCACCGAGGATGCCTGCCACCAGTTCGTCGCCGAGTTCAGCGGAAAACTGCGGAACCATCTCCCGGGCGAATTCGCTCTGCTTGTCGATGGCAAGCCGGACGCCCATCCCGAACTCCGCGTTATCTTCGAACAGCGAGTTCGACCACGAGGGGCCGCGGCCGTCGCAATTCGCCGTATACGGAGTTGTCGGCAGGTTGCCGCCATAGATGGACGAACAACCGGTGGCGTTCGTAATGACCGCCCGATCGCCGAAAAGCTGCGTCATCAGCTTGATGTAGGGCGTTTCGCCGCAGCCGGTGCAAGCGCCGGAGAACTCGAACAGCGGCTCCAGAATCTGAACATCCTTCACCTGGCCGGTGTTGAGCAGCGTCCGGTCGAGCTCGGGCAGGCCGAGGAAGAAATCCCAGTTGGCCGCCTCCTGCTCGCGCAGCGGCGGTTGGGGCTCCATGTTCACAGCTTTGCGCTTCGGAGTGGTCTTGTCCTTCACAGGGCAGACGTCCACGCAAAGCCCGCAGCCGGTGCAGTCTTCCGGCGCCACCTGGAGCGTGTATTTCAGATCCTTGAACTCCCGCCAGCGTGCCGGGACGGCCTTGAAGGTCTCGGGCGCTCCCATCAGCTTGTCGGATTCGTAGATTTTCGCGCGAATGACGGCGTGCGGGCACACCAGTACGCACTTGCCGCACTGTATGCAGAGCTTTTCGTCCCAGACGGGGATTTCGAGCGCGATATTACGCTTTTCCCATTTTGCCGTTCCGGTCGGGAACGTCCCGTCGATGGGGAGCTTGCTGACCGGCAGCGAGTCGCCTTCCCCGGCAATAATGGAGGCAAGCACGTCCTGGACGAATGCCGGCGCTGCTGCCGGTACCGGAGGCCTCATCTCGAAGGTGCTGGTCACCTGCGCGGGTATCTGGACCTCGTGCAGGTGATCCAGCGCGCTGTCCACCGCAGCGAAATTCTTCTGCACCACGGCTTCGCCCCGGCGTCCATAGGTTTTCTTGATGGAGTCTTTGATCGCCGCAATAGCCTCTTCGCGCGGCAGCACACCGCTGATGGCGAAGAAGCAGGTCTGCATGATGGTGTTGATGCGGGCGCCCATACCCGTTTCCCTGGCTACCGTGTAGCCGTCGATGACGTAGAACCGGAGCTTCTTGTCGATAATCTGCCGCTGCACTTTGGACGGCAACTGGTTCCACACTTCATCGGGGCCGAACGGGCTGTTCAGCAGGAACACGGCGCCGGGCTCGGCGTTCTTCAGCACATCGAGTCTTTCGAGGAAGGTGAACTGGTGGCAGGCGACGAAGTTGGCCCGGCTGATGAGGTAGCTCGAACGGATCGGTTGAGGGCCAAAGCGCAAGTGGGACACGGTTACCGATCCCGATTTCTTCGAGTCGTAAACGAAGTAGCCCTGAGCGTAGTTGTCGGTATTCTCACCAATGATCTTGATCGAGTTCTTGTTCGCGCCAACCGTGCCGTCTGCGCCCAGGCCGTAGAACATGGCGCGGACGACGTTGTCCGGCTCGGTCGAGAAA
>DASTMK010000330.1:0-13484 GCA_035714225.1 Bryobacteraceae bacterium | reverse complement strand
CCGGTAAAGTCCTTGCCGGGTTCAGACAGCAAAATGGCGGTCTGGAGCGGGAAGACATGAACCCCATAGAGGTCCTGGTGCAGGCAATTGTAATCGCCCGCTTCGTATTGAAGTAGAAGGGGTGTCGGCTTGACCTGGCCGGCCTGATGGCAGCGTGCGAGGAAGTCCGCGTGCCTTTCCGGATACGGAACACCGGTATTCATCACCTCGTTCCAACGATTCGCGACCGGCACAAGATGCGGATAGATGGCGGTCCGCAGTTCCGCGACAAGAGCAGGTAGCGGATATTTGAAATACTTGTACTCACCGCGCCCGAACCCATGCCGCGCCATCACGACGTGGCTGCGGAATGGACCGTCCGCCGAATAGAGGCCGGCGATCAGCCTGCATTCTCCGGGCGAGAGAAGACTCCCAATGACGGCACTGCCCTGCTCATCGAGATCTCTCCACACTCGCTCCCAATCGACCGCTTCCAGGCGTTCCCCGATATTCTTCATATGCATTCCCGCCCGCAGATGTGTATTATCAAATACATTCGACGTGGATAGACGGCAACTTCTGAAACGGCTCGACAAAGCATGGCAGGAGTTCCGTCAATCCTACGCCGGCTTATCGGACTCGCAGATGTTGGAGCCTGGGGTCACCGGCGGCTGGTCCGTAAAAGACATCCTCGCCCATGTAACCACGTGGGAAGAGGAGGCTCTGAAAAACCTGCCGCTCATTCTCAAAAGCGAGAGGCCGCCACCGTACTCCGCGACGTACGGCGGCATCCATGCCTTCAACGCTCGAATGACGGAGCAGAAGAGGGACGCTTCGCTCTCCGATGTCCTGCGGCAGCTGGAAGAGACGCACACCCGGCTCCTTGCATATATCGATAGCGCGCCGGAGAGCCAGTTCACGAACGAAACGCGTTTTCGCCGCCGCCTGCGTCTGGACACCTACAGCCACTACCCAAAGCACACGGAAGCGATACGGAAATGGCGGGAGCGCGGGCGGGCCGCCCTGTAACGAACCCACCCTTTTCGTTCAGGTCCTCGCTTCCCGTTCAAGAAGCGCACGTTTCCGTTCCACGCCCCAGCGGTAGCCCGACAAGGCGCCGTCGGTCCGCACCACGCGATGGCACGGAATGGCTACGGCATGAAGGTTTGCTCCGCAGGCTTGAGCAACCGCGCGGACCGAGCGCGGCGAGCCGATCTTCCGGGCAATCTCCGCATAGCTCGCCGTCGAGCCAACCGGAATTTTGCGCAACGCCTGCCAAACGCGCTGCTGAAAAGCGGTGCCTCGAATGTCGAGCGGCAAGTCCAGGCCCAATGCAGGCGTTTCGATGAGGCCCACCACTTTCGAGACCAGTTCCTCGAACCCGGCATCGCCGCCAGTGAAAGTTGCCCGTGGAAACTGGTCCTGCAGATGGCGTGTCAGCACCTCCGGATCGTCGCCGAGAAGAATGGCGCAAATGCCGCGCTTGCTTTGCGCGACCAGGATCGATCCCAAAGAGCATTCCGCAACGGCGAAACGTATCTGCGTGCGGGCCCCGCCCGCGCGATAGCTCGAAGGTGTCATACCCAGCACTTCATTCGATGTTTCGTAAAACCGTCCGTTCGAGTTGTAGCCGGCATCGTAAATCGCCTCCGTCACCGTGGCGCTCGATCCAAGCGCGCGGCGGACGCGCTTCTCCAGATGAGCCGCGGCGTACTTTTTCGGCGTCAGCCCGGTCATTGCCTTGAACACCCGGTGAAAGTGATACGGACTCAACCCCGCCTGTCGCGACAACTGTTCGAGAGTGGGCATCACCTCCGAGTTCTCAATGATCCGGCACACCGCCGCAATTTTCGCGGCGTGCGGTCCGGCAACCGGAAGCTGGTCCGGACGGCAGCGCTTGCACGGACGGAACCCGGCTTTCTTCGCGTCTTCGCTGGTGAGGTGAAAGCTTACGTTTTCCGGCCGGGCCCTGCGGGCGGCGCAGGAAGGGCGGCAGTATACACCGGTGGTGTCGACGGAGTAGAAGAATTGGCCGTCCGCCCCTGCGTCCCGTGCCAACACAGAGGCCCAACGGGCATCGTTCACCGTTGCATCTCGACGCCGGGCATTTTTCGTTGAATCGTTCATCGTCACCGTTCGCCTTTCAACTACAAATTTATCAGCGGCTCTTTTTCGAGACACTCCGGTTCTTGCTTTCAAACTCGAATCGATTCGGCGCGGCACTGTTAAAATCGGGCGTGTATCTTCTTTTCTTAGTACTCCTATTGCTGCAATCGCCGGATGCAACGGTTCCCGGCGAGGTCTCTGCTCCCTACCCGACCGTTACCGCTCTTGCGCTGGAGTGGAGGATTGAGGGAGATGCAAACCTGAACAGCGTTGTGAAAGTCAGCTACCGCAAATCCGGCGAGGCCCGGTGGCGCGAGGGGATGCCGCTTCGGCGCGTCCCGGCTGGGTCAAGCAGCGGCACCCGGCCCATTTTTCATTGGGACAACAAGCATTCCGGAAGTATCTTCGATCTGGAGCCCGGAACCTCCTATGAGGTCCGCCTCATATTGCACGATCCCGATGGCGGCGGCGCGACGCGAACCCTCAGCGTCAGGACGCGGCCCGTCCCTCGCGCTCCAGCGGGAGCGAAAGTCCGAAAGGCCAACCCGGCGACCATTGGCGGCGCGCGCCCGGGCGAAATCGTAGTACTCGAAGCCGGTTCCTACGGTCGTTTCGCGCCGGAGGCCGATGGCGAGCCGGGGCGCCCCATCGTTTACCGCTCTACGGACGGGAAGGCCGTGTTCGAGTCGATTTCGCTCGACGGCCGCAAGCACGTGTATCTCGAAAACCTGGCGATAGAGAACCCCGGCGGGACCGCGGTCAGCATGGTCCGCGCCGAAGATTGTGTGGTGAGGCGCTGCCGTATTCGGGCAACGTACGGCGTACGGGCATCGAAGGCTCCGGGAGCAAAGAACTGCTACATCTCGGATAACATCATCGATGGCCCTACGCCCTGGACCAATGAAGCCATGGGCGCAAGCGGTAAGAATATCGGAGAAGGCATTCAACTTACCGGACCCGGCAACGTCATCTGCTTCAATCGGGTTACCGGCTTTCGCGATTGCATCTCAAACATGGAAGAAGAGAATGTTACCGAGCAGATCTCGATAGACATTTACAATAACGACATCTACGTTGGTGCAGACGACGCGATCGAGGCCGATTTCTGTTTCCACAACTGCCGCGTGATGCGCAACCGGATTACTAACTCCTTTGTCGGACTTAGTTCGCAGCCAAGCTTGGGCGGACCAACTTACTTTTTGAGAAACGTCATGTATAACCTCACTTATGTGCCGTTTAAGTTGCATCGCGGCAGCCGCGGCGACGTGATCGCGCACAATACAACCGTGAAGGCCGGCGATGGAATGGCATGTTTTTCGGGAGTACCGTTCGATCACGCCTGGTTCCGGAATAATCTTTCGATCGGCGGCCCTAGTGGTGGCGTCAGATGGGGCGGTTATGGCGGGGGCTCCGGGATGGCGGCCCAGATCAATTCACATGGGCCGAATTCGAGCTTCGATTATGACGCGGTGGGCACGTACCAGACGCCCTTCAAGGCCACGATTGGCAAATTGGACTTTTTCGAGGTTGAGCCCCACGGAGTGCGCGTGGATATGAGCGTCTTCGACGGCGTGGAATTTCCCGTCTCGCCACTCACCCTGATGACTCCGCCGGACCTGCGCCCGCGCCCCGGCTCGCCTGTTGTGGATGCCGGTCTCCGCATTCCCGGCATCAACGACGGCTTTCTCGGCAAAGCTCCGGATATCGGCGCTTACGAAGCGGGCCAGCCGCTGCCCTGGTATGGCCCCAGGCCCGACGGGATCGATGAAGCGACCACGCGCTGATTAGTGCCCGGCCGGCCGCGGACCCACGCCGACCTCGGGCAGCGGAGTCGACGCGGTGTGCGGCGGCAGAATGGGATATTCGATCTTCGGCTGCTCCCCGGTTAGCGTATGGAGAAACCGGGTGATCGCCTCCGTTTCGGCCTGGTTGAGTTCTGCGCCCAGTTGGGCAGTGCCCATGATGGCAACCGCCTGCTTCAGATCCCAAACCTTGCCGGAGTGGAAGTAAGGCGCGGTTAATGCAATGTTGCGCAGCGACGGCGATTTGAACACATATTCGTCGCTCGCCGTGCGCGTCACGGCAAACCGGCCTTTGTCCTGCGGCGGCAGAATCTCGGAACCGGGCTTTTCGACCACACCGAACGGGAAGTATCCCTGCCCGCCCAGGTTCACACCGGCATGGCAGGCGGTACAACCTTTCGCCATGAAAACCTGGAGCCCCTTCTTCTCCTCCTCATTGATGGCCTTTGCGTCGCCTTTCAGATACCGGTCGAAGGGAGCCCCCGGCGTCGTCAATGTCGCCTCGAATGCCTCGATCGCTTTTGCCATGTTCTCAAAGCTGACCGGCGCAGCTTCGCCCGGAAACGCCTTCTCAAAACGGCTGACATATTCCGGAATGCTGCTCAGTGTCTTCACCGTGCGGCCGGGATTACTGTTCATTTCCACCGCCGCCTGCACGGGCCCCTGTGCCTGCTCCTTCAGATCCCGCGCGCGCCCGTCCCAGAACTGCGCGATATTGAAGACCGCGTTGAATACCGTCGGGCTATTACGCGGTCCTTTCTGCCACCCGTGGCCGACCGAGGTTTCAAGCAGATCCACACCACCCAGCCCGACGTTGTGGCAAGTATTACAACTGATGAGCCAGCTCGACGAGAGCCGCGGATCGAAATAGAGCATCCGGCCGAGTTCAATCTTTTCCGGCGTAATGGGATTGGCGCGAAGCGCGGGCGGAGACGCCGGTACCGGTTTGAAAATCCGCTGTGCCTTTGTCAGAAGCGGATCCTGCGCCGAAGCAGTCAACGATATAGCCAGAACGAGCAGAATAAAACGAAACATCTGTTAACTCCTTAAGGCGATATCTTAACTTGCCGGGCGACGGACGTGCTGCACACCGGCGGCCGGAGCCGTTAGAACTCCACGCCCAGGCGCAATCCGGCAACCAGCGCTCTGCGATGATCGCCGCACGGGTTCAGAACCCACTGAAGATCGGGTTGCACCATCAGTTTCGAGCTCACCTGGAGTTTATAGAACCACTCGATGATGTTCTCGCTGTCCCTCCCAACCAGACGTGCACGGGTCACACCCATGCCAATGCTGTCCCGGCGCCTGGCGGGAATCAGGCCCGCCCATGCCACGCCGCCGCCCGTGTAGCCGGTGATTTCGTTGCGATCCGCCGGTGTCCATCCCCACTGGAAAAACAGTCCCGGGCCACGGTGCTCGCCCGACGGAGAACGCATGAACCAGTGATCCGCAGTCGCATAGATGCCATAGTTGCGCACCGGCGCGGCGTTCTCCTCGCCCGCGGAAAGCCATGCCCCGCGCGATTGCCGCCACAGACCGATACTATATTGTCCGTGCGACGCCGCGTTCTTGCTGAACGGCTCGAACCTGGCCTCGAACATCGCGAATGGACGGCGGTTCATGGCGGCGCCATCCTCCGTCAGGGCATCCAGTGTGCCGCCCTTGAAGACCCCGGCACCGGCTGAAAACCAGGATGCCGGTGCCACCCAGACGCTCGCCCCCAGTTCGGGAGCCGGGAACGTTGGCATCGGCGTGGTGGGATTCAGGCCGTAGGAAGAGTTCAGAAAATCGGCGCCGTTTTCCACCACTCCGAAATCCGCGTCGGCATATTGCCGTCCCATTTTGACCTTCAGAAGCCCGTCCCGGTAGGAATCCGCATACCAGGCTTCGATAAACCTGCCAAAACGCTGCTCCTCCAGGTTGCTGAGCGCCTGTGCGGTGCCGATGCGGGATTCGCTGATCCCGCGTCCATGCAGCGTTTGCCCGCTCATATAGAACTGCCCGCGCCCGAAGCCGATGCGCGAGAAATCCAGCGTCAGGCTCGGCGCGAAACTGCCCAGGTAGTCGCTCCTGCGTCCACGCCCTACTCCGCCGCTCACGGCGGAAAAGATCTCGGCGGTATAGCCCAGGCTGAGCGTAATGCCGCGCTCTTCGAGCTGATGGAGAAGGACTGGAAGCTCCATCTCCGGAGTTTCGGCCGTCTGCTGTACCACTCCCTGCTGTGCGCCTGGCAGCGCTTGCCACCGCCAGCCATAAGACCACCAGGAGGAAAATTGTAGAACTGCGTTTCATATGCTCTCCTTGTAGGCAAAAAAAAGGCGCTCCCCGGAACTCTTCATTCCGAGTGCGCCTCACTTTCCGGCCAATTACCGGACCGTAGGTAACTATAAGTGCCCGACCGGAGTATTCTCCGGCCGGCTAGGTAGATTACTCCCGAGGTTGGCCGTTAGCGGTTTGCCCGCTTCGCACTTCCTCGGTCAGCACCCGCAAAAGATCTTTGCGGAGCGCTTCCAGTTGTTTCGATTTGAATGCCTTGCGAGTATCGTCCAGCACCTTCACCGAGTGCGCCGCCAGGTTCAGCAGCGTCCGGCGGTGAGGGCAATCGCACCATAAACACTCCGTACGGCCGGTGGCGCAGCCTTCAAGCGCGCTGCGGACCAGGTGCCGGTGTTTTTCCATTTGAGCCTGGAGTTCTTCCCAGCTCTGCTCAAGAAGCTGCCGGTTGTCCATGTGTCGTGACCTTCTTCACACGCGACTGCCCGCACGAATTCGACATCTGACAGCCGCCGCCGGCCGACGCACAGCCGCACATCGGCTTGCCGGTTTTTGCATTACGGTATAAGCCGCGGAGAAGCAGCACGGCAGCGGCGGCCACAACGAAGATGACTATGACGGTTTCCATTATGAAAATACTCCTCAACTAACCGAAGTACAGCTTTCCCATCTGGTACGCCATCGCGGTGACAACGTACGCCAGCACGGTAAGTCCCCCGAATTGCAAAAGGGCCCATCGCCACTCGCCGCCTTCGCGCCGCGTCACCGCGAGCGTTGTCATGCACGGCGTACCGATCAGGCAGAACAACACAATGCAGAAACCAACCAGCGGCGGATAAGTATTTCGCAACTGCTCGCGCAGCGGCGCTTCGGCCTCCTCGCCTTCGCCCACGGCGTAGACGATGCCCATCTGGGCCACGAAAACTTCTTTGGCGGCGAAGGCCCCCACCAGCGCCGTGCCGATCTTCCAATCGAATCCCATCGGCGCGAGCACGGGTTCCATCAGGTGGCCGGCGCGGCCGGCATAGGAGTATGCCAGCTCGCTCGAGCCGCCGGTTTCGGCGCCGGCTGGAGGCTTGGGAAAATTCGTCAACGCCCACAGCAGGATCGAAATCCCCACGATAATGGTGCCGGCTTTTTTCAGATAGAGCCTGGAGCGCTCCCAGGTATGCAAAAGGCCATCGCGCAGCGAAGGGATCCGGTAGGGCGGCAATTCCATGACAAATGGGGCGGGCTCTCCTTTAAACAGGGTCAAGCGGAGCAGCTTCGCCATCACCACCGCCAGGACGATTCCCAGTACGTAGATGCCCCACAGCAGGGGCGCCTGCCAGACCTGGGGGAAGAACGCGGGGAGAATCAGCGAGTAAATCGGGAGCCGGGCTCCGCAGCTCATCAGCGGCGCCACCAGAATCGCAGTCAGGCGGTCGCGGCGGCTCTCCAGTGTGCGCGTCGCCATGATGGCCGGCACCGTGCATCCGAATCCGAGCAACAGCGGAATGAAACTCTTGCCGTGCAGTCCGATCTTGTGCATGATGCGATCCATGATGAAGGCGGCGCGCGGCATATAGCCGGAGTCTTCCAACATGGCAATCGCAAAAAACAGGATCAGAATGTTCGGCAGAAACACAATTACGTTGCCGACGCCCCCGATAATGCCGTCCACCAGCAGCGACTTGAGCGAGCTTTCCGAGCCCGCCGGCCACCATCCGGAGACGGCGCCGCCAAGCCATGCTACCCCCACTTCGATCCATTCCGAAGGTTGCGCGCCCACATTGAACGTGGCCCAGAACACCGCGAACATCGCCGCCAGGAAAATCGGCAGGCCCAGTGCGCGATGCGTCACCACGGCGTCGATGACGTCGGAGCGGCTGCGTTGCGGCGAGGCCGCGGGCCAGTAACAATCGGCGCAGATGGTGCCGATCAGCGCGTAACGCTCCGCCGCCAGCACTATCTCGGCCGGTTCGCCGCGCGCTTGCTCGAGCATGGCACGCTCCTGTTCGGCAAACTCCGCGACGGAGGTCCCGCGCCATTCTTCGTTCGCGGCCGGGTCGTTTTCGAGCAGCTTGATGGCAGTCCAGCGAGCTGGGAAGCGCGAGCGCGGCGCCGCGTTTTGAATCTCCTGTTCGAGCGCCGCCAGCGACGCCTCTACGTCTTCGGAATAGCGCGGCGAAAGCTGTTTGCGGCCTTCCACCCCATTGGAGCTGGCCACGGCCTCCCGCAGTTCTTCCATGCCCTGCCGCTGATTGCCGACCGTGGCAACTACCGGAATGCCGAGTTTCGCGGAAAGGCGCCGCAGATCCAACCGGTCGCCCCGGCCCGTCACCAGGTCCATCATGTTGCAGTCCAGGATGAGAGGGACTTCCAGTTCCAGCAACTGCATCGCGAGATAGAGGTTGCGCTCCAGGTTCGCGGCGTCCAGAACTGCAACCACGGCATCGGGGGCCTCTTCCACCAGGAACCGCCGGGCGACGACCTCCTCCGGGGAGAACGCCGTCAGGCTGTAGGTCCCGGGCAAATCCACTACCTGGATTTCCGCGCCGCGATACGAGCAGCTTCCTTCCTTTTTCTCGATCGTCACGCCGGGGTAGTTCCCGACGTGCTGGCGCGCGCCCGTCAGATTGTTGAAAATCGTGGTCTTTCCGGAGTTCGGATTTCCGGCCAGCGCGACGGTTATTTTCTTGACTGCAATCATGGCCTTCCCTTCACGGCGCGGCGTACAATGTACGTCGCGCCTAAATCAACGGCAAAAAAAGAGAGCTACTCCACCCATAAATGACGAGCCAACTCAGGCCCCAGCATCAGCCGCCCGCTTTTGAGCCCGACGATCAGCGGACCGCGTGCGCTTCCGCCAACCAGTTGCAACTCGGCCCCCGGGATCAACCCGAGCGCGGCGAGACGGCTCTGCGTTTCGGAGTTTCCGGTGACGCGATGCAATCGCACAAATCTTCCCCCACCGGCAAGGTGCAAAGGCAAAGGAAGCGAATGGCAGCTTGTCACGCCGTTACCTGCCCGGCCGCTCCAATGGCGGCAACGGTAACCATCGCGGCCTCCGATTTCCGCAGCGAAAGATGATATCCCCGCAGCTTGATGTCGATGGGATCGCCGAGAGGCGCCACGCGCTCGACCGCCAGAATGGCGCCCGGTACCATTCCCATGTCCACCAGCCGCTTGCGCAACTCCCCGTGGCCTGCGAGTTTCACCATCCTGGCTCGCTGGCCGATCTTCAAATCGCTCAACTTCATGGTCGTTTCTTTAAGTTTTCCTTTCGTTCGTTCTTCGGCTTCGGCGGAAACACACTGCGCGCAGTTCTCCCGCTCGGCGCCGCCCCGGCAGGTGTAGCCGAAATCGCGAACCCACTGTGCGCCGGCCGAGGGGCAGGTCTCGAAATACTCGACGAATTGTATGAAGCGTTCCAGGATGGGCAACGGAATGGCGTGCTCCATCTTGCAGGCGCCTTCGTCCGCGGTCTCCGGATCGATGTTGAGTACCTTAACGAAGAAGTCGCGCAGCGCCTCGTGGCGGCGGATGACTTCCCTGGCCGCTTCGGCTCCACCCGGCGTGAGCGTAATCAGGTCGTAGGGGGCATAGTTGACCAGACCCCGGCTGGACAGGATCCGCAAAGCACCGGTGACCGAGGAGTTTTTCACACCGAGGCGCGCCGAGATGTCTTTCGCCCGCGCCACCTGCTTTTCCGAAGCGATATGGAAGATGGCTTCCAGGTAATCTTCCAGGCTGGCGCTTAACGTTGTGGCTTCGCTCCGTTGCTTGGCGTGCATTACTGTACATTACAGTATATTGGACCTCTAACTCTTTTGCTAGAGGTTTTGCAACTGATTTGCATATTTTAATGAGGGGGAGCGGGGCGTGGTGTGAAACGAAAAACAACTATCCGTGTGCATCCGTGTCCATCCGTGGCTAATAACCGATTGAGAAGGGCCACGGATGCACACGGATCGGATGCCAATGTTCAATTACATTAGTCGGGAATCCAGGCTACCAGTTCGATCTCTACGCGTGTCTGCGAATCGGGGAACTCGACGCCCACACAGGAACGCGCCGGGGCGTCTTTCGGAAAGAACTTCGCGTAAGCCTCATTCATCGCGTTCTTTTCGGTCTTCACATCCGCCATAAAGACCGTGACCTTCAGCACGTTTTCCAGCGATGACCCGAGCGCTTCCAGGTTTGCTTTGTGAGCTTGAAGCGTGCGCTCCGTTTGCTCTTTGATGTCGCCGCCAAAGGCAAGCGGATCTTTCTGTGCCTCGGGGCGCACACCGGTCAGACCCGAGCTGAAGAAGAGATTTCCCAAGCGAATGCCGCCTCGCGCCCGCGTGCGTGTTCCCTTGGCGCCTTGAGCCATGAGTGCCATCGATCCCGCCGTTCCCGCGGCTCCAGCCGCGCCGGCCATTTTCATGAAGGAACGTCTACGTGTATCCACTTTCACTCCTTTACTCGGCACATTGTTTCAAAATGGCTGTGTGCGCGGCAAGCCGGGCCGGAAACGGCATTTGTTCTTATCAAATACCGTTTGACAGTGACAACCGGGCGCATACAATGAATAAGACGGGAGATCATAAACTGGCATGATGAATGCATTCCGGTCGATGCTGAGAATACTGCCCCGCCTGGCGCTGTTGCCGGCCGCGTTGGCCCTGGGCGGTTCCACGGATTCCGCGACACTCGCGTGGTATATGCGGGAAACGGCCATGACCGCCGACGGACGGTTGACGTTCCTGTCGAAATCCTGGTGGCCGAAGGCCCAGGCCCTGGCCGAGGGCCAGAGCTTCACAATGGACTTGAACCGGGACGGCCGGCCCGACACCATCGTGAAACGGGAAAACGGCCACATTGTCCAGGCGATCGACGATAGCGGCCGCACCACGGAAATTTGGAATGAAGTGAGCACGGCTTACCTGGTCAGCTATAAGGGGACGGGTCTGGTCGACCGGATGATTGTCTATATCGACAACGATGGGGACGGAAAAACCGACGAGATGGAGATGCGGCATTACCGCGATGGCTACCTGCGGTACGCATGGTTCGGTGAGAACTACGACGACGACGGCGTCCGCATATTCGATATCAAAGACTGGTCCTATGTCGGCAACAACGGCAAGAGCAAGTTCCGCGGCAATCTGCAAATTTATCTGAACAAGTACGATCCACTGACGAAGCAGTGGCTGCCGCTGTCCGAGTGCCCCTTCGCCTTCTGGGACGACAACAAAGACGGGCACGGCGACACAGTCTTTCGAGTCAGCGCCGCGCCGCTGGCGAGCCTTACCGGTCCGGACACGGACTACGCCAACAACTACAACTACATGTGGGCCGAAAAGGCGACGCCGCTCGCGGAGATGGGCAACCTGAACGTGCGGCTGAGCTTCAATATCGATCCCGGAACGCGGAACGACCCACTCGACAAACCGCACTACAACTTCGGGTTCACCATGGTGGGTTCGGAACCTTATAAGTATCCGAACATGACTTACACGAACCCGAAGCGGCGGCCGCCTCAGACCGTGACCCGAATCGACTGGAAAGACGGCATCGCCATCGGCATGTCTTATCCTGCGCGGGAAACCGGGTTCACGTGGGATGAATCGCGCTCGGTCTGGCGGTGGGAGGGGCAGTTCTGGCTTTACGAGCGAATCTACCTGTCGAATACAGGCGGACCGACGGCCCGCTGGAATATGCGCCGCGAATATTCGCCGGCGCCCGTGGCGGAACGGCGGCTGTACTATTCGGACGCGGACAAACGTTATCACCTCTTCGGCGCAACCGAAGGCTGGCTCGAAGCGGGACACCTTGTCAACAAGAAGAAGGATCTCGAGTTCCGCTGGTCGGACCGGGACGGCAACGGATACCTCGATACCGTGCAAGTCTTCGAAGGCGACAACGCGATTCCTTCGCGAACCAGTCATTACAAACCGCGTGCGGCAATGATGAAACTCGATCGGGAGGCGCTTGCGCGGGAATACAACGGAAGGATTCTTCCGCAAGCCATTCAAGAGAATCTGGATCTGATCGCCTCCCTGAAACGTATCGCGAATTCACCCGCCGCGGAGGGCTACGAAGCCGAGGCGGCCAAGGCCGAAATGCTGGAGCGCAAACGCTACTGCCTCGACATCGCGAGAGAACTCTATTTCCTTCGCGCAAGGCAGTTGTTGCGCGAAAAGAGCGCCGCGGGCCCCTATCCATCCGCGCCGCCCGATCGCAAGAAGTGGCGAAGCACCGAACCCGGTTCGCGCGATACTGGGTATTCCATGGGCGACACGTTGCGCTTCTGGAAAATCGAACGGCAGATTGCGGCGTTCGAAACGAGTTATGCCGCCGGCCGGCTGAAAGAAGCCCGAGAACACCTTGAGCAGATTGAGAACGAACTCAAATAATGAACACAATTGATGGATTGCCGCTCTCCTCGCTGGAGAAGCAATATCGGGAAGACCTGTTCGAAGACTTCCTCCCCTTCATGGATAAGTTTGTCGTGGACCACGAAGTGGGAGGCTTCCTGTGCGCCGCCGATCGCGATGGCACACGCCTGAACAGCGATAAAGATAACTGGTTCGACGGCCGTGGAATCTGGGTGTACTCGTTCCTCTACCGCAACTTTACACACGACCCACGGCACCTGGAGATCGCCCGCAAGACCGTGGAATTTGTCTTGAGCATCCGGCCCAAGGACGGCGTTCTATGGCCGCGCAGGTACACGAGGCACGGGGAGCCACTGGCGCCCGACGGGGAAATCTACGGCACGGTGTTCATGGCCGAGGGATTGGCCGAATATGCCGCGGCCAGCGGAGAAGAACGGTATCGGGATCTCGCCAAGGAGATCCTTTTACAGTGCGCCGAAGTCTACGAACGCCCCGACTATGCCTTGAACCCGAGCCACTATTTCGGGAGAGATGTCCCGCTGCTGCCCGGCGGGCGGGTACAGGGCGCCCCCATGGTGCTTCTGCGCATCTCGACACAACTGCTGCGTGCGCGCGCTGACAAGGACCTGGAAAAAATCGCCGCCTGGGCCATCGATGCCATCATGACCCGGCACTACAATCCTTCTGTCGCGCTGAACTACGAATTTCTGAATCACGACTACACGGTTCCCGCGAACGAATACTCGCAGTTCTGCTACACCGGCCATACGCTCGAAATCATGTGGATGGTAATGGACGAGGCGCTGCGGCGCGGCGATAAGGCGTTATTCGATACCGCGGCAGAGCGGTTCCGGCGCAACGTCGATGTCTCCTGGGACGATGTCTACGGCGGCGTGTATCGCGGGATGTCTCACCTGGACCGCAACGAGTGGTTTCTGCAAAAAGTATTGTGGCCGCA
>DASTMK010000329.1:0-21051 GCA_035714225.1 Bryobacteraceae bacterium | reverse complement strand
CCAGTTAGGAGCTACAGCAACGACCGTTACGGTGGAAGCCGGTGCCGCCGAACTGCAATTGCAATCGGAATCCGGCGAGCGCTCGATGCTTGTCACCAACAATCAGATCAACAATCTTGCCATGAACGGCCGCAATATTTTCGACATGGTGAAGATCATACCGGGAGTGACCAGCGAATTTAATGGTGAACAGTCCAACCGCGGCGGATTGGACAGCTTCAACATCAATGGCACCCGTTCCAATCAAAAGCAGTTGACCATCGACGGCTCCTCGAATGTCGATACGGGTTCGAACGGCGCTTCACACGTCACGTTGAATCCCGATGCCATCGCCGAAGTGAAAATACTCACCTCGAACTACCAGGCCGAGTACGGCAAAGCCGGCGGCGGCACGATGGTGATTACGACCAAAGGCGGCTCGAACGAGTTCCATGCCAATGCGCGCTGGTTTCACCGTCACGAGGGGCTGAACGCGAACAATTTCTTTAACAATATGCGTGGCCGGCAGCCGGATGGAAGCGAGGTTTCACCGCGCGCGCTGTACCGCTATAACTACGCGGGCTATCAGGTTTCCGGCCCGGTTCTCCTGCCGGGAACCAATTTCAACCGGAACAAAGACAAGCTGTTCTTCTTCTTTGGACAGGAGTATTACCGGCAACTGATCCCCGGCGGCATCACCAACGTTCGCGTTCCGACACCGGCAGAGTTGGGCGGCGATTTCTCCCAGACCCTTGACGGTTTTGGCGCGCCCGTCGTTGTAAGAGATCCCACCACCGGCCAGCCGTATCCCGGCAATATTATTCCCGAAAGCGCGATTCTGCCGGGCATGCGGCAGGCTCTCGGGCTTTACCCGCAGCCGAATCTCAGCGGAAGATACGACTACAACTTCACGACGCAGGCATCCACCGAGTATCCGCGCCGCGAAGACATTGTGCGCGTCGACTATCAGCTTTCGGCGATGCACCGCCTCTACGGCCGCTGGATCAATAACGACAGCAGCCGCAACGAACCCTATGGCTCCTTTTTGTGGGGCATCTCGAACATCGCTTTTCCCGGCGGCATCCGGATTGAGGAGCCGGGCTGGAACGCTTCGCTGAACCTTACGTCGGCGCTCTCCCCTTCGCTGGTGAACGAATTCACCTTCGGCCCGTCCGTCTCCAAGCTCCGGGCGGACGGCAGGGACGGTAACATCTCCCGCGGCGCCAATGGAATTGACCTTCCGTTGCTGTTCCCGGTAGACGCCGCCACTCCGATTCCCGACTTCAGCTTTTGCTGTACACCGAACACCAGTTTCACCTGGAGCTATCTGGGCGCGGTACCGTTCTACAATTCGAACACCACGCTGGATTTTTCCGATAACCTCACGAAAGTGGCCGGCCGGCATATTTTCAAGTTCGGCATTTTTGTGCAGCGCAGCCGCAAGGACCAGCCCGCCTGGGGCAACGTCAACGGCCAGTTTAACTTCAACGACGAGCTCGCGGGCCATCCGTACGCCGCCGCTCTGACAGGGCACTACCGCGATTTCGTGCAGAGCAGCAACCGGCCCCGCGGGTTTTTCCGCTATACGAACGTGGAATGGTACGCGCAAGACAGCTTCCGGCTGACGTCGCGGCTCACGCTGGACTACGGCTTGCGAATGACCTGGTACCAGCCTCAATACGACAAGAACGATCAGGGCGCGGTCTTCAATCCCTATCTCTTCGATGCCTCGGCGGCGCCGCGCATCTATCGAGCTACGGCCGACGGACTCGCCTACGACCCGGCCAATCCGGGCGCGACCCTGCCCGGCTATCTGACCGGGACTCTGGTTCCAGATTCCGGCTCACTCACAAATGGAATCGGCCTGGCGTCGGCCGGCTACCCCCGCGGCGGCTTCGACTCGCGGGGAATCATGTGGGAGCCGCGCTTCGGCTTCGCCTGGCAGATGACGGGTGACGGCAAGACTGTGCTCCGCGGCGGCGGGGGCATCATGCATGACCGGACACAGGGGAACCTCGGCTACAACCCTGTGTTTGAAAACCCGCCGAACGTGCGCAATCCGCGCTTGGTCGACGGGCGGGTACAGAATCTGTCTTCTTTGGGCGGCTCGGGGATCCTGGCGCCGCCGACATTATTCGGCGCGGCCCGGGACGGCTTCGTCCCCACGATCTACAGCTTCTCGCTCGGCATTCAGCGGGAGCTTGGATGGAGCACCACGATGGACGTGAGTTACGTCGGTACGCTCTCGCGGCACCTGGTGCAGACGCGCAACCTCAACATGATTCCTTACGGCACAGCATTCGAGCGATGGGCGCAGGATCCGGCGAAGTTTCCGGGCGGTGTCGTCCCCGCCGTGGAACCGAACCTTCCCGAAGCGTACAGTAGGGCAGGCTATGCCTTCTCGGGTGCTTACGCGCTGGATGCCAACTACCTGCGTCCGTACCCCGGCTATGCGCAGATCAAACATTACACCTTTGACGGCAGCAGCAACTACAATTCGTTGCAGGTGGCCGTAAACCGCCGCTTTGCCAGAGGACTGACGTTCGGAGTGGCCTACACCTGGTCGAAGTCGCTGGTCACGGCGAACGGCGACGAGAACTGGACGAACCCCTTCGACACGCGCGGCTACGACTACCGGCTGGCGTCCTGGGACCGGCCGCACGTGCTTGCGTTCAACTACGTCTATGACCTGCCACAATTCAGCAGGGCCTTCGGCGGGCCGAAGTGGCTTTCGTATTTGACGGACGGATATCAGCTCTCCGGTATCACCCGCTTTTCTTCCGGTGCACCGGTGGAGCCGGCGCTCTGGATCGATCCGAAGCAGATCACGGGAAGTATTACGGACTGGGAATCACCGCCGTTGTTCGTTTACGTGGACGGCGACGTGAACCAGCGGACGGGCACTTCGAAGTTTAACCCGGCGGCGTTTCGCGCTCCGGGCATCGGCGTTCCCGCGCCCTGGCCCCGCACGTACATGCGCAGTGGCGGACTGCAGAACTGGGACGTCAGCCTCTTCAAGAATTTCAAACTGGGGGCGAGTGAAAGCCGTATGATTCAGCTCCGCCTGGAGACCTTCAACGTATTCAACCAGACGAACTTCCGCGACGTGAATCTCGGTATGTCGATCAGCAATCCGAGCGGCTCCAGCGGTCCGGTTCTCACGACAAACCCGCTGCGCGCGGCGGGTGTGGGACAGGCGGGCGACTACGGACAGTACTTCGGCGAGTACACGAACACGTATACCGGAGGCGGCGGGCCGCGCGTCGTCCAGCTGGGGCTGAAGGTTTATTTCTGAGGGCGATATGCCCCGGGCCCGTGGTCTCGTCCGGCCACGGACCCGATTTCACTCGAAACCGTACCGATGCGACTGTTATCCGCTCTCTGTTTGTGTGCCGCATTGTCCGCCGCGCCGCCTTTCGTCCAGGTACGGGAGGGCCGCCTCGTCGCGCCGGATGGCAAACCGGTTCTCCTGAAAGGCATCAACCTTGGCAACTGGCTGGCGCCGGAAGGCTACATGCTGCTGTTAAACGAAGGGGCTCCCGAGTCCTGGTGGGAAATGGATGCTCTCTTCCGGGACTTGGCGGGCGAGGACTTTACCGCCCGCTTCTGGCGCGAGTGGCGCAACCGGTACATCACGGAAGCGGACCTTGCGAAGATCTCTTCGATCGGCTTTAACACGGTCCGTGTGCCGATGCACTGGAAATTGCTGGAGCCGGATGGAGACGGTTGGAAGTGTCTGGACGATGTCATCGCCTGGTCCGGGAAGCACAATCTCTGGGTCATCCTGGATCTGCATGCCGCCCAAGGCGGGCAGACGGGCACGAATATCGACGACAGTTGGGGTTACCCGTGGCTTTTTGAGAGCGAAACCGCCCAGGAGGCGACCATCCAGCTCTGGCGCCGCATTGCGGAGCGCTACCGGGACGAACCGGTGGTGCTGGGCTACGACCTTCTGAACGAACCCATCCCTCACTTCGGGAACCTGCCTGCGCTGAATCCGAAGCTGGAGCCTCTTTACAAACGCATCGTCGCGGCCATTCGCGAAGTAGATCCTCACCATATCGTGATCCTGGAGGGGACGCAGTGGGCCAGCCGCTTCGATTCGTTCGGGCCGCCGTTCGACGCCCAGTCCATGTACTCCTTCCATAAATACTGGACCGCGCCGTCCCGCGAAGTGATCGAAGAATATCTCCGCTACGCGAAGAAGTACAACGTTCCGTTGCTGATGGGTGAGTCCGGCGAAAACACGAACGAGTGGATCTCCGAATTTCGCCAAACCCTGGACGCCGATGGCATCCATTGGACTTTTTGGCCGTGGAAGAAGATGCAGACCACCAGCGCACCCGTCAGTTTCCCGAAGCCGCGGCATTGGGATGCTATCGTCGCTTATGCGCGGTTGCCTGGCGGCGTCGCCGCCGCGGAGAAGAAAGCGCCGCTTCGTCCTTCCCGGGAGCAGGTTCACGAAGCCTTGACGGACCTTCTCGACAAGATCCGCCTGGAGGCGGGCGAACTGAACCATGGCTATCTCGAAGCGCTGGGCTTCGATAGTTCCGGCTCCTGACTCCTCCCTTTTCTGACACTAAAGCAATCATCCTGCCATCCAATCTTTCGAGGAGGTCTTTCATGTTCGGCCGGCGCATCACGCTGTTCAAGCTGTTCGGGTTTGCGGTTCGTATCGACGCGAGTTGGTTCATCATTGCGATTCTGGTGGCTTGGTCGCTTGCCGTCGGATTCTTTCCCGCGCAATTTCCGGGACTGACAGGCCGTGATTACTGGCTCATGGCGATCATTGGCGCGATTGGGCTCTTCGCGTCCATCGTGTTTCATGAGTTGTCTCATTCCCTGGTGGCCCGCCGCTACGGCTTACAGATGAAAGGAATCACGCTCTTCATCTTCGGCGGTGTGGCGGAGATGGAGCAGGAACCACAGAATGCCCGGGCGGAACTCATGATGGCCGCTGCCGGACCGGCTGCTAGCATCGTCATCGGGTTTCTCTTCTATCTGGCGTATGTTGCCGGGCGGGACGCCTGGAGTACGTTCGCGGTCGGGGTCGTCGCCTACCTGTCCTGGATGAACTGGATTCTGGCGGCGTTCAACCTGATTCCGGCTTTTCCCCTGGATGGCGGGCGCATTCTGAGGGCCGCGCTCTGGCATTGGAAAGGCGATTTGATGCGCGCCACCCGCATCGCCGCCGCGTTCGGTTCCGGTTTTGGCCTGCTGCTCATCATGCTCTCTGTTGTCACGCTCTTCAGCGGCAACTTCATTACGGCGATGTGGTGGTTTTTGATCGGCATGTTCGTTCGCGGCGCTTCCCAGGCATCGTATCAGCAGGTGGTGCTTAAAAGAACGCTCGAAGGAGAATCCGTGCGGCGCTTCATGAAGACGGACCCGATAACGGTGCCACGGAGCATATCCATTCGCGAACTGGTGGATGAGTACATCTACCGTTATCACCACAAAATGTTTCCGGTGGTGAGCGAATCCAACCGGCTGCTAGGCTGCGTGACGTCGCGGGATGTCAGGAATGTATCCCGCGAAGAGTGGGACAACCACACGGTTCAGGAAATATCCTCGCCCTGCTCGGAATCGAACGTCATTGGTCCGGATACGGACGCCATGGAAGCGCTGTCTCTTATGAGCCGCACGGGGAACAGCCGCATGATGGTGGTGGAAAACGGAGAGTTGGTCGCGATCGTGTCGCTGAAGGACCTGCTTCGTTTCATATCGACGAAGCTCGAGCTCGAAGGACGTGAGCCGCCCGTGAAGATCCCCGCGGGTATCGGGAGTTGATAGGATGGTCGCTGCCCCTGGGAGGCACTCCAATGCTTGATCGACGACGATTTATTGTGTCCGCGGCGGCATCCTGTGCCGTGGGCGTGCTGCCTGCGATTGCCGCGGCGCCCGGCGAGGAATGGCGGAACCGGCAATCCGGAATGGCCTATCGGAAACTGGGCCGGACCGGGTTCATGATCTCGCGAATGGTGATGGGTGGGAACACCATCGCCCCCACCAATTACGAGCATGTTCTGCTGGCGATGGACATGGGGCTCAACTACCTGGACACCGCGCCCGCCTACGGCTCCGGAAAAAGCGAGGAAGGCTACGCGCAGGTGTTGAAGTCGCGCCCGCGCGACAGTTTTTTTCTCAATACGAAAGTCAGCCCGTGGGACCTGAACCGGAACAAGCTGTATAAGGACATCTTCGACAGCCTGCCAGAGACGGAGCAGACGAAAGTCCGCCATGCGGCACAGGAATACATCGAAAAGACACGGGTCTTCGAACCCGATTACGTCGGCGATTACTTCCGTGGCCAGCGCGGCGAGATGGAGGCTGCGGCGTTGAGCAACGCCATCGCGGAGAAGTACGGCGAAAAGCTCGACCGGGGCAAAAACTATAAGCAGATCGTCCTGGATTCGGTCCACGCCAGCTTAGGCCGGTTGGGAACGGACCATGTCGACATTCTGATGTGTCCGCACGGCGCCTCCACTCCCGCCGAGTTGCGCAACTATCCGGAGATCCTGGAAGCTTTCGAAATCCTCAAGAAACAAGGCAAGGTCCGGCATCTCGGCGTGTCGGCGCACAGTGATCCTGCGGGCATTCTCCGGGCGGCGGTGGAGCAGAAACACTACTCCGTGGCCATGGTCGCCTACAGCGTGGTCAATCATCGTTTCGTGGACACTGCACTCAAAGCCGCGCATGACGCGGGGTTGGGCGTGATCGCCATGAAGGTGGCCCGGCCTGTTTGGAGCGCGCGGCGCGATGGCCAGCAGGCAGACCCCCGGCGGCTGGCGATGATCGAAAAGGCGTTTCCGGGTCCGTTGAAAGCGCCGCAGAAAGCTTACGCATGGGCGCTGCGCAATCGCCATCTGTCCGCCGTGATCTCCGAATTGATCAACGCCGAGCTGGTGAAAGAGAACGTGCCGCTCGCGGCCGGCAACGCGGCGACGGCGTAGCACGCCTTTAAACAGCGGACCTCGTTCAGGTATATTTGCAGGGACGAGGATACGCAATGCACATTTCATCTCCGCCCGCGGCGCGCCGCGGCTTCCTGCGAAGACTTCTTACTTTAGGTGGCTTTTCCGCCGCCGCGCCAGCGGCTTCCCTTGCTCAGATTCAACCTGCCCGCGCGCCGCAGTTTGATTATCTCCCGCGGTATGCCCGTGCGCTTCACTATCAGTCATGGAAACAATCCAGTTTCGATCAGACCGGCGGCAACTCGGACCGCTGGCCGATCAAGCCTGGGGAAACGCTCGAAATTTATAATCAGGCCGGACCCGGCGTGATCTCGCACATCTGGTTCACCATTGCGGCTGCCGGACGGAATCACCTGAAGGAGTTGGTCCTGCGCGCTTATTGGGACGATAGCTCCAAGCCCAGTGTGGAAGCGCCCATCGGGGATTTCTTCGGACTGAACCTGGGACAGTATGAGATCTACGAGTCCGCCTACCTGGCGTGTTCGCCGCTGCGATCCTTGAACTGCTACTTCTCCATGCCGTACCGCCGCAGAGCGCGTATGACCGTGGAGAACCAGGGTGCGGATCCGGTGAATTCCTTCTACTCGAATATCGACTTCATGCGTGTAGCTTCGCTGCCGGACGACATTGTCTATTTCCACGCGCAGTACAGGCAATGCACACCCTGCGTCGCGAACAAGGGAGACAAGCTGAACCCGTTGGGCGCGCAAAACCACGTCATCATCGAGACAAAGGGCCGCGGACACCTGATGGGAGCGACGCTGGGCGTGTTGCTGAACGCCGACGGTTGGATGGGCGAAGGAGACGACATGATCTTCGTCGATAACGATACAAAGCCCGCGATCGTCGGAACCGGATCGGAGGATTACTTCCTCGGAAGCTGGAACTTCGGAGGCCGCGACGGCGCCATCCCCTTCGCGCACAAATATTACGGCGCGCCCATCATCGTCATGCCGGAGCGCACCGGAGGCCGTTACTGCTGCTATCGCTGGCATGGCGACAATCCGGTGACGTTCACGCGGTATCTGAAGCACACCCTCGAACACGGCCACGCGAACGACCGCGGCGACAACTGGTTTTCCGTGGGCTACTGGTATCAGGACACGCCATACACGGACTTTCCTTCGTTGCCCCCTGTGCAGTCCCGCATTCCAGCCGTCAAGCTGCCGTCCTAAGCGGTCCGATGAACGGAGCTGCCATCGATATCCGCGATCTCCGGAAGACGTATGGCGGCCAGACCGCCGTCGATGGATTGACGCTGACCGTTCCCCGTGGCTCCTTCTTCGGATTTCTCGGGCCGAATGGAGCGGGGAAGACGACAACGATACGCATGCTGACCGGCCTGGCGCAGCCGGACGCCGGGTCGGTCGAACTGCTCGGGATGAGCATGCCCACCCAGGAGATGGAGATCAAGAGGAAGATGGGGCTGGTTCCCGATGAGTCGCTTCTTTTCGATCATCTGACCGGTGGAGAATTTCTGGAGCTGGTGGGACGGCTTTACGGGCTGGATCGTAAAGTCGCCCGCGAGCGCGCGTCCGAGCTGATGGAAATGTTCGATCTGGGCGAGAGCCGGCGTAAACTCATCGCGGAGTATTCGAAAGGGATGAGAAAGCGCGTGGCGATGGCGGGCGCGCTCATCCATAAGCCGGAATTGCTGCTGTTGGACGAGCCGTTCGAAGGGGTCGACGCCGTGGGCGCCCGTTTCATGAAAGAGTTGCTCATCGAGCAGGTGAGGAGAGGCACGACGATTTTTCTGACTTCGCACGTGCTGGAGGTGGTCGAGAGACTCTGCGACCGCATCGGGATTATTCATCATGGAAGGCTCCTCACGGAGGGAACGATGCAGGATCTGCGGACAGGCTCGGAAACACTGGAAGATCTCTTCGTAAGGCTGGTGGGGGGAACGAGAGCCTCGGAACCCCTGGACTGGTTGTAACGCGATGCCTTCCTATGCGCGGGCCATCTTATGGGCCCAATGGCGTGTGCTTCGCAACAGCGTGTCCCGAGGCCGCGGCGTCCGCATGTATCTCGTTGCCGCCGTCGCGGTCCTCTGGTACGGAATGTGGGCTCTTGCCGCCGCTAGTATCGCGATCCTGTTGTCCGCTCCTTCTCCCGCTTTTGATCTGGCGGTCGTGCTTTCAAACGGTCTGCTGCTCGCTACGGTATACTGGCAGGCCGCGCCTTTGCTGATGGCCAGCACCGGAGCCTCGCTGGATATTTCGCGGTTGCTGGTTTACCCTATTCCGCGCCGCGAGCTTTTCCTCCTGGAACTGGTATTGCGCGCTCTCACCGGCTTTGAGGTGCTGTTGCTGATCGCAGGAGCCGCGGTGGGGCTTTTCCTCAACCCCCGTATAGCGTGGTGGACCTCGCTGGCGCTGGCGCTTTACGTGGCATTCAACCTGTTCCTGTCCGCTGGCCTGAAAAGCGCGTTAGTGCGCTTCACCGCGAAGCGGCGCATCCGTGAGCTGGTGGTGCTCGTGATGATGTTGGTAGTCGCTCTACCCCAATACATCCTATGGAAAGGGGTGCCGGAACCGCTGAGACGGCAATTTGAGGAAACGCACTCCGTGGCGCTGCCGTGGGCCGCCGCGGGGCGGCTGGCGGCGGGTGAGGTGTCGGTGCCCGCCTGGCTCAGCCTGCTGGGATGGATTGTGGCTGCTTTCTTCTTCGGCCGGCGACAGTTTGAGGGAGGGTTGAGATCGCAAGCGGGAACGGCCGCGCGAAGAGTTCATGCGTCGCGGATGGATGCCTTATCCCGCACTGTTTTCGACCTGTGTTCGCACTTCCTTCGCGACCCCACCGGTGCTTTGGTCGAGAAAGAACTGCGCACGCTCGCCCGCGCCCCGCGGTTCCGGCTGGTGTTTGTCATGGGCTTTTCTTTCGGGCTGTTGATCTGGATTCCAATGCTCTTCGGCGGAAGGCACGCGCAGGACTCTTTTCTGACGCAACATTATCTGACCCTCGTGTGTCTCTACGCCCTGCTGCTGGTAGGCGAGGTTCTATTCTGGAATTCGTTGGGGTTCGATCGTGCGGCCGTGCAGTTGTATTACGTTACGCCGGTGCGGCCTCGAGCCGTTCTGCTGGCCAAAAACATTGTGGCGGCCGTCATTGTCCTGCTCGAAGCGACGGCCGTGGTAGTTGTGTGCATGGCACTGCGGTTTCCCGCATCAGCCTCCACTATTGCGGAAGCATACGCGGTCACCCTGGTGTATTCCGTTTTTCTGATGGCCGACGGGAATATCAGCGCAACCAGGCATGCGCGGCCAATGAATCCCGAGCACAGTTGGCGGTCTTCTTCCGGAAGCCGTGGCGCGTTGCTGCTGGTTTTTTACCCGCTGCTGTTTGTTCCGGTTTCGCTCGCCTTCGCTGCCCGGTTTGCCTTCGCGAGCGAAACGGCGTTCTGGGTGGTGTTGTTTCTGATTGCGGTTTTCGCGGGTATCGTCTACCGTATCGCGCTCGAGTCCGGCGTGGGCGCGCTTCAACGCAACCGCGAGCGCCTGATTGCATCGTTGTCGCACTCACCGGGGCTGATCGCGGGAGGTTAAGGCTCGAAGTGCGCTGCCCGCGGAATCAGGCGTTTGGAACGAACATGTGAAACAGGTGGAAGCAGAGCCAGCCCACGGCGGCGGAAGCGGGAATCGTCAATATCCACGCCCAAAGAATTTTTTTCGCTACGCCCCAGCGCACGGCCTTGAGCCTGCGGAAAGAACCAACACCGGCAATGGCGCCCGTTATGATGTGTGTCGTGGAAACCCCGATCCGCAGATACGTGGCTAACAGTACGGATATGGCGCCGGCGGTCTCCGCGCTGAATCCGCCGCGCGGTTTGAGCCGCGTGACGCGCGCTCCCACCGTGTGAACCACTTTCCACCCGCCCATCAGCGTGCCCAGCGCGATTGCCGAATGCGCCGCGAAGATGGTCCAGATGGGCACCTCGAAAGTTGCGAGGTATCCTCCGGTGACCAGCGCGCTGGTGATGATGCCCATCGTCTTTTGCGCGTCGTTGGTGCCGTGCGAATAGCTGAAAATGGCGGCGGAAACCAATTGGAGCTTCCGGAAATAATTGTCCATCGTCTTCGGTGTGGAGTTCTGGAAGAGCCAATAGATCAGGGTCATCAGCAGATAGGCGAGGACTAATCCGAGCAGGGGCGCCACCACCATGAAGACGATCGTCTTGATCCAACCCGACCAGACGATGACATCGAACATGTTCGAAACGCCCTTGACATAGGCGGCGCGCGCGATCGCGGCGCCGGCATAACCGCCAAACAAGGCGTGGGAGGCGCTGACGGGCAGCCCCAGAAAGGAAGTGGTCGCGAGCCATAGCGTGGCGCCGATCAGACCCGCCATAATGACATAAGGCGTCACGGAATCGAGGTCGACCATGCCCGCGCCGACCGTTTTCGCCACGCCGGTGCCGAAGCTGAAAGCCGAGACGAAGTTGAAGAAAGCGGCCCATGCCACCGCCTGAAAAGGCGTCAGTACGCGGGTTGCCACGATCGTGGCAATGGAGTTCGCTGCGTCGTTATACCCGTTGAAGTAATCGAAAATCAGTGCGATGACAACGATCGCTATCACTAGGACGAGGGTAGCGGTCATCGACGGTACTAGCTGTTCTTTACGACGACATTCTGCAGGACATCGGCCACATCCTCGCAGCGGTCCGTGGTGTCCTCCAGAAATTCGTAGATCTCTTTCAGCTTAATAAGCTTGATGGGATCCTTCTCGTGTTCGAAAAGCTCCTCTACCGCACGCCGCACCAGGTGGTCTGCCTTCTCTTCCTGGCGGTTGATTTCGATGCAGTGCTGCAAAAGTTTCTCGTCGCGCTCCAGAGCTTCAAAAGCGCTCTGCAAGGACTGAGCACAGGCATGAACGATTCCGCACAGTTCAACGACCTCCGGCGGAATGGGCTCAACCCGGTAAGCCACCATACGATGGATGGCGTCTTCAATACCGTCCAGAACGTCATCCAGATGGGAAGCCAGAGAGTGAATGTCTTCCGGATCGAGAGGCGTAATAAAGGTTTGGTTCAGGCGGAGAAAAAGATCGTGGATTACTTCATCGCCTTGCTGTTCCAGTTTAACAATCCGGGCGGCGCACTCGGCTAAATGCGCATTACCGGCTTGAGCGCCCGCAAGCAACGCCGATGCCGCTTCCAAAATGATGTTCGCTTGATTCAACAGAAGAGCGAAGAATTTTTCTTCGCGGGGCAGGAATCTCATAATTCCTCAACGTTCACAGTAGATCCTTTGAAGACCACCATCATCTCATCCGCTTTTCACGAGGGTCAACACGAATGCTGTTACGATTCCATTACAATCGGGAACAGTTCCTGCCGTGTTTCCTTAGCCCCCGGTTCGGCTTCGATGAAACGGGGATCCAGCAGCCGGTGCAACTCGATGTTGCCCATGGCCGCGAGCATTGTTTCTTTCAGGTTCGGGTAGTCGCGCTCCAGTTCGCCAAAAAAATCGCGAAGAGAGCGGCGTACGGTTCCCGTTTTCTGAGAACACCCGCAAGGAACGACGGGCGCACCCAAGGATTCGGCGCACGCTTTCGTCAAATCTTCCGTCACGAACAGGAGCGGCCGGATTAAGCGGAACTCCTTGTCGCGCGAGTGCGCCACGGGCGGAAGCGCGCTGAGCCGCCCGGTAAACAGGGTGTTGCGAAGAAAGGCTTCGCAGAAATCGTCGGCCGTATGACCGAAAGCGATGACATTCGCCCCCAGTCCCCGCGCGATCTCGTAGACCGCCCGGCGGCGGTAGCGGCTGCACAGGTCGCATCCATGGTCGGGCTGCTCGTCCAATAGGCGAAAGGATGGCTTGTCGTGATAATACGTCCAGGCGACACCCCGGCTCCGCAGATAATCTCCCAGCGGTTCGACAGGCCGCAGGAATTTGCCTTGCTCCACCGTAAATGCACAGACGGAAAAATCTACCGGCGCGCGTTTTTCGAGCAGCAGGAGCGCATGAAGAAGGGTGAGGGAATCTTTGCCTCCCGACAGCGCCACCGCGATACGATCGCCGTCCCGGATCATCCGGAACCGGCCGATCGCCTCGCCCACTTTTCGCAGCAATGCCTTTTCAAGGTCCAAACTCCATTATAGGAAGTGGGCCGCGCCTGCGCCCGTTTTTAGCGCGGTATTTGGACAGGCTGCGAAAGCACGTTGTCGATCAGGCGCGTTTCACCGAGCCATATCGCCGCCGCGGCGCGCACCGGCCCGTCGATCCGATCCACGGCTTGCATTCGCTCCGGGTCGACGAGTTCGAGGTATTCTACACGCACCAGCGGTTCGCGCCCCAGGGTCTCCAGCGCAACGGCTTTCACCTTGCCGGGATCGGTCTCACCCGCGGCCACCCGTGCCGCGGCCGCCGACAAGGCCTGGTATAGAACCGGGGCAGCCGCGCGTTCCCGGGAATTCAGGCGCCGGTTCCTCGAGCTGAGTGCAAGGCCGTCGGCGTCGCGCACGGTGGGAACCGGCACGATTTCCACCGGCATGTTCAGATCGGCGGTCATGCGCCGTATGAGCGCCAGTTGCTGGGCATCCTTCTCCCCAAAATAGGCGCGCTCCGGTTGAATAATATGGAACAGCTTTGCGACGACCGTGGCAACTCCCCGAAAGTGCCCCGGCCGGTAACGCCCGCACAGCCCGTCTCCAATTTGCGCCACCTCCACCGTGGTCAACGGCGGCTCGGGATACATCTCCGCTGCTTCGGGCACGAATACGAAATCCACGCCCCGGGCGGCACAGAACTCCACGTCGGCGGCCAGATCGCGCGGGTATTGCGCATAGTCGCTTGCCTGGTTGAACTGGGTTGGATTCACAAAAATGCTGGTTATCACGACGGCCGATACGCGTCTTGCCACTTCGATAAGGCTTCCGTGACCGTCATGCAGCGCGCCCATTGTCGGCACAAGCCCTAACCCGGCGGCGCCGGCGAGCGCTGTGCGGGTTTCGGGGATGCCCTTCAAGATCCTGGGCTTCATTTCGGTCTTGCTTTAGCCGCCGCTGCCCGGTACGTGTGCTCTTCAGTGGGGAACCGGCCCTCGCGGACATCCGCGATGTACTGTTCCGCGGCTTTGCTCATTTCGGCGCCAAGCTCGGCGTATCGCTTCACAAACGGCGGCGTAAACTCCTCGAACAACCCGAACGCGTCATAGTTCACCAGGACCTGTCCATCGCAGTGCGGCCCGGCGCCGATGCCGATCGTTGGAATCTCCAGGGATTGAGTGATCTTGCGCGCCACCTCCGGCGGCATCCATTCGAGCACGACGGAGAAGGCGCCTGCTTCCTGAAGCGCGGCGGCTTCCTCCAGCAGGTGCTCCGCCTCCGCCGGACGGGCGCCCACCGGTTTGAATCCGCCGAGCATATGAACGGATTGCGGAATCAGGCCGATATGTCCCATTACCGGAATTCCCGTCTCCACCAGGCGCTGTACAACCGGCGCCACCACCAGCCCTCCTTCCAGCTTCACCGCCGAGGCACGGCCCTCCTGTATGAGTCTTCCCGCGTTCCGGACCGCTTCCACTTCACCAAGTTGATAGGAGAGGAACGGCATGTCCGCCACTACCAGCGCGCGCCTGGCGCCGTTCGCCACGGCCCGTGTATGGTGAACCATGACGTCGAGCGTCACCGGCAGCGTGGTATTTTCTCCCATGATGACCATGCCGAGCGTGTCGCCCACCAGCAGCACATCCACTCCGGCACGATCCAGTATGCGGGCCATGGTGGCATCGTAGGCGGTCAGCATGGCGATCTTTTCGCCGCGCTTCTTCATCTCCAGCAATTCGGGTACGCGGATCTTTATCGGTTTTTCGGCCATCTGAATTAATTCTGCCGCAGCACGCGCTCAAGTGCCACGGCGGCCTCTCCGGAGAGGCCCTGCCGCCTGGCCACCTCGATGGTGGCGAGACCGCAAATCCGGTACAAGTCCCGGACGTCCGGCGGCAGGATAGCGAGGTGGGCCTGAACGGTTTCTACGTCTCCGCGTGAGATGGGGCCGGTGAGGGCGCGTTCGGGCCCGTCCATCACCGCGTTCTCCAGGCTGGCACGCGCCAGAGGCGCAAGAGCGAGCAGTGCCTGACCGCGGGGAATCCCAATGCTCTCAAAGACGCCGGCCGCTCTATCCAGCAGGGTAATCAGATAGTTACCGGCCAGTACCGCCGCTGCATGATAGGCGGCGCGGTCGTTTTCGGCAATGCGCAGCGGCCGGCCCTCCGCCGCACGAACGAGTTCAAGGGCCCAGGCGAGCGCGGTTTCATCGCCGTCAATGGCAAAAGCGGCTCCGTGAAGCGCCAAAACGCTTCGCTCGAGATCGGAAATGGTTTGCAGAGGATGAAGCGAACCGCAATGCGCGCCGGCATCGGACAGCGGCTGTAGCGCCTCCACGCCGCGTGTGCCGCTGGTATGTAGCGCGACGCCTCCGCGCATGGCCGGCACTGCCAGCATCCGCGCGACCTCCGGAATCGCCACATCGGAAACCGCGATGAGAATGTGCGTTGCGTGCCGCGGCAGATCGGCGTATCTGGTAGCGGTTGTTGTAGGCGAAATCGAGGCCGCAGCCGCAGAAGCACGTTTGCGGGAGCGGCTGGCGACGGCACTTACGGTATAACCGCGTTTTTGAAAAAAACGCCCGAGCGCGCATGCCACGCGCCCCCCGCCCGCAACGGCTATCGTCTTGCTGCTCAACGGGGCATTTTCTCACACCCCGATGGCTTCACCAACCGGGTCCGTGTTCTCGCGACCCTCTCGACATCGCGCCGTAACTCCCGGAGCCCCACTGCTGGCACGCCATGGCAAGGACGCGGGTCGTTTCCATGAAATCGAACGGTTTCATGAGCACGTCGAAGCCGCCCAGGTTCAATACCTCCGCCCACAGCCGTTCGTCTGCATGCCGGGAAGCCACAATCAGAAGGGGGGTGCTTTGGCAGAGCTCCACTGCGTTCAGAACATCCCGCCAACCGCCATCCGGGAGGTCACGCTCGGATAAAACTACCGAGAAAGAGTTCGCTTGAAGGAGTCCGGCGGCCCGAGTGTAGTTCTCCGCGGTATCCAGGTGAGGTGCGTCGTCCGGTAAGCAGTCCCGGATGAAGCGAACGTCCTCATCGAACGGCGAGACAAGCAATACTGACTTTTTTCCAGCCTCGCGCAACGGATCCGGTAATTGTTGCAGCGCAACGCCAGACCCCTCTATAGCCGCGCCTCCTGACGTAGTATTCCAGTCCATAAGAACCGTGCCTTTCGAACCCCGGCACTCCGCACTTGCCTGGAGGGTGGGCAAGCAGGGGGCCAAGATCGGGCTTTGTGGCATATGACACATTTTTTTGTAGCCATTTCACCCAAATCAGACTAGAATATCTTCTATGGCGCAGCCGCCTGCTGGAATCGCATTTGCTGTCAGTAATTTAAGGCTGGAGCAGAGGATGGACCCAGTCGTGCATTGGTCTGCGCCGAAGTTGCATTTGTAGAAGCTGCGTTTATTTAGCTTGCGCAAAGCAGGAGTGTGTAATTTTATGCGTCTTCGAATCCCATTGGGTTGGGGAGTGCGCTTCGCCCTGGTAGGGGCGGTATTTGCCGGCTGTGTTGCTTTGGTCAGTGCACCAAAACCGGTATATTCCCCAAAAGAAAAGGCGGCCTATGCCGATCCGTCGCTGGTGAATTTCGTTCGCCCCGGTCTTGTAGTGAAGGTTCTGGGGGCGGAAATCGCCCAGGACGGCACGATCAAGGCGAGAGTTCGCTTCACCGATCCCGCCGGCTTGCCGCTCGATAAAGATGGAGTTACGACACCGGGCCGAATCAGCAACGGCAATCCCGGTATGATTGCGGCTTATATTCCGAAAGATCAACGGCAGTACGTAGCCTATACAACCCGCACGCAACGGAGCACCATTACGGGCCGGTCGGCGATTCAGGCTTCAGGCGATACCGGCGGTAGCTGGCAAAAAGTGGCGGAGGGCGAATACGTCTATACATTCGGAACCCGCGCGCCCGCCTCCATCGACCGCACGACGACGCACGCAATCGGCATCTACGCGAACCGCAATCTTACCGAATTCGAGCTCGGCACGAACCTGGATGATGACGTTCTGGATTTCGTACCCGACGGTTCGCCGGTGACGAAGGTCCGCGACATCATCCGCACCGAAAGCTGTAACGATTGCCACTCCCGGATGGCTTTCCACGGGTCGACGGGCCGGATCAGCGTGCCGATGTGCAACCTGTGCCACACGCCGCAGACGATCGACCCGGACACCGACAATACCGTGGACATGCCGGTGATGATCCACAAGATTCACGCCGCCCGGGACTACGTCATCGTTGGCAACGCCAATGCGTCCCATGATTATTCGGAAGTTACGTTCCCGACCGATCTGCGGAACTGCTCCGTCTGCCACGAAGAGGATTCGCCGGCGGTTCAAAAGGATGCCTGGCTCACGCAACCGACGCGCGCGGCTTGCGGCGCCTGCCATACGGACGTGAATTTCGCCACCGGCGCGGGGCACGTCAACCTGCCGCAAATTTCCGACAATCAGTGCTCGAATTGCCACGTGCCGCAGGGCGAACTGGAATTCGACGCCTCCATCCGGGGCGCGCACACCGTTCCACAGCGCTCTAATATGCTTTCGGGCCTGCAATTCGAAATTCTGGATGTGGCCGATGGCCAGGCCGGCAAGAAGCCGACGGTGACGTTTGCGGTCAAAGACAAGAACGGCAATCCGGTCGAGCTTTCCAGGATGGGACGGCTCGCGCTAACGCTGACCGGGCCGACAACCGATTACACAGCCTTCGAAAATGGCTTCATCCAGGAAGATGCCATCACGGCGCAGGGGAGCGGCGGAAGGTTATTCTGGACCTTCAGCACCGCGATCCCCGAGAACGCTACAGGGACGTGGGCAATTGGCATAGAGGGCCGGCGCGTGGAAACTCTCCTGGAGGGCACACAGAAACAGATGTCCGTGCAGTACGGGGCGCCAAACGTGATGCACTATTTCGCGGTGGACGGTTCCCAGGTACAGCCGCGCCGGGAAATCGTCTCCATTCAGAAGTGCAATGAGTGTCACGTCCGGCTCGCCCTTCACGGTGAAAACAGAGTGGACAACGTGCAGTATTGCGTGGTCTGCCACAATCCGAAAGAGACCGATGTTTCGGTCCGGCCTGCCGGGCAAAACCCGCCGGAAAGCATCAATATGGCGACGATGATCCACAAAATTCACGGCGGCAGGGAACTGCACGGACAGTTCGGCAGTGAATTCGTCGTGTACGGACGTGGCGGTACGCCTCACAACTACAGCGAAGTGACCTATCCGGCTCCGCTGTCGGATTGCAACATGTGCCATGTCAATGATTCACAATCGCTGCCGCTGCCGCTGACCAATGCCGATGTGAACAACCCGCGGGGTCTCATTAATCCGGCTCCGCCGGCCACCGCGGCTTGCACGTCATGTCACCAAAGTATCGCCGCGGCGTCTCACGCTTTGGCGAATACCACCAGGCTCGGCGAAAGCTGTGCCGCGTGTCACGGACGTAACTCCGACTTTTCGGTGAACAAGGTACACGCTTCCCAGTGATGGCGCCAGCGGTTGCGCCTGACAGACCATGAGATTCGCAAACGCGCATCATGCTCTTTCTCTGCGAAGACGGAAGGCCCGCTTGACGGCGGGCCTCTCCGCTGCGGGGATCACCCTGGCCGGGTGTCTATTGGCGCTGCCGGGTCTCCGGGGCCAGGCCCAGCCTGAGCAGCAGCCGGCGCAGGAACAGGCTCAAACTACAGAACAAGCTCAAACTCCACCCGAACCAGCCACTTACATCGGCTCGGAAACCTGCCAGGCTTGTCACGAGGACATTTTTAAGGCATTTCAGAAGAACCCCCATGCCGCCGTCGAGAAAGACTCCAAGCGGGGCTGGGAAGGGAAGTCCTGCGAATCCTGCCACGGGCCCGGGTCGAAACATGCCGAATCCGCTTCGGCGGACGATATTATTAATCCGGGCAAACTACATCCGGCCAAGGCCGACCAGAACTGTCTGAAGTGCCATTTAAACCAGCCGACGCAAGCCGGCCGGATACACGGCGGGCATGCCAGGAACCAGGTGAGTTGTGTAGGCTGCCATCCGGTTCATCAGACCACCACGAGTGGAATGGTTCCGCGCAAAGTGGACGCCATAAACCAGCAGTGCTCCAGTTGCCACACATCGGTTTGGGCGCAATTCCAGCGTCCGCATGCACACAGGCTGCCCCAAGGCGCCATGTCCTGCGTGGACTGCCATAATCCGCACGGCAGCTTCCTGCCGAGTTCGGTTCGCACGGTCTCTGCCAACGAGCCGGGCTGTATGAAGTGCCATAGCGACAAGCGCGGGCCCTTCGCATTCGAACATCCGCCGGTACGTTTGGAAGGTTGCAGTACGTGCCACGAACCGCACGGGTCTGCCAATCCGCGCATGTTAACCCGGCACGAAGTACGGTTCCAGTGCCTGGAGTGTCATTCCAATATCGCGATGCCGGTCGCGGCGAACCAGCCGGGAACGCTCGGCGGAACTCCACCGGCATTCCATGACCTGCGCAGTCCCAGGTTTCGCAACTGCACGGTGTGTCACATGAAGATACATGGCTCGCATGTAAATCGGGCGCTCCTGCGATGAGACACCTACTTCCTCTCCTATTGCTGCTGCCGCTGGCCGTGTATGCCCAGGCTCCGGCGGCGGAGCCGGCGCAGGAGGCCAAACCCGCCGAGCCGACAACCGAAGCCAAGCCCGCTGAAACGGAAGCGGAAGCGAAACCCGCTGAACCTGCGGCCGAAGCGGCAGCCGAATCTCCGGCACCTGAAACGGAGCGATGGATTACCGGAACTCTCGATTTCGGTTACCGGTGGGTGAGCGATATCGGCGGCAATTTCAATACGTACCGCAGCGTGATCGATCTTGGCGAAGGTCCCAAGCTGTTCGGCCTGGACCTGACGCTCCAACCGGCATCTTCGCGGCTGCTGGACCGGCTTGATATTTTCGCCAATAACTGGGGCGGCGAGCCGTATACAACCGCGCGCATATTTGCCCGGAAGCAACGCGCATACCAGCTTTCCTTTGATTACCGCAATATCGACTATTTCAATTTTCTGCCGTCCTTCGCCAACCCGCTGGCGGGCCAGGGCGGATTGATTTCGCAGCGCGCTTTCGACACGCGCCGCCGCACGATCGACACCGAACTCGAGCTATTCCCCGGCGCAAGAATCGTTCCTTACGTAGCATTCACGCGCAATTCCGGCGATGGCTCCGGCATCACACCCTTTCAGACGGATAGCAACGAGTATCCGGTTCCCACTCGCCTGCGGGATGAAACGAACAACTACCGCGGCGGTGTCCGGTTCGAGATGAACCGGTGGCATGTGACGCTGGAGCAGGGCGGGCTCACCTTTAAAGACGACCAGAGGGTCTTTACGGATCAGCGGAACTTGGGCAACCGGACCACGCCGCTTTTCGGCGAGCAACTGTTTATCGACGGGCTCGAACAGGCCTACGGCGTGCGCGGAAGCAGTATCTACAGCAAGGGGCTGGTCACCGCCAGTCCGGTGTCCTGGGCAAACCTGTACGGCCAGTTTCTGTTCAGCCAGCCCACGACCGATGTGAATTACGGTGCCAGTGCCTCCGGGTTGCTGACCATCCTGGCGGCACGCCGTTTCTACACGGGCCAGCAGGAATTCGTCACTTCGGAATCGCGCATGCCCCATATATCGGGCAGCCTAAGCCTTGAAATCCGGCCGCTCGACCGGCTGCGGGTTCTCGGGTCGTGGATGACGGACCGGTTCCACAACGCTTCTTCGATTTCGCTCACGGATGTTTTTCTGTTTGCGACATCACCGGAAGAGGTGGAGCGAGCCTTCGCAACGGACCGTCTGGACGTCAATTACAACCGTTCGCAGATCGACGCGTTCTTCGACGTTACCCGTAAGATCACGTTGCGCGGAGGTTATCGCTACGTTTGGGGCGACGCCACCGCGCGTGCTCCTCAGTTGAATCCCATTGCCACGCGCGAGCAGGGAGAAATCTCCCGGCACGTGGGTATCGCCGGCTTCAATATTCGTCCTTCTCAGAACCTGAGCGCGAATTTCG
>DASTMK010000328.1:0-7685 GCA_035714225.1 Bryobacteraceae bacterium | reverse complement strand
GCTCGTGATTTCCGACCGCACATCCGACTTGTCAGTCTGCAACGCAGCCGCGCTTGCTTCCACGGTAATCTGCTCAGTTACCTGTCCGAGTTCGAGTTTGACGTCCACGCGCGTAACCGTGTTGATGGTGATTTCGACATTGGTCTGTGTGTAAGTGCGAAATCCGGCCGCGACTACCTTGACATCGTACCGGCCCGGCAGGAGATTGGTAAAGCTGTAGCGCCCATTCGCCCCGGTCTTATCCTCCCTGACAAGACCTGTGGACGTATTCGTCATCGTGACTGAGGCGCCCGATACGAGTGCGCCGGTTTGATCTTCGACGGTTCCTACCGCGGAACCGTACAGTACCTGTGCGGACGCGATATCGGCCATCGCTACCGCCAGCATGAAAATTGTAAGCAGAGCTACGAGGCTGGCTCGATTCATTTCTTTCCTCCCCAAGAACTAGCAGTCTGGCTTCTAAACACCGAGAACAACGAGTTATGGGAAAAGACGCTATCACGGCGATGGGGGGAAGTCAATCAGGATTTTCGGGCGTGTCAGGATTTTTCTTACGCGATGCAGCGCTTCATGAAATCGAAACTTTTTTTGACCTCTTCTACTGCGTCGCTTCCTTTATATTCGTACTCGATCATTGCCGGGATGCGGAGTTTCTGGTCCCGCAACACACGGAGCACGTCGCAGATGGGGGTGTCGCCCTGGCCGAAGGGCATATTCACGTCGCCCTCCCGCTTCTTGTCTTTTACGTGCAGGGTGACGATTCTCGAGTGATGCTCCTTCAGGAACGATACCGGGTCGTAACCGGCGCCCCAGAAATGTCCGATATCTAAATTGATACCGATGTAGCGCGACATGCCTTTCATTGCATCGAAGAAATCCTCGGGGCGGGCGAATTCGTTCGGGCGGATCCGCGAGTGGTTGTGCATGCCGACCACGATCTTCGCCTTGTTCGCAAACGGGTCCACTCGCCTGGCGGTGCTCACGTTGGCCGAAGCGGTAAGGCACTTCGCTCCCAAAGCTCTCGCCATCTCGAATCCGCGCGCGATCTCCTCATCTGAAAAGTCGTCGCGGAAGCTGTAGTTGTAGGCGTAGAGTTGAATACCGGCGGCTTCAAACTGCCGGCGCACCTTCTTGAACTCGCCCATGGAAACGGTGGTCCGCCATTTGCGCAATTCCTCACGGGAGAGATCTTTGGGTTCGATGTGGCCGGACCACACTTCCGCATAGCCGAGGCCCGTTTCCTTCATCCCTTCGATAGCGCCGGAAAGGCTACGGTCCCGGAAGCTGTAGGTCTGGGCTCCAATCATGACACCCGTGGAGCCGGGCTTCGCTGCCGCGGAAACAGGGATGGTGGCTAAGGCGATCGTAGTGAACTGGCGGCGGGTATACACAGATCCTCCTTTGCTGAAAGGACCCAGCATATCACCGTCGAACCCTCTCTACTGCTAACGCGGCCGGACCGTAACATCGGGCGTCCAGCGAGCCCCGGGAAGGGAATGAACCACACGCGCTGTCAGCGTCTGGTCCAGGCCGGCTCGATCGTTTCCTCGGGCCGCGGGGTATCTTCCGATGAACCCAGCCGCAGCACCTGCACTCGTTGTCCGGCGCGGAAACGTTGCAGCAGTACCTGCCGGCCGTTGCCGAAGCGTACGCCGTCCCGGTAGGTGAAGGCCTCGCTTGTCAGTTCGACAAAAACCACCTCTTCCGTCGGCCGCACGCCGAATTCCTGTTGAATGTTCTCCGGAATGTCGTGGACCATCAGGCGCGCACCCGGCGGGATGCAAACCGCGGTCACTTTGCACGCCGGAGCGCCCTGTGCCTTGAACCACTCCTTAATTCCACGCCAGGACCAGGACCTTGGAAAGATGTGCTCCTGCTCGACGGTATCGACCTCGGCAGGCGAGGCCAGGCCCATCGAATGCGTTGGGAAACGGTGTACCACAAGCTGCTCCCCTTCTCTGGCGAGTCGGTTGGGATTTGCGTGCAGCGAGAAATCACACATTAGCTTAAAACCTCCTCTGAGCCTCTGTCGTAAGTTTGGACGCCGGGGATGAGACTTTCGTGTCGGGCTAATGCGTTCCTGCCGGATGATGTGGAAACGTACAACATGTGTTACCGGCCGGCGCTCCCGGACAAGAGAACCGGCGCCCCGTGCCCGACATGCTAGCATAAAGAATCCTACAAATGACCGGGGCTTTACCTGATATCCTTGCTCGCATTGCGGACCGCAAGCGATCCGACCTTTTATCCGCCAGCGAACGGCTGCCGGAGTTGGAATGCGAGGCGGACCGGATGGTGGCACGTCGCCGCGATTTCCGGCGCGCACTGGTGGAGACAAAGCCCGCCATTATCGCGGAGATCAAGAAGGCGTCACCGAGCAAAGGAGTGCTTTCGGCAGCGTTCGAGCCGGCCGGGATCGCCGCCACGTACGAGCGCGGCGGGGCAGCGGCACTCTCGGTGTTAACAGACGAGCCCTTCTTCCAGGGCAGCCTCCACGATCTTGAAACCGCGCGCAAGGCCACGGCCCTTCCCGTCCTGCGGAAGGACTTCACACTCGAAAAATTTCACGTGGTGGAGGCCGCGGCGCATGGTGCGGACGCTGTCCTTCTGATTGCGGCGCTCCACACGCGCGATTCCTTGCGCGAGTTGCGGGAACTGGCATCGCGGTATCGTATGTCTACTCTGGTCGAAGTACACGACGAGGAGGAATTGGACGTGGCCGTCGAATCCGGAGCCGAAATTATTGGTGTAAACAATCGCGATCTGAGAACGTTTCAGGTTTTTCTCGAAACATCGCTCCGGCTGGCCCCTCGCATCCCGGCCGATATCATCAAAGTAAGCGAGAGCGGCATCGATTCCGCCGCGGACGTGCGCCGCCTGCTGGATGCCGGTTTCAATGCATTTCTGGTGGGCGAGCACCTGATGCGAGCCGCCGACCCCGCCGGGGCACTGAGGGCGTTTCTCGCATGATTGTCAAGATCTGCGGGCTTACAAACCGTGAAGATGCGCTGGCAGCCGCTGAAGTCGGCGCAACCGCGTTGGGCTTCAATTTTTTTGCGGGCAGCCCGCGATATGTCCGGCCCGAGGCCGCGGCTCGCATCATTGAAGAGCTGCCACCGTCCGTCTGGACCGTCGGCGTGTGGGTGAACGAAGATCCGGAACAGATTCTGGCTTTGAGCGTATCGCACGGCATCCAGGTTGCCCAACTGCACGGCGACGAGGGGCCTGATTCGGTGCCCTCCGGGATTCGTGTCTGGAAGGCTGTGCGCATGGGGGCCGCTTCGGGCAAGATCGATCGCGAGAGCCGGCAGGTGGAGGCGCTGGTGCTCGATACCGCGGCCGCGGGTCTTTACGGCGGCACGGGACAAACATTTGACTGGAGCATCGCCCGGAGCGTACCTGGAAAGGTCATCCTCGCAGGAGGCCTGGATGCCTCGAACGTCCGCGAGGCGATCCGTACGGCGAAACCATGGGGTGTCGATGCGGCCTCCCGTCTTGAGATAGCGCCTGGAAGAAAAGATCACGTGAAGATGAGCGAATTCATAAAAGCAGCCCTGGAGGAGACGGAGTGATTTCCGAACCCGACAGCCAGGGCCACTTCGGACCGTACGGCGGCCGCTATGTTCCCGAGATTCTCATGTCTCCGCTGGAAGCGTTGGAGCAGGCCTGGGAAGAGGCGCGCCACGATCCGGCTTTCCATAGCGAGCTGAACGAACTGCTCGAGACTTACGCCGGCCGCCCGACGCCGCTCTATTTCGCGCGGCGTTTGAGCCGGGAAGCGGGCGGTGCGCGCATTTATCTCAAGCGGGAAGACCTGCTGCACACCGGTGCGCATAAAATTAACAACTGCCTCGGGCAGGTTCTGCTCGCGCGCCGCATGGGGAAGACGCGCATTATCGCCGAAACCGGTGCGGGACAGCATGGCGTCGCCACGGCTACCGTGTCGGCCCTGTTTGGCATGGAGTGCGTGGTTTATATGGGTGAGGAGGACATGCGGCGCCAGCGGCTGAACGTCTTCCGCATGCGTTTGCTGGGGGCGGCCGTCGTCGGCGTTTCCTCGGGCAGCCGCACACTCAAAGATGCCATCAGTGAAGCGATGCGCGATTGGGTCACGAACGTTTCGAACACCCATTACCTGCTGGGTTCGGCGCTGGGCGCTCACCCGTACCCTCTGATGGTCAGAGATTTTCATAAGGTGATCGGCGAGGAGACGCGGCGGCAGGTGATGGAACGCGAAGGCCGTTTGCCCGATGCCGTTTTCGCCTGTGTCGGAGGCGGCAGCAACGCGATCGGTATGTTCTATCCGTTCGTCGAGGACGAGGGAGTTCGTCTGGTTGGTGTCGAAGCGGGAGGGCGCGGTGCCGCACTGGGGGAGCATGCGGCGCGATTTTCCGGCGGGTTGCCTGGCGTTCTGCACGGCGCCCGCAGCTATCTGCTTCAGGACTCCGACGGGCAGATCTCACTGACGCATTCCATCTCCGCGGGGCTCGACTATGCGCTGGTCGGCCCGGAACACGCCTGGCTGCATGACCGGCGACGGGCCGAATACGTCTCGATCACCGACACGGAGGCGCTCGACGCGGCGCGAACGCTTTCCCGCATGGAAGGCATCATCCCGGCGCTCGAATCGTCGCACGCCGTGGCTGAAGCCCTGCGCCGCGCACCCGCGGAAAAGGACCGCGTTTTCGTTGTCAATCTCTCGGGGCGCGGCGACAAAGACATGGACATCTACCGGGAGAATCTGAAGGAACTGGATGACGCGAATTCCCGCGCTATTTGAACGGCTCAAACAGGAGAACCGCTCCGGGCTGATTGCCTACATAACGGCCGGAGATCCTTGTCCGGAGCGAACGCCCTCGCTAATAGCCGCCCTTGAAGAGGGTGGCGTGGACCTGGTGGAGCTCGGCGTTCCGTTTTCCGATCCGGTGGCGGACGGGCCGGTTATCCAACGGGCTTCGGAGCGTGCGCTCAAGGCCGGAACAAGCCTGGCGCGCGTGCTCGATATAGCGGCGGAGGTTCGCCGGCGCTCCGATATTCCGATTGTTTTATTCACGTACTTGAATCCGGTCTTGCGTTACGGAACCGAGAAGCTTGTGCGCGATGCCGTGGAACGCGGAATTGACGGCTGCCTGTTGACGGATTTGAGCGTTGAGGAGGCGGCTTCCTACGTCGAAACGATGCGCCGTTTCGGACTGGATGCGATTTTCCTGGCTACTCCCACCAGCAGTGCGAAACGTTGCAAGCTCATCGCGGAGCACTCCACCGGTTTCGTGTACCTGGTTTCGCGCGCCGGCGTGACGGGAGAGAAGGACTCGGTTTCCGCCACTGTGGCGCCGCTGGTCGCGTCCATGCGATCGCTGACAAACCTCCCTCTGGCCGTCGGCTTCGGGATTTCAAAGCCGGAGCACGCCGCCGAAGTGGGCGCCGTCGCGGACGCGGTGGCTATTGGAAGCGCGTTCATGCGGACGATTGAGCAGCACCGCGACGATGCGCTGGAGCAACGTCTGACTGCGCAGGCGCGAGGCTTTCGGGACGCTCTTTTCCGGAGATCCGCATGAACCGCGAAGAGGGAATGCGCCAGCTTGCGGCGTGCCGGGATCGCATTGATGACGTGGACCGGCGGCTCATTACTCTACTGAACGAGCGCACCCGCATTGTCGACGAAATCGGCGAGTTGAAACGGAAGCTTCAATTGCCAATCTACGAACCCAGGCGCGAGGATGAAGTATACCGGAATGTGGTAAAAAGCAATTCCGGCCCTCTCTCTCCGGAAGCATTGAAGCGTGTTTTTGAACGCATCATCGACGAAATGCGCACCGTACAAAGAGAGAAGATGCTGAAGGAGGATGCGCAGGCCGGTACTCCACCCGAGTAGGCCTGCCAGGAGAACGTCATGTTAGTCGTAATGCAGGAAGGCGCTACCGAGCCGCAGATTCAGGCTGTGATCGACCGGCTGGTGGCGCGGGGTTTCGCGATTCACCGCTCCACCGGTGTGGTGCACACGGTCCTCGGCGGGGTCGGCCCGATGGAGAGTTTCGACCCGAGAGACTTCGAGGTCATGGACGGTGTTAAAGAATGCCACCGCATCATGTCGCCCTACAAGCTCGCCAGCCGCAGTTTCCGGCCGGCGGGCACCGTGGTGAAGGTGGGCGATATAGAGATCGGCGGCGGCAAGGTCGTCGTGATGGCGGGGCCGTGCAGTGTCGAAAGTGCGGAGCAGATTTCGCGTGCCGCTGAACTTGTCGCCAAAGCCGGCGCCACGGTCATCCGGGGCGGCGCCTTTAAGCCACGCAGTTCTCCTTACAGTTTCCAGGGGCTTGGCGAAGAGGGACTGCTGCTGTTGCGTAAGGCCGCCGACGATAATGGGCTGCATGTTGTCAGCGAAGTGATGGACCGTTCTCAGATCCCGCTGGTGGCCGAGTATGCCGACATCCTCCAGGTGGGGGCGCGAAACATGCAGAACTTCAATCTGCTCCGGGAACTCGGGAACGTCCGCAAGCCCGTTCTGCTGAAACGGGGCATCGCCGCCACCATTGAGGAACTGCTGCTATCGGCCGAATACATCATGGCCGGCGGCAACTACGACGTGATTCTCTGCGAGCGTGGGATTCGCACGTTTGAGAGCTATACACGGAACACGATGGACATCTCGGCCATCCCAATTGTGAAAAAGCTGTCGCATCTGCCGATGATCGCCGATCCTTCGCACGGAACCGGGCGCCGCGACAAAGTGCTGCCCATGGCTCGCGCGGCGGTTGCGGCCGGCGCGGACGGTCTCATCATCGAGGTGCATCACGATCCCGATCACGCGTTGAGCGACGGAGCGCAGTCGCTGCGGCCGGAGCAGTTCACGCTGCTGATGGAACAATTGCGAATCATCGCGCCGGCCGTCGGCCGGACCGTATAACTTCCCCTTTCATGCAGACCGTCGCCATCATCGGGGTGGGCCTGATTGGAGGCTCCTTCGCTCTGGCCCTTCGAAAAGCCGGGTTTGCCGGCACAATCCTCGGCGTCAGCTCCCGCAAAACGCTGGATAAGGCGCTGGAGCTCGAAGCTATCGATGAGCCGTCGACTCTGAGCGATGCGGCGCACCGGGCGGATCTTCTCTATCTCGCGCAGCCGATCCGGGCGATTCTGGAGACGATCGCTTTACTCGAAGGCTGCCTGAAACCGGGTGCCCTGATCACCGACGCCGGCAGCACAAAGCGGGAGATTGTGGAAGCCGCGGCCGCCATCCGGAGCGCTCAGTTCCTGGGTGGACACCCGATGGCCGGCAAGGAAGTTCGAGGCGTTGGCGCGGCGGATGCAGCGCTGTTTGCCGGGCGTACCTATTTGCTTACGCCTCGGCAACCGGACGAAATGGACACCGATGCGGTCCGCGAGTTCCGGCGCTGGCTGGAACGCATCGGCTCACACGTTTTGGTGCTCTCCCCCGAGGAGCACGATAGAGTGGTCGCCTTCACGTCTCATTTGCCGCAGCTTGCTTCGACGGCGCTGGCATCGCTGCTTGCCAGCACTCTGCACTCGGCTGAAGATAGGCTGGTGGCCGGACCGGGCCTCCAGGACGCAACCCGCCTGGCCCTGAGCGACTACGAGATCTGGAGCGATATCCTCCAGACGAATACCGGCAATATTCGCGCGGCCTTGCGCGAATACATCGACCGGTTGCGGCAGTTCGAGGAATC
>DASTMK010000327.1:0-2678 GCA_035714225.1 Bryobacteraceae bacterium | reverse complement strand
ACCTTCGAGCGCTGGCGTCCGACGGGCAACGGACCCATCGAAATCATTCGCGCTGAAGACCCGGACCCGGCGCGAGTACTCGCCGGTGTTTTTGGCGCTATACGCCGGCTTCGCCGGTAGGCTACTTGCCGGGCCCTTCTCCGCCCGGTTCCTCGTCAGGCTCCTGCGTTCCTTCGATCAGCGCCGAAAAGCGTTTTCCGCTTGCCGCGAATTCGCTTAGCATGGCGCTGATTGTTTTTTTATTATTTTTTATGAACGCTACGTTTTTATTGCTTGAATATCTTTCGTTTTCTGTCGTATTTTCGATAATTCCGTAAATAATCATCGATCCGGCGAGCGCCTCCATCGCCATTCCGGCTTCTTTGGGCGATGTGCCCGCCTTCCGGAAGGCGGCCGCGAGGGCGGGCTCCGTGCGCTCCATGCGGCTCATCAGGAGACTAAGCTTATCCCTGCCGGCCGCCTCGGATTCCGGCAGGCAGGCAGCCTCTGCCCGAATTCGCTCTAGCAGGCCGGGTTGCTGCGCCACCGTCTCCAGCACGTTCCGGTATGCCTGAAACGCGCGCTTCAAAGTATCCAGGGACAAACGGTAGGTTCCATTTTCGCCCTGGTGGAGCTTAAGAGGGGCAGCCTCGGGTCCGCCGGATGCCTGGGCAGAACAGAGAGTGGCGGCCAGAACCGCGGCGCGTGCAGGGATGAGCAATCGCAAGGTGTCTCCTATACTCCTGCAAACTAACGCGCAGCTCTTTCCCGGATTGGCTCAGACGGCGGAACCTCACGAATGGAGCGCCGGTACCATAGGCTGGTCCGGCGCTTCGCGTTAAGCGCCCAAAGCCTTCTTTGCCTTGCGGACGTCCTCGGGCTCCAGTTCGATGAAGGAACCGAAGCGGCCTTGCCCCGCGCAGACCGCCTGGGCAGCCCGTACATTGATGCCCGCACCGGCGAGCTTAGCCAGTGCATCGGCGACAGCTCCCGGCCGGTCATCGCCTGAAACCAGAAATCCCTTCTGCGTGCTTTCAACGGCGACGCCGATTTTGCGTAACGCTTTCTTCATCGCCGCCGCATCTTCCGGCACCAGGTCCATCCTGGCTTGCCGCTTACCTTGGGGGTAAGCCCAAATTCCGGTGAAGTTCACCCCTTCGTCGCGTAGTGCGCCAAGGACACGCGACCCCTCTCCGATTTTGTTTGGAATCAAGACGGAGTAGTATTCAACCTGACGAACATCTTCAGCCACAGCAACTCTCCCTTCTATTGGTGGACATACCACCGACTTGGCTTCCGGGTCATCGGACTCCGGCAGCAAGGCCACATGGTACATTGAAATCTTACACCCATGACGCACTCAAAGAGCCTGGATGAATTGCAGGCCATTGCAAAAAGGGTCCGGCGGCAGATCGTCGAAATGATCACGGCGGCAAAATCAGGTCATCCGGGCGGGTCCCTTTCGGCGGTTGAAATCCTCGTAACTTTATATTTCGACGTGATGCGGCACGACCCGAAGAACCCCCAGTGGCCGGACCGCGACCGGTTTCTGCTTTCCAAAGGACACGCCGCGCCGGTGCTCTATGCCGTCATGGCCGAGGCCGGCTACGTGCCGGCGGACCAATTGAACACTTTGCGGAAGCTGGGCTCGATCTACCAGGGCCATCCGGATAGACGCTTTATCCCCGCACTCGATGCCTCGACGGGTTCGCTGGGCCAGGGGCTTTCCCTCGGGTTGGGAATGGCCGCGGCGGCGCGATTGGACAAAAGCCCCACCCGCGTGTACGTGGTTCTGGGTGATGGCGAAATCCAGGAAGGTCAGATCTGGGAAGCGGCCATGTTCGGCGCGTTTCACAAGGTTGACAATATCGTAGCCATTGTCGATTACAATCGCATTCAACTGGACGGTTTCGTCAAAGACATTATGGAACTCGAGCCTCTCGCCGCCAAGTGGGAGAGTTTCGGCTGGCATGTCATAGAGATTGACGGCCACAACATTCCGGCGCTTCAGAAAGCATTCGACGAAGCCGCCAATGTGAAGGGCAAACCCGTGGCGTTGATTGCCCACACGGTGAAGGGCAAGGGCGTGTCGTTCATGGAGAACAATCCCAAATTCCACGGCCAGGCGCCCACGGCCGCGGAGCTGGAAGCTGCGTTGAAGGAGCTTGCTTAATGCCGGCCGGAACGAAATTCGAACTGAAAACCGGGGTGGCCACGCGTGAGGCGTTCGGAAAAACTCTTGTGGAATTGGCCCGGGAGAACCCGGACATCGTCGTTTGTGACGCGGATCTTTCCAAGTCCACGATGACGCACTGGTTCGCAGCAGAGTTCCCGGACCGGTTCTTTTCGTGCGGTATCGCCGAGGCCGATATGGTGGGCATCGGCGCCGGCCTGGCCTCCAGCGGGAAGATTGCTTTCGTCTCGAGCTTTTCCTGTTTCGTGCTGAACAAGGGATTCGAGCAACTGCGGGTGACCGCCGCTTATCCGAATGTGAACCTGAAAGTGGTGGGGACGCACAGCGGTATTTCGATCGGCGAAGACGGACCGTCGCAAATGAGTATTGAAGACACGAGCCTCGCCTGCTCGCTCCCGGGGTTCGTCGTGCTCTCGCCGGCGGATGAAGTGACGATGCGCGCCCTGGTTCGTGCCGCTGTCCAGCATGTGGGTCCGGTGTTTATCCGCGCGGGACGGCCGAAAGT
>DASTMK010000326.1:0-2828 GCA_035714225.1 Bryobacteraceae bacterium | reverse complement strand
ATGGCGAAGGGTCTCCCCGGCAGCCGCTTCTGCTGGTGGACGCTGGAACGCCCAAGGAAGTCGCGCGCTCGCGAATGGCGGCACAGCGGGACGGAGCGGCGCCGACGGGCCACGGCTTTCCTCTGCCGAACGAGACGGGCGAAGCTCCCGGGAATATCGTGATCGCCGGAGGAGACGTTCCGGTAGACCAGATGGTGGCTTCACTCGACCGGGGCATTCTGGTGACACGCCTCTGGTATATCCGGGAAGTGGACCCGTACGAGAAAATCATGACCGGCATGACGCGCGACGGCACTTTCCTGGTGGAAGGCGGCCGCATCCGTTGCGGAGTTCGAAACTTTCGATTCAATCAAAGTTTGATCGAAATGTTGCGAAACGTGCAGGCGCTTTCGCCTTCCGCACGGGTGAGCGGCGAAGAGACATTCGATATGGTCGTGCCCGCGATGCAGGTGGCGGATTTTCAGTTCACCGAGGTGACACGCTTCTGAGGCATTGCCTCAGTTCTTCTTGAACGATGCCACAAGCTGCTCGAACTTCTGCTGGTTGGCGGCCACAGTCTTAGCCGGACCGGTGAATTTGACGAACAGATTGCCGCCGGGAGCCTCGATAATTGCACCTAACAGGCGGTATCCCGGTTTGGCTGTTTTTTGCGCCACCATGGGCCCGCCCATGCCGGTATAGGTTCCGGACATGTCAATGGTGGTTACGGGAAGAGTATTGACCGTCTTCTTATTTACCTTTGCGGCCGGCGGTTTTCCAGCGGATTGAAACTGGCTTTTCCAGCGCTCGATGTTCGCTTCGATGCCGCCACCCTGTCCGGCGCCGAAAAAGTAAACGACGCATTCGCCGTTTTCGGTATCCGGTTGCGTGGCGGTAACGGCGTAACTTGCCGCACGCATCGGCCTCGGACCCTCACTCTTCCAACCGGCCGGCACCGTCCAGCGCACGCCAGCGGCGGATTCGGCAAACAGACACACAGTAAACAATAGCGGAAGTGCCCAGGTACGCATGTCACCAGTTTAGCCTCTGAGGCCGAGTGCGCGTCCGTCCCGGGCGGGATAGAATCGTAGTGGCTATCCGGAGGTAAAAGTCCTTGAATCCTCCGGCGAAGGAGGCTCGCCGATGCTCACCACACGCAGGGATGCTCTTTCCACTGCTTTATTCGTCGCCGCCCAATCCGCTCGCGCGTCCCAATCCGCGCGCTCGAAAACCGGAATGCCGGGACCATTCCCGGGCAGGGTCATCGCGGTCCACTCGCCGGGGTGCATCCTCTCGGACCAGTATCAGAAAGAGCCTGTCCGGCAGATGATCGAACGCGGCGTGATGGAACTCACCGGTGCTCCGTCCGCCGTGGAGGCGTGGCGCATGTTCGTCCGGCCGGGTGATGTTGTGGGAATCAAGTTGAACCCCAACGGAATGCCGAGAGTCATTTCCGCTCCGGAGGTCGTTCACCCGGTCATCGACGGGCTGAAGGCAGCCGGTGTCAAAGCCCGGGATATCGTGGTCTTCGACCGGAATCGCGCGTTTATCGTAAAGGCCGGCTACGACAAGTGGCTGCCGGAAGGCATCCGCTATGCCTGGGCTTCGGAAACTTACGACGCCATTCAACTCGACATGGATGGCTACGACCGTGATTGTTACGCGGAGCTGCCCGTTATTCAGCCGGGGCAGGATCCCAACGACCGGCATTTCCGCCGTTCGTACGTGGCCCGATTCGTAACGAAGGAAATCAACAAGCTCATCAACATACCGGTGTTGAAGCACCATCAATCGGCTGGTGTTACCCTGGCGCTGAAAAATATCGCGTATGGCATGGCGAATAATGTCGCCCGCAGTCATCAGAACAGCACATTGCATTGCACGTCCGTGTTCATTCCCGCCATCATGGATCTCCAACCATTCCGTGAAAAGACGGTGCTCCACATTGTCGACGGGGTGAAAGGCGTATATCATGGCGGACCCGCCGCCCGCCCAGGCTACATCTGGGAACACAAGACGATCTATTTCGCGACAGACCCCGTCGCAGTGGATAAGATCGGCTGGAAGGCTCTGGACCGGAAGCGCGCGGAGATGAGTCTTGCGCCGATAGCGCTATCCAAGCCCGACAAGGTCAGCACGCGCCTGAATTGTCAGCCCGAGCACATCGAGATCGCCGGCGCGCTCGGACTCGGCGAGTTTGACGACGCCAAAATCGACTTGCGGCAAATTGAACTGGCTTGAATAGCCGTTAACTCGGGCAAATTTAGAAAACTCAACAAAGTTTTCGTGGAATCCTGACCCGATCTGCATTAGAATACCTCCAATCAGTAACGGGAATGACCTCTTTTTTCGAAAAAGATGGGTTGTTCCTTCAGGAGGTCATACTATGCCGGGCAGAAGGACGCGGCGAGCATCCGCCGCAGTGTTCGCATTACTCCTATCCCATGTTTCCTTCGCGCAGGACTACCGTGCGAAAGTACAGGGTGTCGTAACTGACAGCAGCCAGGCCGTTGTCGGCGGGGCGAAAGTGACCCTGACCAACCTCAACACCGGCATCTCAGCTACGAAAGAAACCAACGCCGTTGGGCAGTACATATTTGAATTTGTCGAGCCGGGCACGTATTCGTTGAGCGCCGAGCAGCCTGGCTTCAGCAAATTCGTCCAACAAAGCTTCGCCGTTCAAGTACGCGCGGATATCACTGTAGATCCGGTGCTGCAAGTAGGGAACCTGGCCGACCAGGTCACAGTTACGGAAACCATGACCGGAGTGAAGTTTAACACTTCGAGTGTGGACTTGACGATCGACCGCAAGATGCTCACGGATCTGCCCATCCTGGGCCGCAATCCAT
>DASTMK010000325.1:0-12575 GCA_035714225.1 Bryobacteraceae bacterium | reverse complement strand
TTAAACGGCCGCATGGGAGCGGGACCGAGCCACAGATCGTAATCGACTCCCGCCGGGACGGGGCCGTCCGGCTGTTTCCCAATCGATTTCCGCCGTTTGTAGCACAGCCCCTTGGCCATATAGACCTTGCCAATCGCCCCTTCGCGCAAAAGCTGAATCGCCTGTTTCTTATGCTCGATGCTGCGGCTCTGCATGCCGGCTTGTACGATGCGTTTGTATTTGCGCGCCGCCTCTACCATCTTCCGGCCTTCGAAAATGTTGTGGCTGGCAGGTTTCTCCACGAAAACGTCTTTGCCCGCCTGACACGCCCAGATCGTCGCCAGCGCATGCCAGTGATTGCAGGTGGCAATGGAGATGGCATCGATATCTTTGTCTTCCAGCAGCTTGCGCAGGTCCCGGTAAGAGCGTGGATGCAAGCCTTGCTGCTGCTTTTGGGTGAAGGCGATGGCACGTTCGATTTGTGCGTCGTCGATATCGCACACCGCGGCCACCCTCGCGTTCGGCAACTTTACGAATTCGGCAATGTGATCGCGTCCGCGTCCGCGGACGCCCACGACACCTACGTTGATTCGCTGGTTTGCACCAAGCACGGATAAACCCGCACCGGCGCCGACGAGAAACGCTCGGCGGTTCATGAGTGCAATTCTACAGCGGGGATGTGCACGTTGGCGCGGATGTCATTTACGCGCGCCGGCGGTCGCTTGGGTTTCCGGCTCCGGTGGTGGCGAAACTTTCTTGGGCCGCGCATCAAGCCGCGCGGTGATGGCAGCCTGATGGAATTTGGCATATTTGGGCGACCCCGTTTCCACACCTGCCGGCGCGGCCACATCGGCTTCCGTTACCTCCTGCGCCGTCGGGAGATATCTTTGCAGGTAATTCCGGATCCGATCCTGAACGACACGGACTCCGGTTCTCAAATACAGGAAAAGAATTTCCTCGCCGGGGACGTTCTCCAACGCCTTGTACACCAGCGAGGGCTTCTGGAGCCGCGGAGACTTCAAAGCTGTCTCGAGTTTCTTTACCCGTGCATCCAGCTTTTGCCAGGCGTCAATCTCCGGCTTTTCCATCTTCAACGCTCCGGCCATGGCCGACTTCTCTTTGGGAGTCAGCTTTTCGGTCAGAATATTGAGGAACAGCCCTGTATTCTCTATTTGAAAATCGACGCCAAACGGTACGAACTGCCGCGCTTTCTGAAGGCGCGCCAATCCGGCCAGGTTGACCTTCTGCCCGGTAAGGGCCGGTGAGAACAGGCGCAGCAAGCCTTCCTGGTCCAAGGCGCGCACCACTTCAACGGCGTTGGCTTCGGCTGCGATCTGCGTCAGTTCGTGGAGTAGCGATCGCGGCCCGATTTTACTTTCCAGGCCGGCTTCCCGCACGGCCCGGTACTGAGCCTCAGTTTTTTCGGCAATGGTGAAGCCGAGCCGCACTTTGAAGCGGATAAGGCGGAGCACCCGTACCGGTTCGTCGTAGAGCGTGTAGTTCGTTACCGCGCGCAGCTCTTTGTGTTCCAGGTCTGCCAGACCGTTGTTGGGGTCGAGCAGCAGCCCGCGGGAGGACTTATTAAGAGAGAGTGCGATGGAATTAACGGTGAAATCCCGCCCCTTCAGATCTTCGTAAATCGTGGCAGGGGAGACCTGAGCCCTGCCGCCGGGTTTGGGGAAACGCTCCTGCCTCGCCATCCCGATCTCCGCGGTCACGTTACCCGGAAATAGAAGTTCCACACACTTGCGGTGATCGTCCACGGCAAGTATTTTCGCGCCGGTCTTCTGAGCGAGCTTCCTGGCCAGTTTGACTGCGTTGCCCTCGATGGTGAAGTCGAGGTCGCGAATTACGAATCCTCCCAACATGTCGCGCATGGCGCCGCCCGCCAGGAACAGGTTGACGTTGGCCTCGGCGGCCGCTGCCTGCACGTCGGCCAACACCCGCGCCTCCCCGGCGGTCAGGTGGCTCTCCAGCATGAACATGTAGTCGCTCATGTCAGTAGCTCCGAGCCGCGCGCGTCAGCAAGCGGTTTTCTACGTTTTTCAACAAGCTCCTAGGCCCGCGGATGATGTTCATCTACCGTTTTCCTCAACCGCGACCGGGTGACATGCGTATAGATCTGGGTGGTCGAGATGTCGGCATGCCCGAGCATGGTCTGGACACTGCGGAGATCGGCGCCGTGTTCCAGCAAGTGCGTGGCAAAGCTGTGCCGGATGACGTGGGGCGTCAGCCGCCGGAACACGCCGGCTCGCCTTCCGTACCGGCCGAGCAACTTCCAAAAACCTTGCCGGGTGAGACAGCCGCCCCGCGAGGTCACGAACAGGTAGCGGCTTCCCCGCCCTCGCAGAAGCGCCGTCCGGCCGCTTTCGAGATAGGCTCTTACGGCCAGGATGGCATGCTTACCGGCAGGAACGATACGCTGCTTTCCGCCCTTGCCGGTGACCCGCACCAACCCCAGATCCAACTCAATCGCATTCAATTCCAACTGGCACAATTCGGATACACGCAGCCCGGTGGCGTACAGCAGCTCCAGCATGGCCCGGTCCCGCAAGCCATTCGCGCGCGCGGGGTCGGGGGCGGCCAGGAGCCTGTCAACCTCCCCTTCATTTAAGAATTTCGGCAGTACTTTCCACTGCCGGGGCAAGGAAATAAGAGCGGTGGCATCGGATGCGATGTAGTTTTCGCGCAGCAGGAATACGTAAAAATTCCGCAGGGTCGTGAGATTTCGGGAAATCGAGCGGCTGGACAGCCCTTTCTCCCAGAGATGATCGAGATAGCGGCGAACGTCCGCGGTATCCGGAATTCCACCCCGGTTCGCAAAAAACGACCGGAATTTAGCCAGGTCGTGGCTGTAGGCGTCCAAACTATTGTCGGCTAAGCCCTTTTCCATCCGGCAGAAGTCCAGATACTCATCGATCCGGGCGGTTAGCTCATCCGCGCTAGGCATCGTGCCAATGATACAATACTCGCGAAAATGTTTAAAGAAAACTGAGGATGGAAGTATTTTGGCGGGGTCTACCACAAAGAAAGTAGTCGTGCAGCGATTCGACCGGGAGCCGATATCCGGTTTTGTGAATCCGCAGACCTATCTTTCAGCAGTCGGCGTGGAGTTATTGAGCTTGTCGGGGAACCTGATAATCCTCTCTTACGAAGAGATCAAGACGGTCTATTTCGTACGCGAGTTCTTGAGCGGGGATCCGGGAAAAGAAAAGCGTGAGTTCGCAACCCGGCCGAAGACCGCCGGGTTGTGGGTACGCCTGCGCTTCCGGGACGGGGATAAGCTGGAAGGCATCCTAGCCAACGACCTGCTTCAAATCGAGCCGCCCGGGTTCACATTGGTACCTCCCGATCCGCTCTCAAACAGCCAGAAGGTGTTCATTCCCCGTCAGGCGCTTTCCGGCATCCACGTGGTCGGTGTAATCGGCGGAGCGCGACGCCAGCGAAGAAGGACTGAGCCCGCCCGCGAGCAGTTGAAGATGTTCGAATAACGGGAGCTTAGAGAGCTGCCGGTACCCGCGACAACGAGCAGTGCCCCAGGTTTATCCACATATTGCGATCCGTGTTCTGCACAAACGCGGCTTCCTCTATCGGGAAGGCCCGCCTTTGATCGAACTCGCTCCAGCAGCGGGCGGCGCGGGCGGCCAACTCGTGCAATTGCTCCCTCGGAAAATCCTGGGCCAGGGTGATGTGCGGATGGTAGCTGTGGGGTTCTTCAAACGAAAGAGCGCCTGCGTTGAGAATGCTATGCATGGCCTTCAGTTCTTCAAACCCTTCCCGGATCGCGATGTACACAACTGCCGTGTTCTCGAAGATCTCGACATCGCCCAGATGCAGCTCAAAAGCGTTCATCTGCTTCATTCGCGAGCAGATGCGTCCAAATGCCTCGTCCGCGTGCCCGTCCAGAGGTCGCGGGGGCAGAATGCTGACGTGGGAATGCAACAGACACGACGGCACCAGTTCCTGACGGAGGCGATCAAGAAACCCACCCAGCGGATCGGGGATATAGGAAACCAGTGCGAACGAATTAACTGGTTTGGCCCCGTCTAGCTCACAAACCATTTCTCAAACCAGTGTAAGCGAAAAGTCCGAAGTATGCTTATCCCGGAAGCGTCCAATGCGGAATGAACCTGAACAAGAGATCATACATCTATGCACCGGTTCGTTAACCAGCCGGGCGCTTCTCTGCGCCGCACAAAGATCGTCGCTACACTAGGCCCGGCATCGGATTCGGACGACGTCATCCGCCAACTCTTTTACGCAGGTGTGGATGTGTTTCGAATGAATGCCTCGCACGGGACTCCGGAGGAGCACACCCGGCGCATTCACACCGTCCGTGCCATTGCCCGGGAATTGGATGTACACACGGCCACTCTGCTGGACCTCCAAGGCCCGAAGATCCGTCTTGGTGAGTTCGAGGGCGGCGGTTGCGTTCTCAAGACCGGATCGCTCTTCGTCATCACTACCGAGCCGGTGCTCGGAAATTGTGATCGCGCCGCGACGACCTACGCCAACCTTCCGAATGATGTGAAGCCGCGAGACCGGATTCTGCTTGCCGACGGCAGTGTGGAATTACGCGTACTGTCGAGCGACGGCACGTCGGTTCGATGCGAAGTGACAAGCGGCGGCCAGGTGAGCAGCCGCAAAGGAATCAATCTGCCCGGTGTTCAGGTGAGTACGCCATCCCTGACCAGTAAAGACATGTCCGATCTTCAGTTCGGGCTGAAGGCGGGAGTGGATCTGCTCGCGTTATCGTTCGTCCGGAATCCGAAGGACATCCTCCGGCTGCGGGTGTATCTCGAGCAGCAGGATGTGAAATTGCCCATTGTCGCGAAGATTGAGAAGCCGGAAGGGTGGGAAAACCTCGACGGCATTCTGGAAGAATCGGACGGCGTGATGGTGGCGCGTGGCGACCTCGGAGTGGAGATGGCATTGGAGCAGGTGCCGGTGATTCAGAAATCAATAATCGAGCGCGCGCGGATGCGGGGAAAATTCGTAATCACCGCCACCCAGATGTTGGAGTCGATGATCGAAAATGTGCTGCCGACTCGCGCCGAGGCGAGCGACGTTGCCAATGCGATTTTCGATGGTACCGACGCGGTGATGCTGTCGGGTGAGACCTCCATCGGCCGGTATCCGGTGGAGACCGTGCGTATGATGTCGCGCATCGCGAGAGCGACGGAAACCGCCATGCAGCACGCCGCGCTCAAACCGGCATCGCACATCCCGAAGCCCACTCACGCGGAAATCATCGCCGACGCGGCCTATGCCGCCGCCCGCTCCGCCGGCGTCTCGGCCATTGTCGTGTTCACCAGCAGCGGGTCAAGCGCCCGCCTGATCGCACGCTACCGGCCTCCGATTCCCATCTATGCGTTTACTCCGAGCGATGCCACAGCCCGGCAACTGGCCGCAGTTTATGGCGTCCGTCCGGTGATCGCGCCGCACACGGAATCGACCGATGAAATGCTGCAACAGATGGACCGGATGCTGGTAAGCCGCGGATGGGTGGAACCGGGCGGGAGCGTGGTGTTTGTGGCGGGGCAACCCATCGGCCGGCCCGGCTCAACGAATATGATCAAGCTTCACACGATCGGCGAACGGCGCTGATCAACGGAGCACGATTTTCGCAAGGCCGGCGTTCGATGCGGAATCGTAGACTCGCACGACCACCAGGTGCTCGCCCGGCGACAGGGTTTCCAGCCGCAACCGGAACTGCTCGCGCTCGGAGTCGACGATGCCATCCTGCGCTTGAAGCGGCGTCCACGGACCGGCGTCAATCGAGTATTCCGCCTTTCGCAGGGGAGAGGCCTGATCGGCGCCCTGGATGTCCAACTCCACTGCCGCACCCGAACGGCGCGGCGCACTGATTTGAACCAGGGGCGGCGTATTGTCGATGAGCACCGGAGCGCTCACCAGTTCGGACTCGCGCGCCGAATCCAGCGGGTTAACCAGCCTGTCGGAGGCGCGCACCAGGAAATAGTACTTGCCGTCGGCGAACACGTCACCATCGAATGTGAGGCTGGTTTCGGGGATGTTCTCCCGCAAGGTCTTCCATTCGCGCTCGTCTTCGCCGCGGAAAAAAATGGAGTACACCAGCTTGTCGCCATCGGCATCGTCGGCCTGCCAGGAGACGACAAGCTGCTCGCTTCCGGCCCGGCTCAAGGTTTCGGTCGGAGTTCCCGTCGACGTGGAAGCGGCCGTATCGCCCGTATCGGTAACCGTGATGCTATATGCAGCCGCGGCCGGGGGCTGCTGCGCCGCCGGTTTTTGCGCGGACGCGGAGATGCTGCTGGCGACGGTAATACTTCGTATCACGGGCGAGGTGTTCTGCGGCAGATACGCCAGCGAAACGCTGTCCAGGGAGGGCGAGACATCCCCGGAGCTCGAAAACTCCGCGCGCCATTGGATGTATCGCGCGTTGGGACTGCTCACCAGGCTGTTGGATGCGTCCTCCAACGGCTCCGACCATTCACTCCATGTCTGATCGGGCCGGGCGGAGTTGCCGGAACGTGTGCGGAACGCGAGTTTTGCGCCGCCCTCTCTGTTCGCCTTCCAGCTCAACCGCCCCCATCTCGCCACGGTGTTGGCGTCATGCACGGGGGATTCGTAAGCGCCCGACGCCGTTACTCCGGTGCCCAGCCGAAGCACTTTACCAAGCGTCGCCGTTGCCGCATAGAAGCCCTCGTTGGCATCCAGCAGTCTTGTTGTCTCGCCCTGATCTGTTTGTACCACCAGGGTGGGCTTTCGATCGCCGCTCAGGCGATAAATCCGTCCTTGCCCGTCGGTGGAGAAAACCAGGTCCGTCCCATATACGATCAGGTCGTAAGCATTTTCTTCCTTCGAGCTCCACAGCGTCTCCACCGTGTTATCGGGATGGATCTTGTAGATGGCGGATTTCTCCACTCCGGTCATATCCACTATCGGAGTGAACTGCGTGGTGACCTGTGTCTGCGCGGCCGGGGTCTGCTGCTTGGGATCGGAGGGCTGCGGCTTCACCTCGATTCCTCCCTGTGCTTCGTCGGTGACGGTGATGCTGACCGTTGGAGCGGCGGCAGGTGCCCCGCCCGGCGTCACACCAGAGGGAGTGAGTGATGCGGGAGTCCGGTTGACGGTCGCGCCGCCGAGGGCAACAGCATAGATGCTTCCATCCGCGGACGGCACGACGGCGCGAATTTCCGGAAGATTCGCATCGTATAAAACGAAGGCCTTGTCCTTTGCGGAAATCCGGTAGAGAATCCCGTTCGGGTCGCTTCCCGCCAGCAGGCGCCCCTCCGGGTCGAAGGCGAGACTCGTGATGTGAAGCTGCCCCGTCTCGTAGTAAACTTCGCCGCGCCCCTGCGCCGTCACGCGAAACACCTTCCCCTGGTCTCCGGTGCCGGCATAGAGCACGCCATCTTTATCGAAGGCAAGCGACCAGATATACTTGGCGCCCGGTGCGAAGTATTCTTCCGCTTTTCCATCGCGGATCCGGTAGATCTTCCCGTCGGGGGAGGTTGCGGCGAAAAGCGTTCCCGATGGGTCCAGTGCCAGGGCGAAGATCTCGGACTGATCTGCCGTCCAGAGGACGGAACTTTTCCCGGACGCGTCAATTCGATAGAGCCGTCCGCGATGTCCGCTGCCGGCGTAAATGGAGCCATCTTTCCCGCGGACGATGCTCCAGATCACCGGCTGGTCGGATGCGAGTACCGTCTCCAGCTTGGGAGAGAGCATCAGACGGCCGCTTTTCGTGAGAGAAACCCCGGTAAACCGGCCACGCAGGAAATCCTGATACGTGCTCATTTCCCACGCTGTAGTGCTGGCGCCCTGAAGCAGTAGACCGCCCAGGGCAACGGACAGGGCGAACGGCCGGATCATTCCTTGATTTCCACCTGTACAGTCTTAGCACCTGTAACGATCATGCCACCGGTATCGATTGCCATTTCCGCCACCTTGGCGTTCCGCGGAACCGCCCAGCCGGCCTGGTTTGCCGGACCGTGTCCGAGCACCATGGAAACGGAAGCGGGAGGATTCGGCAGATCCTCTCCTTCGATCTGATATCCGGGACTTGCCCGCCATACGCGCACGTAAGCTTTATTGTTTCCCCTGAGACCGTTCAGAAAAGAAAGAACCCGGGAGGGAGACTTGGGCTGCTCGCCGATCACGTTCCTGTATTCGGTGAGATTGGTCGTATTCCCGTCCGCCGCCGTGAAAAAAAGCGGACCGGGAACTGCCCCGACAGGCACCTGGTATGACACCGTGCGGCTGATCTCCATTCCGTTTTCACCCGCCAACAACACGGTTAAATCCACGGATTCTCCCGGCCGGACGGCTTCGCGCGAAGCCCATGCGCCGGCCACCTGGAGTTGTTTGTTCTGGCTGAACGCTTCCACCGTGATGGACACATTCTTCAACGTCAGCGCATCGAAACCGCTTTGCAGCGCATAAGCGACAGGCATCGCGGCGCCAAGCGAAACCTGGGCGGGCACGTTGAACTCGCCGGCGTATGCATTGTCAAGCTTCAGCGGCGCGGCATTTTCAAACTCCACATGCCCGCGCAAAAGAAAGCTGGAAACGCCGACGGTGCGTTCGGTAGCATCAATTGCGGAAAAAACCGCCATTTGCAGCAGGAACGGCGAGAGGTAACGGTCGTTCACCATCTCCATGCGATAGCCGGCGGAACTGATGGGCTTCCCATTACTGCTCTTCCGCTGGACTTCGATCGACACCGGAATCATACTGGCGCGGCGGCCGAGTTCACCCGCCACTGCCGTGTTGTAATCCGCAGTAATCGTGCCCATCCATTCCCGCGCGGTTGAGATCTTGAAGGAACTCGACAGGTTCGGCAGAAGCGTGAGAACCTCCGCGCGTGCGAACGGGAGTTGCGTATCGCCGATGGAAAGGAAGCGGTGCCCGAAGGCGTATACGTGCTTACCCTCTACAGCGGTGACGGTGCCGTCCGCGCCGACGCTCATATCCCCAGTCAGGAGTTGGACGCTGATCATGGAACCGGGCTCAAGTTTGGCCGGATTGCCGAGGCGGGCGGCCGGCTTGCCTCCGCCCGCAACGCCCTGCCGCGGTTCAAAGCCGAGCGACTTCAACTGTGCGCCGAAGTGTTCGATGGTGCTGCGCGTGAACCCCGCAAAGGAAACGGGAGTGGCGATATCCATCAGCCGCGACTCGCCGGCTGGAACGTCCGTACTGCGGGCAATGTTCTTAGTCAGGTCGGTTTCCCAAAGCGAAATGCCGGCACGTTGCGCATCGCGCCCCGTGAACCGTTCTCGCGTCATCTCCTCGAAAGGCCGAATGGCGGCGATGGGATCTTTCGCGTAGGGAAAGGACATGGCCACGGCACCAACAAGCCGGCCGCCTATATAGACAGGGCTTCCGCTCATCCCCTGAAGAACGCCGGTATGCTGGAGCGGGCCTCCGGATAAACGGGCAAGAACCAGCGATTGTTTGGGGCCTACGTTCTCGAGCACTCCCAGAACCTCGACATCAAACTGGTCGACGCGGTCGCCGGAAAAAACCGTCTTACCAACCCCTCGCATGCCGGGCCGGATTTCGTTAAGCGGCATTACGGAGGGTTGCGCAAATAGAGCGAGACCCATCCAGGGCACGGCGAGCAGACGGCGGAGTACCACTACTCTAAGTGTAATTAACGCCCGGCAAGGAAGTCATCAATGGCGGCGATGTTTTTCCGGGCATATTGGGCTTCCACAAGTTCCGGATTCAGGTCCAGCATCTTGCGGAACTGCGTGCGCGCGGCGGGAAGCATTTCAACTGCGCCGTCATTTTTCCCTTTCGCGAGATAGCTCAGCCCAAGCGCATAGTGGGCGTAGGGATCCGATGAGTCAAGCGACAGGGATGTGCGGCAATTCTCGATCGCAGCGTCAAAGTTTCCCAACTTCCTTTCGCTGTCGCAGATTCCGAAGTACGCGAGCCCCCGCAGTTCCTTCCATACATCGCGCTGCGCCGCCCGCTTCTTCCTCCCGGCGCCAACCAGGAACCCGAGCACATAGTAGTTCATCTTGCCCGCCAGCTTGCTGTCGAAATCGCTGAGACGCAGGTAGTCGGAGTACGCGCGAACAGCCTCGCCGTATTTGCCGGTCATGCGGAGGCTCTCGCCAAGCCAGAAATAAGCTTCGGCATTGTTCGGCGTCAACGCGATGGCCTTCCGCGCGGCTTCAATGGATTGCGCGAACAATTCCTTTCGGGCCAGCGCCTGCGCCAGAAGGTACTGCGCCAGCGCGTGGTCCGGATTGCGTGTCACCACGGTATTAAGCTGCCGGATGGCTTCGTCCTCGTCGCCTACATCCAACAACATTCCTCCGTAGGTTGCGCGCGCTTCGAGATAATCGGGGTCAATCGTGATAGCTTGCTCGAAGGCTTTCCTGGACTCCTGGAATTCGAACGAATCCCGCAAAGCGCGTGCCAGGTACAGGGCTGCCTGGCTATAGTCGGGGTCGGCGGCCAGCGCGGCGCGGAAACGCTCCGCGGCACGTTTATAGTTCTCGATAGAGCCCTTGTTGTAGAACTCCAGTCCCTCTTCGAACCGGTCGAGCGCGGCTTTACTACGCCGGCGCGGGATTACGATCTTCAGGCTGACGGTGCTCTCCTGGCCCGGATAAACCATCTCTTCTCGCGGGCCATCCGGCTCATACCCCATCCGCACTCCCTTGATCGTATGTGCACCCGGCGCGAGTCCCGGGAGCCGCAAGGGCTTGCCCTTGTTCACCACACCGGCGGACTTGCCGTCGATGAACACCTCCACGCCATCCATGTTGCTTTCGAAGATCAGGGTCCCGAATTTCGGCGCAGGTGGCGCCCCGGGACGAACTCCGGAAGGCACGTAGGCCAGCAGCATGTCCGGGTCGAAGCTGCCTCGCTCCGAAGTGGGGTTCTGTTTCCCTGCGGTCGCCTGCCGCACCTCGGTACGAACGTAATTCGCCAGTTCGTCGGCAGTGACAATGCCGTCGCCGCTCTCGTCGGCGGTTCCCTCCAGGCCCTTCACTACGTAGTAGGTGAAGATGCCGTGTCCGCCTCCCCATTCCGGGCTCTCGAAAGAACGCTCGCGGTCGCGGCTTGCGGTCAAAGAGAACAGCGACTTGTTCAGGTCCAGCAGGCTGCGGTTGAGCGTTTGCACATCTGCTTCCGGAGTGATCGCTCCGCTGTGGCAGGAATCCGTAAGCAGGACTTTCCATTTTCCTTTGATGGAACTTCCGATGACCCTTCCAAGCGTTTCCATCGAATAACCGCTGCCGGCGATATCGGACTTGTCGAAGTCATAAGGGGCCAGATACCCTTTTCCGCCGTAAACAAAACCGTGCCCGGCAAAATAGATCAGAACCCGGTCATCGTCTTTCGTGATGCCGGGAAGCCACTGCTCCAGTTCCTTCCGGATGTTGGCGAGCGTCGCCTTGGCGCCGATCAGCTTCTTGACGTTCTCCGCCCTGAAATTGCCACCCTCCGGGCTGATAAGAATGGAATAAATAGCTTCGGCGTCGCGCTCAGAAAACTTCAATTGAGCGGAGTCGGGCAGCTTCGCGTAATTGGCGATACCGATCACCACCGCGTAGCTGCGTGGAATGGAAACCTTGGCCGTTTGCGGAGCGGCCGTCTCCGGTTTCGAGCTCTCCTTTTCATACTTGAGGTCCCGGGATTGCTGTTGTTCGCCCCGCCCGCCCGCGGCTAGGAACAGAACGAAGATGCCTGACAGTGCCAGCCTCGCAATCCTCATGGCTCTCACCTGTGCGCCAGCCGGAATTCGTATACCACCGGGCCTTGCAAAGGCACCGGCGACGATACGACGGAGCTCTGGTCGCTGCGCAGGAAGATCAGCTCCCGGGAACCGCTCACGCCGGGAACCGCCCGAAGATTCTCCGGCAACTCGCCGGAGGCGGCGATACCCTTTGCCCCCGCGCTGCCGTCGATGCAATCGCCCCGTGCGCGCAGCAGCGTCTCATCGCAGCGCGGCGTCAGGCTCTTGCGGGCTTCCGGGTCTTTCGGCGCCGCCGGAAGGGGAACATGGGCGAGCGGGCTCGAACTCTCTCCACCCAAATCCGCCGGCGTGACCAGCCAGTATACGATATCGTGCCCCGCGGGACCCGTAACGCGAAAGTGCCCTTCCGTGGCTGGAATCACATATTCCTTCCCCGCTTCGATACGATTTTGCGAGCCCGTATCTTCACGCGGAAACAGAAGGGCGTAATCGCCTGATGTGCCCTGGTTCATCACGTACAAGTAGCCCGGAAAATTGGAACGAAACCGGAAGCGGACACGGTCGTTGGAAGACAGTACGAACCCGGGATGCACAGGAGTCCATCCTGAGACCCCGTTGCGCTCCAGCGTGATCTCCATCCGGTTCACGGGTCTGGCTTGAGAGAGGGCGTTCCCGGCGCATAGGCCGGCAACGAGGACACACATGGCGGGACTGTACATCACGCTCCTTCACCGATGCTTCAACTGGAGATCGACGATCAGGCGTGCGTCCGGGTCGCCGCTGGGATTCACTACGTAGATCGCGCTTTCTTTCTTCGCGCCGGGCGTGCTCTCATCCACTTTTTCAAATACCAGGTCGCGAGCCACCATCTCCTGGCGGATCTTCCCGATCAGAGCGT
>DASTMK010000324.1:0-33843 GCA_035714225.1 Bryobacteraceae bacterium | reverse complement strand
GCGGTGAAGGTGACATTGTTCCACGCATCGGAGGCGAACAACGCTCCCACCATGGCCACTCCAACAACGCGAATCACGGTCCAACTCCAATCGGCGCCCCGCCAGAAATCGGTGAAATTCACTTCGATCGCGGCAGCGTTCCGGCCCACCAGGAAGCCCAGCACAATTAAGCCGAGCAATGCCGCGGTCTTGGCGAATGTGAAGATGTTCTGCACCATGGCGCCTGTGTGAATCCCTCGGGTGTTCACCGCCGTCAGCAGCACGATGACACCGATTGCCAGGGCCTGTTGTGTATTGACGTGAAAGCCCCCTGCGCGTATTACGTAATTGGTTGCGGAGATGGAGGGAAAGAACACACCAGCAAACTTCGAGAATGCGACGGCCACAGCGGCAACGGTTCCTGTTTGGATTACCAGGAACAACGTCCACCCATAAAGGAATCCGAACAGCGGGCCATAGGCTTCCCGCAGATAGATATACTGGCCGCCGGCGCGCGGCATTGCAGCGGCCAACTCCCCATACGTGAGCGCCGCAATCATCGTCAGAACCGCGGTAACGAGCCATGGGATAATCAGCAGCCCAGGCGAATTAACCTGGCGCGCAATATCGGCCGAGACAATGAAAATGCCCGACCCGATCATCGAACCGATGACCAGCGTTGTGGAGTCCAGCAGGCCGAGGCCCTTGATGAACCCGGTATCTACCTGACGAGTTGTTGCCATTCGTTTACTCGCTTTCGAAATTCGCCCAGCGTAAAGACAGCGGGATACAGGTCACCGATGACAGCCACCGAATCGGCGCCCGCTTCGAGCACGGATGCTGCATTCGCTCGCGTGATGCCGCCGATGGCAACCAGCGGTTTCGTAGTGAGTCCGCGCAACATTCGCAGCATCTCCAAGCCGACTACCGGATCCGGATTCTCTTTGGTGGTGGTGGCAAAAATCGGCCCGAAAGCGAGGTAGTCCACCGGCTCCGCGATGCCCGCACGGAACTGATCTTCGTTATGGGTGGACAATCCAAGTAAGCGATTTTCACCCACCAGACGCCGCACGTCCTTTGGCGAAAGGTCGTCCTGGCCGACATGAACCCCCGCGCGGAGCAGCATCGCGAGATCGGCCCGATCGTTCACGATGAGTGCTGCCCCCGCGCGCGCGCAGAGTTCCGCCACGCATTCGAACTCCGCGAACTCAGTACGGCCGATATGGCCTTTGACACGAAACTGCAGGAACCGGATACCGCGATCCAGCAATACTTCGACGGCGGTTTGAACCGGACATTGAACTCGAATCAGCGTGTCGCGATCCACGATGGGATACAGGCGCGGCAGTGTCATACACTTGCATTTCCCGGCGCCTCAGCCATTTGAAGTCCTGTGTGTTTTGTATGCATCCCGTACCTCGCGGATTTGCCGTGCATGCTGTTCGGCATGTTCCGTATAGATCTTCAACAAGTCGAGAAGCGACAACACACCCCGCTCGTTGTGTGTCCCTGTCCGGCTGAATGCCTCCTCTGGCAACGCTTTCAGCAGTTCATGATTCTCCGAACGGATCCGGCGAAAGCTTTCGAGCGCCTGCGATAGTTTCCGCCGCGAGTAACCGAGATGGCGCGCCCAGGCCTCCTGGTCGTAAGCAATCAAGGCCGGATTCTCTTCGGCGATTACACGCCGGAAGCGGACCGCTCCTTCCAGTTCTGCGTCGGCAAGATGGCAGACGATCTGGCGCACACTCCATTTTTCCGGTCCCGGAACGAAATCGAGTTCCGAACCGGCCGCGCCGGTAGTGGCCACCGCGAGCAGTTCCGGACCGCGCCGGAATCGCTCCAGCAGCTCATTCACATCACTCATCGATATCCCCTCGTGGAGACGGACGTCATTTGGATATCGCCCATTATAATTGGCTTTAGCGATGAGGAAACTCCAAGTCCCTCTATTGGTACTGGTGATCGCATCTTTTCTGGGGGCGCAGCGAAAGAGTTCCGAACAACTGATACAGCATCCGGCGAGGGGCACACGCGGGGCCATCGGCGCTGGAAGCAGGTTCGCTGCCGACGCCGGAATGCGATTGTTTCATGCCGGAGGCAACGCCGCCGATGCCGGCGTAGCGGCCATGTTCGCCGCCGCGGTTGCGGAATATTCCCACTTCGGATTTGGCGGCGAAGCTCCGATCCTGATCCGCTCCAAAGACGGACGTGTCTTTTCCATCGCCGGGGTTGGCACGATGCCTAAGCTCGCCTCGGCCGATTTCTTTCGCCAACGCCGCTTGGAAGCGGGTGAAGTGGAAGATCTCGAACCCGGTGGGCTGAAGGGAATGGTGCCGGTTGCCGGATTGATGCCGGCGCTGGTCCCCGGAATGGTGGATGCCGCTCTGGTGGCACTCGGCGAATTTGGAACCAGGACTTTCGCCGAAGTGATTCAGCCTGCCATTGAGCTTGCGGACGGCATGCCCATGGATGAAACCCGCGCCGGAACCATCGCCCGCAGCAGACGATTTTTCAACCGCTGGCCCACTTCCAAGCAGGTGTTCCTTCCCGAGGGCCGTGTAACCCTTCCCGGAGAGATCTTCCGGCAACCCGATCTTGCGCGGACGCTCCGCGACATGGTGAAGAAAGAAGAAGAGGCGCGGGCCTCGGGTGCGAGCCGCAAAGCCGCCATCGACACGGTCCGCGATTATTTCTATCGCGGTGGCATCGCCCGAAAAATCGACGCCTTCAGCCGGGCGAATGGAGGTCTGCTGCGCTACGAAGACATGGCCGCTTTCCGGCTGAAACCGGAGGAGCCGGTTTCAACGGACTACCGCGGTGTCACCGTCTACAAGCCGGGTTTCTGGAGCCAGGGACCTTCGCTGATCGAGGCCTTGAATATTCTCGAGGGTCTGGACCTGCGCGCCATGGGGCACAACTCGGCCGATTATATCCATGTCTTGACGGAAGCGCTGAAACTGGCCTACGCCGACCGTGACACGTATTACGGCGATCCGGCGTTCGTCAAGGTTCCATCCGGAAGGCTGCTGTCGAAAGAGTATGCGGCTGAGCGTCGTGATGCGATCTCTCCCAAAGCATCGCTCGAATTCCGGCCCGGGGCGTTTCCAGGCATCCGCGCCCTGCATCCTTCCGAATCGGAAATTCCCCGGGTTCGCATCGACGACGCGTTGATGGCAAGGGATACGACGTGCATTAATACAGCGGACCGCGACGGCCTCGTGTTTTCGGCTACGCCGTCCGGTGGCTGGCTGCCATCGGTGATCGCCGGGGACACCGGAATTCCGCTCACATCGAGGGCGCAGAGCTTTCTGTTGATCCCGGGGCACCCCAATGAACTCGCTCCGGGCAAGCGCCCGCGTGTCACGTTGAGTCCAACGCTCGTGACGCGCAACGGCAGACCCTATCTCGCGCTTTCGACGCCCGGCGGCGACGCGCAGGATCAGGCTCTTCTGCAACTCCTGTTGAATGTGGTCGAGTTCGGAATGAACGCGGAGGCAGCCGTCGAAGCGCCGCGCTTTCAGACCAGGCACCTGGTATCCAGCTTCGATAATCACGCGATGAATCCCGGCGAGTTGATGCTAGACGAGCGTATTCAGCAGGGTGTTTTCGAGGAACTGGCGTCACGCGGCCATAAGATAGCGCGCCGCACGCGGTGGTCCAGTGGGGCCGCGCCGTCGATGATACGAATACTGAGCAATGGTGTGCTGGAAACGGGCGCCGATCCATACGGGTACCGCGTCGCCTGGGCGTGGTAGGCGCATCGATACTCTCTACCGTTGCTATTCGACGATAGTGGCTTTCTTGATGTAGTCGAGCTTCGGAAACTGCGCGCTCAGATAGGCGTTGCCGCGGTTCGTGATGGCATCCTGATCCGGCGCTTCGCCGTAGCCGCTATAGAGTTGCTGCACGATATCCATGCCTTCCACGACCTGGCCGAAAGGCGCGAATCCCTGATCGTCCAAAAACTGGTTGCTCTTCAGGTTGATAAACACTTGCGTCGTCCGGGTATTCGGGCCTGCGGTGGCAAACGTCACTGCACCGAGACGGTTGGTTCTCGTCACCGGATCGTCTTTGATGTTCCTATCCCACTTTTTGGTCACCTTCGGATCTGCCGCCAGGCCGAATTGCACGATGAAATTCGGCACGATCCGGAAAAAGCGCGCTCCATCGTAATAGCCCGATGTAACGAGCTTGTGGAACTGCTCGGCGCCCAACGGAGCCCATGCCTTCTGCACTTCGATCAGAACAGGACCTTTGCTGGTATCGAGCCGTACTTTGTAGGTGGCGGGCACCACGCCGGGTTTGGTCTCCGCCTTTTTAGCCTCGGGTTTTGCCTCCGCGGGCGGAGTTGGAACTTCCTTAGGTGCTTCCGCCGCGGGAGGCGCTTCGGCGGCAGGCCGCTCGGCGGGTTCCTCTTTTTTCGGCTCCTCCGCCGGCCGGGAGCATCCCGCCAGTGCCACGAACAGGCCGGCGGCGAGCGCCGGTAGCACACATCGCGTATAACGACGAGTCAAGCTGGTCATGTTTGTCCTAGCAAGGTATTCTAACAGCGGCAACCGGCCAGTTGCGTCCACGGATGTGGCTTCCCGCGCGGCGAGCGTGTATCGTGGACACATGAGGGGCAGGTTCTGCCTCCGGCTGTCTGCCGGAGTTCCAGTGTTGTTTCTTGTGCTCGCGATGTGCCAGGTTCGCGCTCAATCATCGGCCGCTGATGCCAGCTTCGCGCGCGATGTGCAGCCGATCTTCAATGCGCGCTGTGCGGCCTGCCACACCGGAAGCGAAGCGCAAGCCGGTCTGCGCCTCCACACGCGCGCGGAAATGCTCAAAGGTGGCGTGAGCGGTCCCGCCATCGTCGCCGGTTCCAGCGCGAACAGCCTTCTGGTAGCGCGAATCACCGGCGAAAAACAGCCCTTGATGCCGCTGGCCGGCAAGCCGCTCTCGGCGGCGGAGATCGACGTCATTCGCCGCTGGATCGACGCCGGCGCTCCCGGTCCTGGTGCTATCGAAGAGCCATCCTGGACCCCAGTGCTTTCCCCGCGCCGTCCGGATGTTCCGGAGAACACCAGCTTCCGAAACCCCATCGACCGGTTCATGGCCGCATATTTTCAGAAGGCCGGTGTGGCTTTTCCGGAGGCCGTCTCCGGCGAAGTGTTCCTGCGGCGGGTGTATCTCGATCTCTGGGGACTGCTGCCCACACCGCAGCAGCGCCTCGAATTCCTGAACAACACCGGCCCGGACAGCCGCGAGCGCCTCATCGAAAAACTGCTCGCGGCGGAGGAGCCGTACAGCGGGCACTGGATCAGTTTTTGGAACGACCTGCTGCACAATGACGAAGGCGTGAGCTATGTCGGCGACCGCAAGTCGATTACGCCCTGGCTGGTGGACGCTCTTCAGAAGAACCTCCCTTATGACCGGTTTGCCCGGGCGCTGCTCAATCCTACCGAAGACAGCGATCCGGAAGGATTCCTGCTGGGCGTCAATTGGCGCGGCGATGTGAACGCCAGCCAGACGGCGGTGATGCAGGCGGCGCAAAACAGCGCGCAGGTCTTTCTCGCCGTCAATCTGAAATGTAATTCCTGCCACGACAGCTTTATCAGCAAATGGAAGCTTGCGGACGCCTACGGGCTCGCGAGCTTCTACTCGGAGAAGCCGCTGGAGCTGGTGCGCTGCGATGTACCGACGGGCAAGACGGCGGTGGCGCGGTTCCTCTATCCCGAGCTCGGCGGGGTCGCTACCGATGCACCCCTGAAAGAGAAAAGGGAGGTTGCAGCGCGCCTGTTCACGTCACCCGAAAACGGCCGGTTCACGCGAACCTTTGTGAACCGCGTCTGGAAGCAGCTATTCGGCCGCGGCCTGGTGGAGCCGGTGGACGACCTGGATGCCGAGCCCTGGAATGCGGACCTGCTCGACTGGCTCGCATCCAGCTTTGCCGAACACGGCTACGATATCCAATACCTGCTGCGGGCCATCCTGAATTCGAGGACATATCAACTGCCCGCTGTGGATTCAGCCGCCGATCCAGCCGACCGAAAAGAGAAGTTCGTCTTCCGCGGCCCGCAGTACCGCCGTTTGACGGCGGAGCAATTTGTAGATGCCATCTCCGCGATGACCGGTGAATGGCGCATATTGCAGCCGCGAAAAGCGGGCGAGGGCACCTACAGCCGGGAGTGGCGGCTGAAAGCGAGCAGCCTTACTCGCACCCTGGGGCGCCCCATTCGCGATTCCGCGGTGACCGAGCGCAATACGGCTCCTTCTACTCTGCAAGCGCTGGAGATGGCGAATGGCGAGACGGCTGCAACGCTGCTCCATCGTGGAGCGCTGCGAATGCTGGGCCAGTTGCCCACGCCGCCGCCGAACCGTTTCGATAGCGGTGTCTTCCGGTCCGATGCGATCCATGTCGATGTCGAGATCTCCGGAGCGCGGGAGCTGCGTTTGCTTCTCGAAGATCACGACTCTTACGACCCGGCGCGCGTAACCGCCGGATGGACCGGCGCGCGATTAACCGGCCCGGAAGGGGAGGTCCCGCTGGCGGAACTCCCATCCCGTCCGGCCTTCCAAACGGGAACGCTCAAAATAAAAGGGCACGATGCCCAACCCGCGGTGCTCGCACCGTTGTCCTCCGAGTTGGTCTTCGATCTTTCCGGCAGGCGATTTACCCGTTTTCAAGCGACAGTGGGCGTGGATGAGTCTTCCCAGACAAGCGACATCTCTCCCAGCGTCAGGACTTTTGTTTTCACTGAGGAGCCGGACCGCATGCAGTTGGTGCGCGTGGCCGGCGCTCCACCCGTTCCCCCGCCGCCTGCTCTGACGAGCGTCGACGACGCCATCTCGCGCGTCTACCTGCATGCACTTGGACGTGAGCCTTCCACGAGAGAACGGGCATCGGCAAGACAGTTTTTTGGCGGCGGTAGGAGCGTAAAACTCAACAGCGACGGACTGGAAGACTTCCTGTGGGCCGTAGTGATGCTGCCGGAGTTCCAGTTCATCCGGTGAAAGGAGGAATGAGATGCGGAGGATCCTGGACGAATTGAACCGTGGCCTCGGGCGCCGCGATTTTATGCGCGCCGCAGCCGGTGGAGCGTTAGCCGCTTTGCAAGGTGGCGAACCGCACCTGCTCCACGGAGCCTCTTCGCCGAAACCGGCGGCGCGCGCTGACACCTTGATCCTGCTCTGGATGGCCGGCGGAATGGCGCAGACCGAAACCTTCGATCCCAAGACGTACACGCCGTTTGAAAGCGGAATGGAAGCGCGGCGCGTCTTGAGCACTTTTCCTTCTATCCGCACGGCGGTCGACAACATACAAATTTCTCAAGGGCTGGAGCGGATCGCGAAGGTGATGGACCGCGCCACGCTGATACGGTCGCATCGTGTGGGCGATCTGGGATTCATCCTTCATTCGCGGCATCAGTTTCACTGGCACACCGGATACGAGCCGCCGCAATCGCTCGCTGTTCCGCACATGGGAGCTTTCGTCGCGAAGACGCTTGGGTCCCGGAATCCGGATGTTCCCGCGTTCATCGACATCGGACAGAACCTGGAGATCGGTGGTGAAAGCGACGCTGTGAAGGCGTTTCATACCGCAGGGTTTCTCGGTTCCGAGTATGGTCCGTTTCTGATAGCGGACCCCCGCGATGCGGCGTCCGCTGTGCGCCCGCCTGGGCACATGACGCAGGAGAGATTCCGGCGGCGGTATGAGAACTACAAGAAGCTGGCGCAGAATAGTCCGGTGATGAAGTACGGCAGCGATTACCAGCGGGAATCGCTGACACGGTCCATCGAGAACGCGCACCGGCTTCTGACTTCTCCCGCGGCGAAAGCGTTTGACCTGTCGCTCGAGCCGGAAAAATCGTTCGCGGTCTACAACACCGGCCGGTTCGGGCTGGGGTGCCTGCTGGCACGCAGACTCACGGAGGCGGGCACGCGTTTTATCGAAGTAACGACAGAGTACATTCCCTTCCGGTACTGGGATACGCACGAGAACGGGCACACACGCGCCGCCGGAATGAAGCAACAGATTGACGGACCTGTTTCGCAGCTTGTGCTCGACCTCGAAGAGCGAGGTTTGCTGGACCGTACGATCATCGTGCTGGCAAGTGAATTCGGCCGCGACATGATGACGGAAGGAAAGCCTGGCAAGACGGTGAAGGAACAGGTGCAGCAGCCCGACGTTCTGACCGACCTGAAGCATTACGGAATGCACCGCCACTTTACGGAGGCGAGCAGTGTGCTGCTATTCGGCGGTGGCTTCAAGAAAGGGTTTCTCTACGGCCGGACTGCGGACGAGCGCCCTTGCGGCATCGTCGAGAATCCAATCACAATCCAGGACCTGCACGCTACGATTTACAACGCCATGGGCATCGCCCCGGACACGTCGTATGTGGTGGAGAAACGTCCGTTTTACGTCACCAAAGACGGGAAGGGCAAAGTGGTTCCGGCATTATACGCCTGAATCCGGCTGTTCTGATACGGTGAAGGCATGGACTGGCGCGACCATATCGGCGTGGACCCGCAGATCCTCGTCGGGAAACCGATTGTTAAAGGCACGCGGATCTCTGTCGAGCTGGTCATCGATCTGCTGGCCGCGGGTTGGACCGAACAGCAGGTTCTCGACAGCTACCCGACGCTCAACGCTAACGATGTTCGTGCCTGTCTCGCGTATGCGAGCGAGATCCTGCATAGCGAAAAGGTCTTCCCCCTGGAACCCGCATGACCTTCCTCGCCGACGAGAACTTCCCTCGTCCGGCAGTGGAAGCGCTTCGAAGAGCCGGCGTTGATGTCGTGTGGATCGCGGAGGCGAATCCTGGCGCTTCCGACGATGAAGTGTTGCCTTAGCCGCTTCCACGCACAGGACGCTACTAACATTTGACAAAGACTTCGGCGAACTCGCGTATCGGCGAAAGTTGCCGGCGCAGTGCGGGATTATGCTCTTCCGGCTCATGCCGCAAAGCCCAGACGAGGCCGCTTCACTCGCAGTCTCGGCGGTTCGATCTCAGAAATCTTGGGCTGGATACTTCAGCGTTATCACGCGTCAGAGAATTCGAATGCGGCCGTTACCACCACGCTCCTGACCCTTCGCATTACTTGCGTCGTGCCGGGGCCGTTCCATTGTTCAGCCAAACGTCGATCCGGGGGGTGTTCCAGGTGTAAGGCTTGTTGATGATGTCCAGGTCTCCGTCTCCATCTACGTCGGCCAGTTTGCCTTCGTGCCATCCGTGTCCGGTGACCAGAACGGTGTTGCGAAAGTTTCCTTTGCCATCGCCATAGAGGATCCAGGCTTTCGCCTCGGGGTGGTCGGGTTGTGGGTTCCTGGTCCATTGCGCCATCTCCGCAGCGAAAATATCGAGATGGCCGTCGCCGTCGATATCGCCGACGTCGAGTGTATGTCCGTGCACCATGTCGCGCTCCAGCAGAGTGCGCCCGGACCAGGATTCGGCGCTGCGCGGATTGCCCGAGGACCAGTAGAACCGCAGCGGTCCACTACCATCACCCGGGGCGATGACCACTTGCGGAAGCTTTCCGCGCTGGAACCTGCCCGTCTTGATGCGGCCGCCGATCGAGCCGATTCGAACCGGAACGTAGCGGCCTACTTCATCCCGGTAGAACCAGGAGTTGCCGGCCAACAGGTCCACGCGCCCGTCTCCATCCACGTCGGCGGCATCGACGCCTTCGGCGTACTTCGCTGCATTCTCCACGTTGTCTCCCGCCCCGCCGGAGTACAGCGTTTCCAGGGGCCAGGCTGCCGCGTTACGCGGGTCCGTGGGAATACCGGCCTGAAGGATCGCCTTGGCGCGCTGGTTCCAGAATAAGAGCTGGGGTTTCCCGGAGCCCTTCACGTCCGCGAAAATCTGATCGTGGTGCTGGTTCGCACCGCTGTTCTTTATGACGTGGCGTTTCCAGGATGTCTCCGGGTTGAATCGGGGATGGGGATTCTCCCACCACCAGAGCTGGTTGCTTTGGTAATCGCCTCCGAACACAGCATCCAGGTCGCCGTCGCCATCGATGTCCGCGGCGGCTCCGCCCGCCTCGATCGGGAGATATTCGTTTTCGATAACTGAGCGGGTCCACGAGTTTCCGGAACGCCGGTATAGAACCAGCGCGGGCGCCTTAACCCGGCAGCCCACGATGAACGCCGTTGCGCCGCTCTTATCGAAATCGGCGGCGAGGAGAGCGGTCTGCTGGTTCGAGCCACCAGGGTCGGGCAAATCGCCGTTTCTGCTCGAAAGATGGACCCACTTGATTTCGAAAGACGTTGCCACACCGCAGCCAACCAGGACAAAAAAGAAGCAGAGCAGGAGCGATCGCATAACCCGAAAACCTCGAACCACAATGCTAGCGCAACCGGAAGAAACCAAACCGGCTTTGCATCGCGTCCAACAAGTTAGCGACACTGGGTGTTGCGCAGACACCTTTGCCCGCACCAGAGGAATTTTCAAAATGCAAAGAGTCAAGGCCCTTCTGGTCGTAGTCTTATTCACCCTCAATGCATTCGTGCCGGCTGCCTGGGCCAGCGACGCCAAGAAAGATCCGGACATGATCGGGGAGCGTGACATTGCCAAAGGCGTGAATTTCTATTCGATCGAGAAGGAGATGGCGCTTGGAAAGCAACTGGCGGAGGAGGTGGAGCGGCAGTCCCGTGTGGTGGACGATCCCGTCATCTCCGAGTACGTGAACCGCGTCGGACAGAACCTGGTTCGCAACTCGGATGCAAAAGTTCCGTTCACCATCAAGGTGCTGGATTCGGACGAAGTCAACGCATTCGCCTTGCCCGGCGGTTACCTGTTCGTGAACACCGGACTGATCGAGCGTACCGAGAACGAAGCGCAACTGGCCGGCGTCCTCGCTCACGAGATCGCTCACGTCGCCGCCCGTCACGGAACCAGGCAAGCCACGCGCGGCAGAATTATCAATATCGCCACGATTCCGCTGATCTTCATGGGCGGATGGGCCGGCTACATCGCGAACCAGGCCGCTGGCGTTGCGGTTCCTCTTGGCTTTCTGAAGTTCTCGCGTGGCTTCGAAGAAGAGGCGGACCTGTATGGGATTCAATACCTGTACAAGACCGGCTACGATCCCACGGCATTCGTGGATTTCTTTGAAAAGCTTCAGACGTTGGAAAAAAAGAAACCTGGAACGCTGGCAAAGGTATTCTCCAGCCATCCCATGACGGATGACCGCATCAAAGATGCGCAAAAATACATGAGCACGGGACTCGACCCACGGGAGGAGTACGTGGTCACCACATCGGAGTACGAAGAAGTGAAAGCGCGGGTTGAAGCCCTCGACCGCCGGAGAGTCCGTGAGAAAGATCCAAACCGTCCCACGCTTCGGCGGCGAAGTTCGGGCACAATCGATGCCGGCGGCGAGCAGAAGCCCGATGACAGGGATGAGCGCCCGACGCTGAAACGGCAGTAAGGCCGGCCGCTATCATCGTGAATGTGCATTCGCGCGCAATTCTGGCCTGCCTTCTCTTTACCGCGGGAATTTCGGAGACCGGAGACGGCGCGCGCACCCCGGTCTACGGCACCCCCACCGTCATTGCACACCTCGAAAACAGGGACGTAAACGAGAGTAGCGGCATCGTGGCGTCGCGCCGGAATCCGGGCCTGTTCTGGACTCATAACGATTCGGGCGGCGCCCCCTTGCTTTACCTGTTTGACCGCAAGGGCCGCGGCTTGGGAACATGGCGCGTCAGGGGCGCCACGGCGATGGATTGGGAAGACATCGCCATCGGGCCTGGACCTGTGCGCGGGCGCTCCTACCTCTACATCGGCGATATCGGCGATAACCGGCGCAGCCGCCGCGAAGTGGTGGTATTCCGCGTGGAGGAGCCCGCCGCCGGACGGCCCGGCGCCACGTCCGAAACGCAGATGAGCACGGCGCTGCGTTTTCGCTACCCCGACGCACCGCACGACGCCGAAGCGCTGGCCGTGCATCCGCACACAGGAGACATCTACATCATTGTGAAGGCGAGTGGGGAGGAAACACGCACCAGCGTGTACAGCGCTCGCGCTCCGCATCGAACCGGAATCGTTACCACCTTCGAATTGCTCGGCGATGTGAACCTGCCCGCCGAATCCGAACTGGTGCTGTTGATCGGCCGCGCGACAGGGGCGGATATTTCCCCCGACGGACGCCGCGTGGTGATCTGCGACTATTTGCGCGCGTACGAAGCGGTGCTGCCGGCGAACGCCGGATTCGATGCAATCTGGCGCCAGCCTTTTACGGCCTTGTCGCTAGGCCCGCGAAAACAGGGAGAGGCGGTTTGCTATCGCCTGGACGGGCGCGCCCTATTGGCGACGAGCGAAGGGCGCCCCTGTCCGTTGATTGAGACGGTGCGGAACGCGCGGTGAGCAACGCTAAGCGCACAGATCTCCATCCGGCAGAAGGCCTGACTGAAATTGAGTGACCTGCTCGGATGTGAACGGCGCGCGAAACAAGGATTCTTGAGCCGCAAAAGCGCGGAACAGGTGCGCGATGAAATGCATGCGCTCGCGCAGGTTCGACCAGTCGTCCGTGCCACAATCGTCGGCGCCGCCGGGTCCAGGTTCAATGTTGGAAAGCATCGTCTCCAGGTCCTGGAGGGTGACCTGGGCGAGCGATGGATCGGCCGGGACATCGAGGTTCCGGCCCAGCGCGATGACGCGGCCGGGGACGGTGAGCGTCATCATCGCGTCGGTGATGACACGCCGTGCCACGTCCGCCGACAACCGCGAGATCGCACGGGCGATCACACCAAGTACGGCTGCGGCGGGTTTTTCGAGCGTTCGCTTCCATGCCCCCGCGCCCGGAAACAAAATCGACAGCCACTGCTTGCCGATGTCATGAGCTGTGCGCACCGGCACGTCCAGCGCTTCGCGAATCTCGGGTTGCAGGCGCGTCTGCTCATGAAAGCCGATCTCCAGGTTCGCCAGGTACATCATTTGCGCGCGCACGGAGGGGTCCGGTTCGAACTGCTGCTGATAATATCTGGCGAATGCCTGGCGCAGGTAGCGCTGTCCGTCCGGCGGGTCGCCCGGACGGAGACCCTCGCAAAATGCCGCGATGCGGGCCGGGTCCGGCGCCGCGTCCGCGCCGCAGACCGCAAGAAAGCGCGCGAATTCGCGGCCGATCTCCTCGAATACTTTCAGGTTGCCACGCGCGACGGCCGCGCTGGCATGTTCGAACGCGTCGAACGGACTGTGAATCTCCCTGGCCAGCCGTCCCACCGTTGTTTCCGGATTGTAGATGCCCGCCCGCACTATTTTCCGCCAGATCGTTTTGATCGGATGGGTGAACCATTGCCGCAGGTTCAGGTGACGTTCGAGATTCGCGAGGAAGTCTTCGCCCCGGATCGTCCGTCCAGCCTGCCGCGAAGCCCAGGTGGCGAACGTACACCAGTTGGCACGCTGGCCGGTCCATGCATAGCAGGCGCACGCCAGTTGGTAATAGCATTCGGTGATTTCGAGGTTGCGGAGAACCGGATCGGTGCTTCGGGCGATGCGTTCGACATCGGCGACGCGCGGCGGCGGTTCCGGTGTTCGAATGGTCCCCGCCGCGTCCATAGGGCGTCTACCTGGGGGAAATACGCGGCCAGGCGGTTTCGATCCCCTGTGCGCGGATCGCCGATTGAAATTCTTCGAGCAGCCGCCGGTCGCTGCGAATCTTGCGCGGCGGTACGTTCCGGCGAACCGCTTGCGCGGCGGCACAGCCCGCGGCTTCCCCGATATTCCACTCCACCGGATGCAGCCGGTAGCATCCATTCGTGATGTGCGTCACCCCCAGGTTCTTTGATGCCGCCAGGAGGTTTTCCACGCGCTTCGGAATCAGCGCGCCGAGCGGAATCTGGAAGGGCAGCGAGCTGACGTCGATGTAGTTGTCACCCCCGGAGCTGGGATGAAGATCGATACGATAGCTGCCGACGCCGACTGAATCGGGAAACTCCTCCGCTGTCAGTTCCTCTCGATTTTTTCCGGTGGCCTGCATACGAGCTTCGGTGCCGACGTGCTGCTCCACCACGGTGAACTCCGCCTGAATGCGCCGCGACTCGCGAATGTAAGGGTATTTTGCGAGCCCGTCCTCCGTACCGGTGATGTCGTGGCGCAGGCGCAGTCCCTTCCAGCCTTGTTTGCCATCGGGCCGCGGCGCTTCCGTCTGCATCCAGTACAGGAGCGAAAGGCTCAATTGCTTGCCGCGCTTCAGATGGTGGGCCGCTTCCTCGTCGCTGACTTCGTGGAGATTTCCCAGCCAATAGTCGTTCTGCGGCCAGTTGATGAGGGAGATGCTGCCACGGTACGCGCCGGGGACGAAATTCGCCCGGTTGGCGATCCGCCGGTAAATCCAAAGGTTCAGTGCGTTGCCGGTATTCTGGTCCGCGGAGGGATCGAAGCTGACGTTGCGCACTTTGAGAGTAACCGGATTGCTCATGTGCCAGCCCAGAAGCTTGCCCGGCCACGGAGGAGTCAGCTTGGGAACGTAATCGCGCCAAAAGGAGTACTCTTCCGGTTTGTCGATGGTGTGATCTTCCCCTTCCAGGTAATCGACGGCATAACAGACGGTAAAGGCCTGGATGTTTGCGGGCTGTGCCTGTTCCGGAGCATGCGGCTCGCCGGTCTGCTTGCGCGATTCAAAACCGGTGACATATTCGGTTTTGCTGAGCGGTAGAAGGTCGCCCTGTTCCGTAGCGTCGACGAAATAGCGTGCGCGAATGGTCTTCTCCGCCGCCGTCCCGGTGCTGCGGACCGTGACGGCCCGCACCGAATCGCCGTCGACGTCAGCCGCCACCGGTTTGTGCGACAGCAACACGATCAACCGCCCGCCGCTGATATGCGGCGCCAGCATGGCCTCAATCACAGCCAGCGATACGGGCGGCTCATGCGTAATTCTCGACACGCTGCCATCGCCCGGGTTCAAATGAACGCGCGCGCGGGCCTCGGGCGTTAGCGGATAGTGCTTGCGGTAGTATTCCCGGACGCCATTGCGATACGCCCGGTAAAGGGCGGTCGCGCCGAACATCTCGATCCAGGCATGTTCGTCGGGAGGCACGGCTTGCGAGGTCAACTGGCCGCCAACCCAATCAGTCTCCTCCGTCATGACGACACGCATGCCATTGCGCAGGGCGGCCAGGGCCGCGGCACAGCCCCCCATTCCACCGCCGATGACCGCGACATCGCAGGTAAGCTCGCGGGCGGCGGCCAGAGACGCGGGACCGAGCAGCGCGCCACCCGCCGCGGCGAGGAAGGATCTCCGGTTTAAACGGAGCGTCAGAAATGATTGTGCATCCGCTCGCTCACGCTCGCGGCTCAGTATTCGTTTCCGAGCCACGACCGTGAGGGAGTGGTTATGGGGGAAAAGCATCACGCTGACTTCATCATCTCGTCCCAGGTGACCTCACGGCCGGTTTCAAACGCCATCCGGCCCATCAGCGCGGTGAGGGTGCTCTCTCCCGAACTCTGTGCCATATTGTAGGGCTTGCGATTGACGATGCTGGTGAAGAACGCTTCGACGGCATCGATCGTGATCTCGCGCTTCGACTCCGCTTTCTCGATCAGGCTCCGGTCGGCGAGGTCATCCGCGTTCTTAAGCGGTGCGGTCTGCGTTGGCCCGTGCCATCGGAAATAGGTGCGTGCGGTTTCGAGCATGCCCTGCGAGCCATAGAGCTGTTCCTTCACATCGCGGAACCCGGCCGTATGCTTGATGCTCAGGAGCCAGCCCTCGATCTTGTTCGGATAGTAGTAGACGACGTTGTGATGATCGGAGGTCCAGTCGCCGTAAGCGAGCGGATAGCGAAGGCCACCCCGCCCCACGGCTTTCGTTGGATGAGCGCCTGCGTACCAGTTCATCGTGTCGACACCATGGCAATCCTGCTCGACGATCGGCCCGCCCGAGTAATCCCTCCACCATCCCCAATGCCGGAGCTTCTGTTCTTCCGGAGGATAAGGGGATTTGAAACCGGTCGGAGGAGTGCCGCCGAGAACCCAGAAGCTGTTCACCATGGTCAGTTGTCCGATTTTGCCTGTTTTCAGGATCTCCATCGCACGCAGGTATTCGGGGCTGAATTGTTGCTGGTAGCCGAACTGAATGGTTTTGGTCTTATCCGCCCGGGCACCCGCGCGGATCAGTCGTTTCACGCCCGCTACGTCGGCGCCGGCAGGCTTCTCGCAGTAGATATGCTTGCGCGCGTTGACGGCTGCTTCGAAGTGTTCAGGGTGCAGGAATACGGGTGTGGCGATCAGGACGGCGTCGATGCCGGCGTCGCCGAGCAGGTCCTTGTAATTCCTGAAAACTTTGGCTTTGTCGCCGCCGGGCATGCGCGTCTTGGCCGTATCGATACGATCCGGAAAGACATCGCAAATGGCCGTGAGCCGGGTGCGGGAGTCGTTTGCCATGTGCGTTCCCACATACACGCCTCTGCCGCCGGTGCCGATGACGCCGAAAGAAACGGCCGAATTGGCTTGAGAACCGAACACAGTTTCCGGCTTAAGGATGATGAAATTAGCCGCGCCCGCAAGGGCGTGCCGCCTGGTTAAATTTGCCATAAGTTCTCCTGTGAGAAAGACAACTTTATGCTATCGCGTGGCGGAAACTCAAATGGTCTCCCCCGATTACCCCGGCGGATTCGGGGGCCGGCGCCGGGGGTAGGATACACTGGCATCAGTGGCGGAGACCGCTTTTATCGATACCAAATCCGTAAGCGAACTGGCCGGGGAGCGCTTTGTACGCGAATGCACGCAATGGTTTACTCGCGAAAAGCAGTGGATCAACGAGCGCCACCTGGAACTCTGCCGCATCCCCGCTCCCACATTCCTGGAAGAACAGCGCGCGGAGTGGATGACCGCCCAGTTTCGCGCACTCGGATGCGATAGCCGTATAGACCGCGCGGGAAACGTCATCGCCCATGCCTTCGGCCGCAAGGAAGGTCCGTATATCGCGCTCACGGCTCACCTGGATACCGTGCTTTCGCCGCGAACCGCCGAAGACATCCGTGTGTCGCCGGACGGCAAGTTTTTGGGGCCCGGGGTGTCGGACAACGGAGCGGGACTTGCCGGGCTGCTGGCCGTGACGGCTGCGCTACGGTCCTGCGCGGCGGTGGGAGACCTGCAGGGTTCGCTCCTGATTGTGGCGAACGTTGGGGAAGAGGGCGAAGGCAACCTCAGCGGGATGCGGTACCTGTGCCGGCAATCTTCCCTGGCGCCGAAGATCAAGGGGTTTGTCGTGCTGGACGGGCCCGCCGTCGACCATATCACCAACCAGGCGCTCGCCAGCCGGCGCTTTGAGGTCGCCATCAACGGCCCCGGCGGGCATAGCTGGAGCGACTACGGGACCGGCAATCCGGTGCACGCATTATGCCGTGCGATCTCGATGCTGACGGAATACCGGCTGAATGGAGGAACGCCGGGACCCCGGTCCACGATCAATTTCGGCACTATCGATGGAGGGTTGAGCATCAACTCGATACCGACCGTCGCGCGCGCGAAGGTGGATATCCGGTCGGAATCGCCCGAAAAGATCGAAGAGCTGGCGAGCCTTCTTACGGCGGCGGTGGAACGTTCCCTCGAAACGGAGAATGAGCGGTCCAGCGGGCCGCGCGTGTCGGCGAAGATCCGCGAGATTGGATCGAGACCCGGCGGGAGAATGGACGAGGCCGCGCAAATCCTTCGCTACACACGGGCGGTGGATGCGCATCTTTCCATCCGGTCGCACCTGGACTGCGCTTCGACGGATGCCAACATACCGCTGTCGATGGGCATTCCGGCGGTGTCGATCGGAGCCGGCGGGCAGGGAGGCGGAGCGCATACGCCTTCAGAGTGGTATCACCCCGAAGGGCGCGATCTCGGTCTCCGGCGCATTCTGCTGCTGCTACTGATGCTGCTTAAGGATCTTCCGGAAATCGCCTGATGCGGCAGCGCGTTTCGCACTGGCGGGCCGAGCTTGCCCTCGTGTGCATTACCGGTATCTGGGGTGGGACGTTTGTTGTCGTAAAGGATGCCCTCGACCATGTATCGACGCTTCTGTTTCTAACGCTCCGTTTCTCGCTGGCAGCCGCTGTTCTGGCGATCCTGTACCGGAAGCACTTGTACCGCTTCGGCAAGCTGCCCCTGCGGGCGGGAATTATCGCAGGACTCCTATTGTTTACCGGTCAATTTTTTCAGACGCAGGGACTGCGTTATACAACGCCGTCCAAATCCGCTTTCATTACCGGCTTGTCGATCGTGCTGGTACCTTTGCTGAGCGGCTTCGTCTATAGGAAAGCCCCCGGAGTTTTCGAAGTCGCGGGCGTCGCGGTAGCCACCATCGGACTTGCCCTGATGACGATTGAGCCGGCGGCGCTTATACCCGGTGTTGGAGATCTGCTGACGCTGATATGCGCTTTCGCGTTTGGCGCGCACATTGTCGCTATCGGATACTTCTCGAGTTCTGTCAACTTCGAGGCGCTCAGCGCGCTGCAAATCTCGACGGCGGCCGGCGCGTCCGCGCTGACCTTCTGGTGGGCTGAAGTTCCCACCGTCCAGTGGACCGCGGGCGTCCTGGGAGCCGTGGCGGTGACGGGGTTGCTGGCGACGGCGCTCGCGTTTACCGTGCAGGCATGGGCGCAGCGGTTTACCACGGCAACGAGAGTAGCGCTGATCTTTGCTCTGGAGCCGGTATTTGCAGCGATGACCTCCTATTTTCTTGGCCGTGAGACGATTACGGTGCCGATTGTAGCCGGGGCCGTGCTGATTCTGGCAGGGATATTGCTAGTAGAATTGAAACCGTCAGCGGTTCCGCCACATCCATCTGGTTAGACCCGGAGGCCTGGGGAAACCAGATTTCGACCGGAAGTGCGGGCGGTGCAGTCCTATAATGAGGAAAGTCCACATCGCTCGCGGAGGCAACAAAGTCCATGAGTTTTCTGAGTAAGATGCGCCAACAGAAGCTGCTTTCGCTGGCGCTGCTTCTATTCACCCTAAGTGCCGGTATTCTGATCGGAACTCTGATCACCACTGGCGTAAACGCCGCTAAAGACCAGGTCGCAGCTCCGGACGCCACGCCGCTCTCCATTCCCAGCGTGCAAGAGCTGTCCAACGAGTTCACCAAACTGGCGAAGCAAACCGAACCGAGCGTGGTAAATATCACAACGGATTACACGCGCAGAGAACGCCAGACATCCCGCAATCGCCGTCCCGGGATCGGTGAGGAAGATGAAGATGGCATGGATCTTTTCCGGCGCTTCTTCCAGGGGCCATCGCCCGAGATGCCGCAGCGGCCATGGCAGCAGGAAGCAACCGGATCCGGCTTCATCGTGGATAAGAACGGCTACATCATGACCAACTATCACGTGATTGAACGCGCCGATGGCATCAAGGTCAAGATGGCCCACGACAAAACCGAGTACAAAGCGAAGATGGTCGGCTATGATCGCGAAACGGATCTCGCCGTCATCAAAATCGATCCGGCAAGACAGTTGGATGCCGTGCGGATCGGAAATTCCGACGGCGTACAGGTGGGTGACTGGGCGGTTGCGATCGGCTCGCCGTTTGGGTTGGAGGCGACGGTAACCGCGGGCATCGTCAGTGCGACCGGCCGGGACATCGCCGGTGCACAGCAATTCCAGCGTTTTATTCAAACCGACGCCGCCATCAACCCCGGCAACAGTGGCGGACCGCTGCTGAATATTCGCGGCGAGGTCATCGGTATCAATACGGCGATCGCCACGCAGAGCGGTGGATATCAGGGCATTGGGTTCGCGCTGCCCGTAAACACGGCGGTGCGCGTGTACAACCAGATCATCAAGACGGGCAGGGTGACGCGCGGCTCCATTGGTGTGGGCTGGAACAAGAACGACAAGCCCGAGGTGCTGAAGGCGCTGGGTGTCGATCAGGGTGTCCTGGTGGAGTCGGTGCAGGAAGGCGGCCCGGCGGAGAAGGCAGGGGTGAAGCCCGAAGACATCATCGTCGCCATGAACGGAAAGGCCATCAAAGACGGTGATGACCTGGTGAGCCGCGTAGCGGAAACACCGGTGGGGACGGAAGTGACCATCACGGTGGATCGCGCCGGAAAGCGCATGGATCGGCAACTGGTGATCGCCGACCGGTCCAAGGTGTTCGCCAACGACCCGCGATTCCGCGACGACAATCCGCCCATTGAGGAGAAGAACGAAGGCACGCAGGCGAAGTTCGGCATCTATGTCCGCAACATGACGGAGAGCGAACGGCAGACCAAGAAGTTCGAAGAAAGCCGCGGCGTGCTGGTAACGCGAGTAGAGCCGGGCTCCTTCGCGGGCGAAATCGGTCTGCGGGAGAACGACATCATCGTTTCCATCAACCGCCAGCCGGTCAGCACCGTAGACGACGTCAAGCGGATACAGACGTCGCTGCGCGGCGGCGATGCGGTCGCGTTTCGCGTCATGCGGGCGAACCCGGGCCTTCGCCGCGGCGAGGGCGAGTCGCCGTGGGTTGGGTTCTTCGTGGCGGGAACTCTGCCCGGCACACCGTAACCGGCCGGGGATTTTTCTTTCTCTAAAGGGACGCTTTTGTTGAAAAGGCGTCCCTTTTCTTTGTTACATTAAAGAAGAATCGTGTTTTTTAAGTCTTTTTTCCCCACACTGGCGCTAGTCGCGGCTCTGGGGTTGGGCTTCCACTCGTCCGTCGTGGGAGCCGCGAAAAAATCGTCTTCGAACAAGAGCGGTACAGCGAAAGCCCAAACCGCTAAGAGTACGAAATCCTCCGTCAAATCCAGCAAGAAAGCTTCCACTGTGCGGCGGCGCGCACCGCGAAGAAGATCGTCCCGGGCTTCTTCCCGCAAGTCGCGGGGGCAACAATCCCCCACGCCCGAACGCTACCTCGAAATCCAGCAGGCTCTGGCCGATAAGGGTTTCTTCCGCGACACCCCCGACGGCAAATGGGGACCGTCCTCCGCGGAGGCGTTGAAGGAATTTCAACAGGCGAACAACTTGCCGGCAACGGGTAAGCTGGACGCGCTGTCAATCATCGTCATGGGTCTCGGACCGAAGCGGGACGCCCCGGCGCCAGCGCTTACCACCATCGCCGGCGCGCACGAATAGAAGATTCACAAAGGCTAAGTTTCACAAAACGCTGGGAGCGACGCAGGGCAGCGGTGCGGCGCACTGTACAATCGGTGGCCGGAAGACCGTATGCTCAGCAACCTGCAAAAACGTACCGCGCAAGCTATTGTCAACATATTCGAAACCGGCTCGCCGTGGGGCGACTATGGCAGTGTGACCGTGTCCCGTGGAGACGCGGGCCATCTTACTTACGGACGAGCTCAAACTACACTGGCCAGCGGGAATTTGCACCGGTTGATCCGTTCCTATTGCGAGTCCCCGGGCGCTCGATGCGCGAGGCCTCTAAGCGCGTACCTGGAGCGGTTGGAACGGTGTGACCTCTCTCTCGATACCGAGACGGTATTGCACGATCATCTCCGTGAAGCGGGACGCGACCTGACGATGCGCTGTTTGCAGGACCGTTTCTTCGATGAGCATTTCTGGGTTCCGGCCTGCGCGGCGGCGTCCTCCCTGGGTCTCTCTACCGCCCTGGCGGCTTCGGTGGTGTACGACAGCTTTATTCATGGAAGCTGGGCCCGGATGCGCGATGAGACGAACCGGCTCGGCAGGCCGGAGACGCTGGGCGAGCGGCGATGGGTGGGGAACTACGTGAACACGAGGCGGCGATGGCTGGCGGGACACCGTAACCCGATTCTCAGGCTGACGACCTATCGCATGGATTGTTTCGTGGATCTCACAAAGAAAGCCAACTGGACGCTCGCCCTGCCTCTGCGCGTCCGGGGATTCGAGTTGACGCGCGAGTTGCTCGAAGGCGATCCACCGGAGCCCGTCCGCACGCTGCGGCTGGCGAATCCTCCGATGTCGGGCGCGGACGTGCGCGGCATGCAGGAGGCTTTGAACCGGTTACGGGTGCCGTGCAATGTGAGCGGCGTGTTTGACCGGGACACCGCCGCGGCGGTGAAGCGGTTTCAGAAAAGCCGGGGATTATCCGCGGACGGCGTGGTCGGCGCCGCGACCCGGGCCGCACTGAAGGTTGCCGCCTGAAAGCGCTTTCCGCGCGCTTTGATTCGCACGAGCAGCTTTCGCAAGGCGTGGTTCGAAGTAGGCTTTCAGCAGATGAACCATGTTTTCCGCCGGCACACCATCCGCTTCCGCGGCTTCGGCGAGAGTGAGCGTGCGCGGAATGGCGGGTGCGCGCCCGATGGTCCCAAGGCCGGCGTTAATCAGGATGCGGCGGGTATCGGGATAACTGGACACCAGCCAGTAAACTTTCAATTCGGCGGTCACAAGCTTCAGATCCATCCAGGCGGGCATGGGCCTCAACAGAGTTACTGCCATGTTCGAGGCGAACAGCAGTACGGCCGTAAGTTCCAATATCGCCGACGCCGGAAGAAGACTCCATGCGTAATTCGCTACTCCAGCGTACGCCAGGGGCTCCGTTGTCACGCGGATGGCACAGCCGGTTGAAAGCAGAACAAGCGCCCAAAACACCAGGCGTTTGCTCCACAGTTCACGGCTGTTCAGAAACGTGGGCAGGATTCTCGGGCCGATGGAAAAGATCAGGGTCGCCAGAAAGCCAACGGTGAAAGCGTGCCGCGATGCGCCCAGAACCCCTGGTTTTTCGGCCCAGATCGCCAGGATCGCCGACACAACGAGCCACGCGAAAGCGGCCCGCGCGAATAGAGGGTAGCGCGCGTCCATGCCGATCGTTTTGGCGCGGCCGGTGCTTCGATGGAAGACCCCCAACCAGTGCGCAAGCAGGAGAACCGCCGCCAAAATCAATCCCGAAGAGAATTTCTCAAATCCTGCCAGCGAGCCCACGAGAGCGATGACGATCAGTGCAAGACCGCCATATGCCGCATGGTCGCTTGTCCTGCGCAGCGCCAGCAGGCTGGGGAGAAATTTCGCGCTGAACCCCGTCACCACGGGAACACAGAACACCCACAGGGCCATGTTCAGCAGGATGTGATTGGCCCCGGCGGGAACAATCGCGCCCTCGATCCGCAGAACCACCAAGAGCTGAAAAGCGAGCAGCACGGCCAGCCCCGCGAACCCGGACAAGATCAACGTATTCCACGCGCCCTGTTGTCTTTTGGAAGCGGAGCGGGGTGTGATTTCATAAATAACGAGCAGAACCGCCGCCAGTTCCGCAAGCGCAGCGGCGGGAAGCGCCCAGTGCGCGTGCTGCCCGGTGATGCCCGCGCACCACCGCAACGTCACTCCGGACACCCACAACGCGAAGGCGGCCCATGCCAAAGGAAGAGAACGAATCCAGGCGCCGCGAAATTTGGGCACCGCATACATCGAGATGCCGATGATGAACGTTCCCACCCAACCGAAAAGCTGTGCATGTCCGTGCGCCTGAATCCACGCCGCCGGCGCCGACGTGGACTCGCGCTGCGCGCTGATGCTGAGAAGATTCCAGACTCCTATGAGCGTACCCGGCAGCACCATGAACAGAAGGCCCGACGCAATGAAGGCGGCAAGCAGGCGTGACAGGCGGCGCTCCGGAAGCGGGTCCGCCAGGGCTGGCTTGGCGAAGCCGCGTTCGCGTTCGAACGCCGCCTTCCAGACAGGTGGGAGTTGATCGTCCGGGCTGCTCATCGGATTCTGATTCCAGCTTGCCGCAAGCGGCGAGGGGCATCAGTGACCGGAGTCACCGCGTAACATTCACTACAATGTGGCAATCTACAATGTATGACTCCAGGTAGGCAGCTAACACTTGGGACTCTGTCTTTCACCATCTGCTTTGCCGTCTGGGGCCTGATCAGCGCCTTCGCACCCCGCTTTCGCGACCTCTACGGATTATCCGCCACACAAACCGCGTTGCTGGTAGCCGTGCCGGTGTTGCTCGGATCTCTTGCCAGAATTCCGATGGGCATGCTGGCCGACGGTTTCGGAGGGCGCATCGTCTTCACGGTGCTGATGCTGTTTGTTGCGGTGCCCGCCGCGGTGGTTCCACTCGCGCCGAGCTATACAGCGCTTCTCGGTGTCGCTTTCTTCCTGGGGATGGCGGGCTCGTCCTTTTCGATTGGCGTCGGGTTCGTGTCGAGATGGTATCCACCACAGCGGCAGGGCACGGCGCTCGGTGTCTATGGGTTGGGCAACATCGGTCAATCCGCCGCTGTGTTCCTGGGGCCCGTCATCGCCGCGCACTATGGCTGGCAGGCTGTGTTTTATTCGGCGGCAGCGATCGTGATCGTGTGGGGCGTCGTGTTTGGGAGCCTCGCGCGCAACGCTCCTGTCACCACACGGCCCCGGGGACTTGGCGAAATGTTCAGGGTGCTCGCTACCCGGCGGCTGTCGTGGGGGCTCTCGGCGTTCTATTTCCTGACGTTCGGCGGGTTCGTCGCCTTCTCCATTTATCTGCCGACTTTGCTGCGCGACGAGTTTCAGCTTTCGCCGGCCGATGCCGGATTTCGCGCCGCCGGCTTCGTCGTGCTTGCGACCCTGCTGAGACCCGTAGGCGGTTGGCTGTCGGATCAGATCGGCGGAGCACGGGTACTATCGGGCGTATTCCTGGGACTCATCCCGTTCGCACTGCTGCTGGCATGGGCGTCCATGATTCCATTCACCGTCGGTGCGCTCGGTTGTGCGGCGTTAATGGGTGTGGGCAACGGAGCCGTTTTCAAATTAGTGCCGCAGTACTTTCCGGTTGAAACCGGCACCGTCACCGGCCTGGTGGGCGCCATGGGAGGACTCGGCGGATTCTTTCCACCCCTGCTGCTCGGAGTGTTCCGCGATCGTCTTGGCGTGGTGTGGCCGAGCTTCGTTTTGCTGGCCGGAGTGGCGGCCCTGATGTGGTGGATCAACCATCGGGTATTTCTTGCCAGAGAGGAAGCGGCGGAGCTCACCCTTTCGCCTCAGTATGCGCGAACAGCGGAGCAGCTTCGCGCCGCCGCGTGGGCATGCATGGTGACGGGTTTGCTGGTTGCGGCAATCGTCGTAGGCTCCCGCAATCTGCAGAATTTCGATCCGGCTCTTGTGATCTACACCTTCGCCACGATCTTTGCCACCTTCGGCGTCACGTATCACTACATGGTCTGGCTTCAGAAGCCGCCCACGCAAAGGTTCTGGCGAAGAGGATGGCAGTTGTTCCGCGAGCGCGGGATGCTGCGAAGCCTGCTGCGCATCGGCCGGTATTCGGGTACGCACCTGGCTGGGCAGACGTTCATCCGGCGGCGCTCGAAACTGCGCTGGTGGATGCACCAGTTCCTGTTCTGGGGATGCCTGCTGGCCGTAGCCATCACGTTTCCGCTGGTCTTCGGATGGATTCATTTCGCGAGCCATCCGGACGACCAAATGACTTACATAACCTATCTTTTCGGGTTTCCAGTTGGTTCCTTCCCGATTCGAACGATAATATCCTGGCTGCTGTTTCACGGGCTGGACATCGCCGCCGTGCTGGTGCTGGCGGGTATCACGCTCTCGTTGTGGCGCAGGATGCGCGACGAACAGGCACAGGCGCTGCAATCCTTCTCGATGGATTTCCTGCCGATCATCCTACTTTTCGCGATCTCGACGACGGGCCTGGCGCTGACGGTTTCCACGTCGCTGTTAAGGGGGCAGGCGTTTGCATTCCTCGCCATCCTGCACGCGATTACGGTCATTGGAGCTCTGCTCTATCTGCCTTTCGGAAAGTTCTTCCATATCTTCCAGCGACCGGCGCAGCTTGGCGTGAAGCTCTACCAGGAGGCCGGGGCGGAAGACGAAGGGGCCGTTTGTGTGCGATGCGGAACGCGATTCGCATCGCGTATGCATATAGACGACCTGAAAACCGTGCTGCCGCAACTCGGCTTCGACTACAGGATGAATGGAGAGGCGGGCAACTGGCAGCACTTCTGTCCGGCTTGCAAACGAAAAACGATCGCGATGGCGCAGTTACGGCTCAAGGAGGAGCATCGTGGCTAAACTTCCCGCGCCCGCGGAGGAACTGGCTGAGAAGTACGGGCCTCACCTGAAGTTCATTCCTCCCGGCGGCTGGAAAGATCAATCCCGCACTGCGGAGCGGCTGGTGAAGACGCATTGCTGCTTCTGTGGGCAGCAGTGCGGCATCAAGCTGAAGGTACGCGATAACAAAGTCATCGGCTTCGACCCATGGGAGGAGTTCCCGTTCAACCGCGGCATGCTCTGCCCCAAGGGGGTGAAGCGCTACATGCAGAACGAGCATCCCGACCGGTTGCTCGATCCATTCATCCGCGGCGATGCCGGTTTCCGGACTGCGACCTGGGACGAAGCGCTCGACCTGACAGTACGCAGAATCCAGGAGGTGCAGGCCAAGTACGGCCCCGATGCAGTCGCGGTCTATGGAGGCGCGTCGCTCACCACGGAAAAGGCCTACCTGCTCGGCAAGCTCGCGCGCGTGGCGCTGAAGACGCGGAACATCGATTATAACGGCCGTCTCTGCATGGTGTCGGCGGGCGTAGCGTACAAGCTGGCGTTCGGTATCGACCGCGCGCCGAATCCCTGGAGCGACATCCCGAAGGCACAGGTGGTGTTCGTGACGGGCGCCAATGTTGCCGAGTGCGCTCCCATTACCACGAACTACATTTGGCAGTGCCGCGATAACGGCGGCAAGCTGATCGTTGCCGATCCGCGCCTGACGCCCATTACGCGCAACGCGGACCTGTATCTGCCGGTCCGGCCGGGTACCGACCTGGCATTGCTGCTTGGGATGCTTCATGTCATCTTTCGCGATGGCCTGGCGAAACGCGAGTTCCTGGAGCAACACACCACCGGATGGGAAGCGGTGGAGGCGTACGCGCGCGACTGGAATCCGGACAAGGCAGCCTCGATCAGCGGCGTGCCTCCGGCATCCATCGAGAAGGCCGCGCACATGATCGGTGAGGCAGACCGTGCGATGATGATGCACGCGCGCGGCCTGGAGCACCAGTCGAAAGGCGTCGAGAATTGCCTGGCCGTGATCAACATCGCGCTGGCGTGTGGCCACATCGGGCGGGAAGGCGCGGGTTGCGTCATGATAACGGGTCAGGGCAACGGTCAAGGCGGCCGCGAGCACGGCCAGAAATGCGACCAGTTGCCCGGACAACGCTCCATTACGGATCCCGAGGCGCGCCGGCATGTCGCGAAGGTTTGGGGTGTGGACCCGGACGAGCTTCCCGGCCCCGGTTTGAGTGCGGTTGAAATCATGGAAGCTATTCACCGGGGAGAAATCAAGGCGCTGCTGTCTATCTGCTTTAACCCGCTGGTATCGCTTCCCGAGGGCGAATACACGAGGGAGGCGCTCGAGCGCCTCGAGTTTTTCGGCGTCATTGACTTTTTCTTGTCGGAGACGGCGCAGCATGCGGACGTCGTGCTGGCCGGCAGCCTGCACGAGGAAGAAGAGGGCATTGTGTGCAGCGCGGAAGGCCGTGTGATCCACATCAATAAAGCCGTGGACCCGCCCGGTAACGCGCGGAGCGACATCCGGATCATTTGCGACATCGCGGCACGTCTGGGCAAGGGCAACTACTTTCCGTTCGTCGAGTCGCGCCAGATCATGGACGAATTGCGGGAAGCCTCGCGGGGCGGTGTCGCCGACTACTACGGCATCACTTACGAAAAGATCGACGAGCAAATGGGGGTGTTCTGGCCCTGTCCGGATCTGGATCATCCCGGCACGCCGAGGTTGTTCGAAGGCGCGCGTTTCTATCATCCCGATGGAAAGGCCCACCTGCAGGCGACGGAGTTCCGGCCGGGCGGCGATCCGGTGGACGAAGAGTTTCCGGTCTATCTCACTACCGGCCGTGTTGTGAGCCAGTACCTGTCGGGAACGCAGACGCGGCGTATTGGAGCGCTGGTGGACCAGTATCCGGAGCCGAGGCTTGAGATCCATCCGCGCCTGGCGGAGAAGTATGGAATTTCGGACGGCGACTGGGTGGCCGTCCGGACGCGGCGCAACGAGATTTTGCTGCGTGCCATGGTGGTAAAGACCATCCGGCCCGACACGGTGTTCATTCCGTATCACTGGCCGCGGGAACGAAGCGCCAACCGGCTGACGCACCGGACGCTCGACCCGCGGAGCAAAATCCCGGAATACAAGGTTTCGGCCTGCCAGCTCCGGCTGGAGAAGAAGGCCGATCCGCTGCCGGTCATGGGCCAGAGCCGGGTATAGAGGCGAGAGGGAATCATGTTCGGTTATGAATTCTATATCGATCCGGAGCGGTGTATCGGCTGCATGTCGTGCGTGAATGCGTGTGCGGAGTGCGAGACGCACCGCGGCCATTCGATGATCAACGTGGATTTCATCGACCGGAAGAACACCATCGCCACAGTGCCGATGATCTGCATGCATTGCGACGACCCGACCTGTGCCGAGGTCTGCCCCGCCGACGCGATCAAAAAGGGAGAAGACGGCGTCGTGCAGTCCTCCTTGAAGCCTCGTTGTATTGCGTGCTCCAATTGCGTGCTGGCCTGTCCTTTCGGAGTGCCGAAGATGATCGTGGATTTCGAGCAGATGATGAAGTGCGACATGTGCTACGACCGGACTTCCGTCGGGAAACGCCCGATGTGCGCTACCGTCTGCCCGAGCCAGGCGCTGGCCTACATCACTGCGGAGGAAGCCGCGGCCAAACGGCGGGAAACTCCGGTGAACGAATTCCAGTTCGGCAACGAGACCGTCCGGACGAGGGTGTTTATGATGCTGCCTCCGGAACAGGAACAGTTGAGCATCGACGTAGCGGATTACATGTGGGAACAGGTTGATGAAATTGTCCAAGCCTACGAGTACTGAAAACGGGGCCGGCGGAGCCGGGTTCAACGCTCGCCCCTCGCCGCCGGAGCCGTTATGGCGCGATGAGTTCTCCATCTTCAGCGCCGATGAGAAGTATGTTTACCGCCGCCAGTTCACCAAGTTTCTAGTGCTGACGAGTTTCGGCATGTTTGTCGGGAACCTGTGGATTCTGGTGCGCTCCTGGTTTTACGAGGAGCCGTCGTATCCGATGCGTGCCATCGCGCGCGCGGGGGAAATTCCGGTCGGCGGCGTCAAGATCTTTCAATACCCCGGCGAGCACGATAACTGCATTCTGGTTCGAACCGGGCAGGATGAGTATGTTGCATACAGCCAGAAATGCACGCATCTGTCCTGCGCGGTTTATTACGCGCGCGAAGCGAACCGGCTGGAGTGCCCCTGCCATGAAGGGTACTTTTCCATACGCGACGGCAGCGTCCTTCAGGGGCCGCCGCCCCGGCCTCTGCCGAGGGTCGTGCTGGACCGCCGCGGCGATGAACTGATTGCCACAGGCATCGAGATGAAACCGGAGGCGTGATGGCGGGCCAGCGGATGATTCCACAACAGAGGCGCGGGCTGACGGCGATTGACGGCGTGATGGTGTTGATCGTCATTCTGCTGATTGTGCAGATGTGGCTCCTTGCCGCGACACTGGATAACTTTCTTGCCGGGCATCATGAAACGGTGCTGCCGGGCGCAATCCTATCGGGGTTGATCTTTGCCGCCTGCGTCGCGCTGTATCTGTTTGTGCGAAGGCTGGACCGCAAGATCAGGCACTGATGATCGGCCAACTGATCGAACAGCACCGGCGGATGGAGGTCTCGCTTGACGCGCTGCTTGCGCTGCTCGGGTGCACGCCCCAGGCCCGGACGGAACTCAAGAGCCGCTTCCAGGATGCCGTTTCAATAGCGCTGGCTCACTATGATTTCGAAGATCGTGGATTGTTCGACTCTCTCCGCGGCGAAATGCCCGCGTTTATTGCCAAACTGAAAGCCCAGCACGATGAAGTGCGCGAGTTAAGCCAGGCCGTGACCCAATTGCTGCATGCGGGTGCAATGGAGGAGAGAGAACGATCGGATCTGCTGTTACTCTGCCGCCGTTTTGTGGCAATGGCGCAGCACAATATCATTGAGGAAGAGCGGGACTTCTTTCCACTGTTGGCGCGATAGCTGTTTTATGAGGACTGAGCTGAACATCGCCGGTGTACTACCGGCGCTACTGAATGAACTGATCGACGGAGCTGCGCCGGAGGCCGCTTGGGTACTCAATCCTCGGGACCCCGGGATGCTCAAGTCGCTCGACAAGCTAACCGCGGAGGAAGCATCGGCGATTCCTCCCGGTGGCGGTGCATCCATTGCGGCTCATGTGGATCATTTGTGTTACGGGCTACAGTTGCTGAACCGCTGGAGCCAGGGTGAAAATCCATTCGCCGGGGCCGACTACACTGCGAGCTGGCGCCGCACGAAAGTGTCCGAAGAGGAATGGGCGTCCCGGCGGGAGATCCTTCGACGTGAAGCCTACTTGTGGCGGGAAGCGATACAATGTCCGCGCGACGTCAGCGAATTCGAACTGACCGGGATGGTGGCAAGCGTCGTCCATCTCGCGTATCACCTGGGAGCGATCCGCCAGATGAACCGGTCTATCCGGGGTCCTTCGGCGGAGGATTAGCACTGGCCGTGTTGCTGGATCAGGAGCGGGTTTTGACCGCTCCGCGCCGCATCTGCTTCGGACGCTTAGATTCCCTCACGCCGCCCGGAGGTCCTTCCACCGTCTCCCGCTTGCGGACGACACGAAGAAGCGGAATTGGAGGAACGGACAGTCCGAGGCGAGTGGCCCATAGTCTGCACACCCTGCTGGCGGCGTATGAATTCGAGGTTCTTGCATGCGTATTCGGCATCTGTCTTAAGGCGAATCACCTCGTCGCTGCTCTTGTCCTGAAGCGCGCCGAGTTCCCAGCGCTTGATGCTAGCTGCACCGACACCGATGTATGTGGCAAACTCGCGCTGGTTCATGCTGAGACGCCGGCGGGCTTGGCGGATTTCCTCAGCAGAGAGGAGGCCAAGTTTCTTCCGGTAAGCTTTGTCCAGTTTCGCGCCGAAGGAGCCGGCTTCTTCAAGCGGAATCTCCCAGGAGCCACATTTGTCGCAGACATCGACTCGAGCAAGAAAGGTGAGGTCTACCCCGCGCAGTTCCTTTCTCACATGAATGGTACGTCGTTCGACGTTTCCGGCGCCGCATTCAAAACACTTCATGATTTCATCCTTGAACCTTTGGTACGAGCCTTCCGAGGCCTTTTCTTTGTGATGCCGTGTAACGCCTGGTGGAGCGAATACAGCTTGCAACGGGGGCGCGCATCTTCGAGACGGACTTTAAGGTACATCTCACACCCGAAATACTTGGAATGCCATACAAAGCCCTGTCCCGGCGGATCGAATGCGAAGTCCGGAGGTTTCACGTCGGCTGCGCTGATTTCCCGAAGCGCGGCATCGATAGCCGTTCGGGCCTCCGCGAGTGGGACTTGCATCGCTACCAACTGATCATAGACCCGGGCGTCAATAACAAGCCAACCGTTTTCCCAGGCCAACCTGGCGTGACCGAGCGTTCGTTCCGGGGAGTACGCGTCGGGGTGCGTCTTGCCCTTTCGCCCGGACTTCCGCCGTGCCAGGGACTCCCTCATACCTCACACCTGATGGTATCATTTGATACCAACTTTGACAAGAGCCGTTTCTGCCGGAAGATGTGATCGGATGCCGATTCATAGATAAACTGTGCTCGCCGAGACGAGATCCAGGGGTGTGTGAACGCAGGATTAGCCATCGTTCGCCTTAAACGGCGGCACTGGCGCACTTCCTCCTCCGCCTGCCCGCCTGACCTTTGCCGATTGAACCTCACGAAGCCGGCGCTCCAGAAAACGGCGCTCGCTGTCGTTGGTGACCAGCGCGAGCGCTCTCTCGTAGCTTTTTGCCGCTTCCTCCAGGGATCCCAGGCGGCGCAGCAAATCGGCACGGGCGGAATGCAGTAAATGGTAGGTGTCGAGGTCGCCCTTGGCGGCAAGTGCATCGATGAGGGCGAGCGCGGGTTGCGGGCCGTCCACCATGGCCACGGCCACCGAGCGATTCAGCGACACGATCGGAGAGGGCTGAAGGCGTTCCAGGAGGTCGTAGAGTCGAAGAATCCGAGGCCAGTCCGTATCCTCCGGCCGCGCCGCGCGGCAATGCACGGCCGCGATGGCCGCTTGCACCGCAAGGGGACCTGCACCGTTGCGAAATGCCTCTTCGACCAGCGGCAGTGCTTCCTCAATCTGCTGCCGGTCCCGGCGCCCACGATCCTGCTCTTCGAGAACGACGAGGTCGCCGGCTTCATTCAGCCGCGCCTCGCGCCGCGAATCGTGAAGCAGCATGAGAGCCAGAAGGCCGGTTACTTCCGCCGGAGGCTGCGGGGCCATTAAAGTTCTTACGAGGCGCCCGAGACGGATCGCCTCCGCACAAAGATCCGTTCTCACGATCGGGCCGCCTCGAGTGGCCGCGTAACCTTCGTTGAAAATGAGATAGATCACCGTCAGGACCGCATCGAGCCGGGCCGGCATTTCGTTCGTGCCGGGTACCGCATACGGAATGCCCGCGTCGCGAATCTTGCGCTTCGCTCGTACGAGCCGCTGCGCCATCGTCGCCGGGGGAACGAGAAACGCACGTGCGATCTCGTCCGTTTCGAGGCCGCCTAGCGCACGGAGCGTCAATGCGACCTGGGCGTCAAACGCAAGTGCTGGATGACAGCAGGTGAAAATCAGGCGAAGCCGGTCGTCCGGAATCTCCGTTGTGTCCAAATCGGGTTCCGCGGAAGTCTGGGATGCGATGGACGCCGCGTAGGTCTTGAGCTTCTCGGTGAACACCACCCGGCGCCGGATGCGATCGATGGCCTTGTGCCGCGCCGTCTGGATGATCCAGGCGCGCGGGAACTCCGGTACTCCGCCGGCCCGCCACTGATCAACAGCGGCCGTAAAAGCTTCCTGGGCCGTTTCCTCGGCTGCGTCGAAGTCGCCAGTGATCCGGATCAGCGTAGCGACAATCCGGCCCCAATCGGAGCGATAAACCTCGTCCACAGCTTTGTCGGCGTCCCAGCGCATATAGAAATGGTAAAAAAATTCCCCGGTGCGTTGTCGATTCCGGCGCCGGCCGTTCGATTCACCGCTGGGGGGAAAACGCGTGAAGTACATGTTGATGATCTACACCGACGAACAAGCGATGGACGAGGCCGAGCGGCAGCAATGTTATGTGGAGTCCGCTCAACTCGCACAAGAGCTCGACGCGAAGGGGCAGTACCTGGCCGCCGCCCCGCTGCATCCTACTTCGACGGCTACTACCGTTCGGGTGCGCGACGGCAAGCGGCAGGTTACCGATGGTCCGTTTGCCGAGACGCGCGAGCAGTTCGGCGGCTATTTCCTGATCGAAGCCGGGAATCTCGATGAAGCCATTAATATCGCTGGCCGAATTCCCGCCGCACGCGCCGGCACCGTGGAGATTCGCCCGGTGATCGATGTGCCGGGTCTACCCGGGGACCGGTCTGTCCAGCCCGTGGACGCCATCAACGACAGGAGATGAGACATGGAACCACATATCGAACCACAGAAGGAACACCAGTGGTTACAAAAGCTCGCCGGCGAGTGGACGTTTGAAGTGGAGGCTACAATGGCGCCGGGCCAGCCGCCGGTAAAGAGTACGGGAACGGAGGTCGTGCGGCCGCTAGGCGGCTTCTGGATCCTGGCGGAAGGGCACGGCGAGATGCCCGGTGGCGGTCCGGCGACGACGATCGTGACGCTCGGCTATGACCCGCAGAAGAATCGGTTTGTGGGCACATTTATCGGATCGATGATGAGCAACCTGTGGGTGTATGACGGCGAACTGGACGCGGCGGAGCGGGTCCTGACGCTGGACGCCGAGGGACCGCATATGGCCGTCAAGGGTAAGCTGGCGAAGTATAAGGACATCATCGAGATCAAAAGCGACGACCACCGGATTTTGCGATCCGAGATGCTGGGCGACGATGGAAAGTGGCAGGAGATCATGACGATGCACTATCGCCGTAAGCGGTAGTAAAAAACCGCTCCCTCACGGTCACGGCTCAGAAGCGGAGCCGCGTGCGTCAGCGAGTGGTCTTT
>DASTMK010000323.1:0-7743 GCA_035714225.1 Bryobacteraceae bacterium | reverse complement strand
CCGCCAACGCCCGCACCGACGTGGAAGTGGAAGAGGCGCTTCGCGCCCTGGAGGGCAACTGCCAGGAAGATACGGTGGCCTGGACCATGCATCTGTTGGGCAATTGCTGCCTGAAATTGCGCGCCTTTATTAGCGCCTGGCGCGACGAGCATCTCCACATGCCGCGGAACAATCTTGGCGGCGAGTCGACGAAATCGTTGACCGGCTCTCCCGATGCGGTGAAAGCGGTAATGCATATGCGCGATGGCGCCATCGCCAAAGATCCGATGGCGCCGCTTGCGCGGGCTCGTGGCCTGGCGAGCGAACTTCCGCGGGCCGGCAGTCAAAAACTGACCTCCTATCTGGATTCGGACGGCTCGTTGGACCGCCGGCTTCTAGCGGTCACCGGACAGATTACGCAGCGGCGCTTCAGCGATGTACAGGAGCGTTTGGGATTTTTTGCGAACCGGTGCCCGTTCGTTCCGCCGTCACGGAGAAAGGCGTGACGATCGCGGTACGAATTCCTTCCCCGAGGCCTCCACGATGATGACAGCTTCAGCCCGGTCTGATGAGATCGAAGACATCTACGAGCTTTCCCCTCTTCAGCAGGGCATTCTGTTTCATACCTTGTATGATCCGGGTTCCTGGATCTATTTCGAGCAGGTCAGTTTTCCGGTTCATGGGAGACTCAACCGGCATGCTTTTCGTCAGGCTTGGAGGCGAGTCGTCGAAAGACACGTGGTGTTGCGCACATCTTTCTACTGGGACGACCTTACCAAGCCACTCCAGGTGGTGCACCGGCAGGTCGAAACGCCTTTCAAAGAAAAGGATTGGCGCGGGAAAACCAGCGAGGAGCAAGCGGCGCTGCTGGACAATTTTCTACGCACGGACCGGGACGCCGGCTTCGATCTGTCGCAGCCGCCGGCCTTCCGCCTGGCCCTGTTCGAATTGACGGACGTCACGTTCCAGTGTGTGTTCAGCTTCAGCCACCTGCTCATGGATGGGTGGAGCTTGCAGACTGTCTTTCGGGAAGTCACTTCCGCTTATGCATCCTACTCGCTCGGAGAAGAACCGCAATTCCCTCCAACTCGTCCCTACGCAGATTACATTGCGTGGCTGCAGGAACAGGATACTTCCGCGGCGGAAACGTTCTGGAAACGGACTCTGGCGGATTTCACTTTCACGGCGTCGACCGGCATCGAACGGCCCGGAACCAGGCCCGGACAACAAGGCCGGCGGTACGGAGAGCATTGGGCGCTCTTTTCCGCGCCATTGACTGCCGCACTTCAGGCATTCGCCGTCCAGCATCGTCTCACTCTCAGCAGCTTGATGCATGGCGCGTGGGCACTCCTCCTTGGCCGCTACAGCGACAAAGACGAAGTGATGTTCGGAAGCGTCGTCTCAGGAAGGCCTCCCGAACTTGCGGGGGTCGAGTCGATGGTGGGGCTGTTCATCAATACCATACCGGTGCCGGCGCGAATCCGGAGAGACCTTTCCGCCGCTCAGTGGCTGGAAGAATTCCAAACGGCCCAGTGGGAATCCCGGAACTACCAATACAGTTCCCTTGTACAGATCCAATCCTGGAGCGCGGTGCCTGCGGGCGTTCCCCTGTTCAACAGCCTTCTGGCCTTTGAAAACTATCCCGTGTCTGTTCCGGGGGAGGCGGCGCACCAGCAAGGGGAAGTCCGGCATTTTCAGAGAACGAACTACCCGCTAACGCTGGCAGTCGTTCCCGGTTCCGAATTGCAGATTCTGTTCTCTTACGATCAGGACCATTTCACCGATGATGCGATCCGGAGAATGGCCGGCCATTTCCAAACGATGGTGGAGGGCATTGTTTGCAATGCGGCCACGCCGGTGCATTCCCTTCCTTTGCTGACGCCCGAAGAGCGGCGAGGATTGCTCGAAGGGAATAACACGAAGACAAAGTATCCCCGCGCGGAATGCATCCATCGGTTGTTTGAAGAGCAGGCCGCGCGCAATCCGCAAGCGATCGCGATCGATGACGACGAAGAGCCTCTCAGCTACGGTGAGCTGAACCGGAGAGCAAACCGGCTGGCCTGGCACCTGATCTCGCTGGGCGCCGGCCCGGAACAGATCGTGGGCATCTCGACATCGGAACCCTCGCGAATGGTCGCCGGCATTCTCGGAATCCTCAAGACCGGGGCTGGATATTTGCCGCTGGACTCCGATGATCCGCGGGAACGGCTGGCCCTCATGATTGCGGATGCCGAGGCTCGCCTCATCGTCACGGATAATCGCACGGCAGACGCGCTCCCTGCCAATAGTGTCCGGCTGGTTCGCCTGGAGACGCTTTGGGGAGACGCCACGCAGCCTGACCCCGGCAATCCTCCCCACCATTCCGGAGGCGAGAGCATCGCCTACGCTATGTACACTTCCGGATCGACCGGCACGCCAAAAGCAGTGGCGATTCCGCACCGGGCCATCAGCCGGCTGTTGCTCAACACCAACTACGTCCGGCTGACGGCTTCGGACCGTATGGCGCTGCAGTCGAATTGCTCGTTTGATGCCGCTACATTCGAGATTTGGGGCGCGCTGTTGCACGGGGGCTGCCTGGTACCGGTGAAAAAGAACGTCACTCTGTCGCCCTGGCTGCTGGCATCGAAGATCCGGGAAAAAGGAATCAGCGTCATGTTCGTGACGACGGCGTTGTTCAACCGGCTGGCGAGCGAGATGCCGTCGCTGTTCGGCCCCCTGCGTTACTTACTGGTGGGCGGTGAACCGGCCGAAGCAAAATACTTTCGCTCTGTTTTGGAAGCCGGACCTCCAGGCTGTCTCCTGAACATGTACGGGCCCACGGAAAGCACAACCTTCGCGGTGGGCTATGCGGCGGCGCGGGTTGACGAAGCGGCGGCGAGCGTACCCATCGGCCGACCCATCTCCAATACGAAAACCTATCTGCTGGACCACAATCTGCAACTCGTGCCGGTGGGTGTTACCGGCCATCTTTATCTGGGAGGGGACGGGCTGGCGCGCGGCTATCTGAACCGGCCCGAGCTGACAGCGGAGAAGTTTATACCAGATCCGTTCAGCGGTGAAGCCGGCGCGCGCCTCTACAAAACAGGAGATCTGGCGCGGCTTCTCCCGGACGGGAACATCGAATTCGCAGGCCGGATCGACGATCAAATCAAAATTCGCGGATTCCGCGTCGAGCCGGGCGAAATAGAAGCCGCTCTCGCCAGTCATTCGGCGGTCCGGCAGCCAGTAGTTGTTGCGCGAAGAGAGGAGCAAAGCGGCACGCTGCTTGTGGCTTATGTAGTTCCCCAGCCGGAGGCGGCGCCTTCCGCCATGGAGTTGCGGCGCTTTCTCAAGACGCGGCTTCCGGAATACATGATCCCTTCGGCATTCGTCTTCATCGACAAGGTACCGCTGTCGCCGAATCAGAAGGTAGACCGCAATGCGCTTTTCCGTCTTGGTGAAGACCATCCGGCGCCGCTCGAATCGCATGTGCCGCCAAGGAACCGGACGGAGGAACAACTCGCCGCCATCTGGGCCGATGTACTGGGGGTTGCGAAAGTAGGCATCAATGACAGCTTCTTCGAGCTCGGAGGCCACTCCCTGTTGGCCACGCAACTGATCTCCCGCATTAGAGAGACTTTCGAGGTCGAGCTTCCGTTTGCTGCATTCTTCGAATCGCCGACGGTGGCCGGGCTTGCCGGCCTTATCGAGACGGGGCGATGGACGGCACAGAGTGCCCAGCCCGCTGCCGTTCTGAACGAATACGAACAAGGAGAGCTATGACCGCATCCGAACTGCTGAGCTATCTGCGCAGCCTCGACGTCAAGCTGTGGCTGGAAGGCGACCGCCTCCGCTATAAAGCGGCAAAGGGAGTGTTGACTCCCACGCTGCTGGCGGACATGGCGGAGCGGAAGGCGGAGTTGATCGCTCACCTGCGCGAGGCGTTATCCGGCCAACCGTCTTTGGCGCCGGCCATCGTCCCGGTTCCGCGCACACCGTCCGGGTTGCCGGTCTCCTTCTCCCAGCAGCGGATCTGGTTTGTAGATCAACTGGCGCCCGGAAATTCCTTCTTTAATATCGACAGCGCCATCCGGCTCAAGACGCCAATCGACCCAGGTATTCTTGAGCGCAGCCTCAACGAGATTGTGCGGCGCCACGAATCGCTTCGCACAACGTTCCAACTGATCAACGATGAGCCGGCGCAGGTGATTGCTCCATCGTTGGAACTGCCGCTGCCCGTCATCGATCTCCGGCATCTCGCACCGGCTGAAAGAGAAGCTGAGGCGCTGCGCATCGCGACAGAAGAATCGAGAAAACCGTTCGATTTGAGTTGTGGGCCGCTTTTGCGAACGACTCTCGTTTGGCTGGGTTACAGCGACTATGTCTTCCTTCTAACCATGCACCATATCGTGAGCGACGGATGGTCCATGGGCGTATTTTTCCAGGAGTTGAATACTCTGTATGGGGCGTTTCTTCTGGGCAGACCTTCGCCGCTGCCGCCCCTGGAAATTCAATACGGCGATTTCGCCGCCTGGCAGCGCCAATGGTTGCGTGGGGCCGTCCTGGAGCGCCAGTTGAACTACTGGAAGCAGCAGCTTCAGGACATCCCCACGCTTCAGTTGCCGACAGACCGCCCCCGGCCCGCCATGCAGACGTTCCGCGGCGCATACCACAGCGTCACATTGTCCTCCGCGCTGACCGCGCCGCTGAAAGCGCTGTGCCACAAGGAAGGCGCCACGCTGTTTATGGTGCTGCTGGCGGCGTTTCAGGCCTTGCTGTACCGATACACCGGACAGGATGACATCGTAGTGGGCTCCTATATCGCCAACCGGAACCGCGGCGAGATTGAGAAGCTTATCGGCTTTTTCGTGAACACACTGGTATTCCGGACGGACTGCGGCGGCGATCCTGAATTTCGAGAGCTGTTGCGGCGCGTACGCGAAGCGGCGCTCGGAGCGTATGCCCACCAGGACGTGCCTTTCACCAAGCTGGTGGAGGAACTCGCTCCCGATCGGGACCTGAGCCGCAACCCGTTATTTCAGGTGGTATTCCAACTTTTTAATGCCCCAACCGTATCCTTGCAGGACTCGGATAGCGGGTCGCCCAACCTCGCTGTGGAGCGTGGAACCGCTATCTTCGACCTTGCCCTGCACACGTTCGAAACACCCTCGGGCATCCATGTTCAGTTTGAGTACAACACCGACCTGTTCGATGCGGGAACTATCGAGCGCATGGCCGGGCATTATGAAACTTTGCTGGAAGGGATCGCCGCCAACCCGGACCAGCGGCTTGCAGCTCTGCCTCTTCTGACGCAGGCGGAACGCCGGCAACTGCTCATCGACTGGAATCAAACGGACCGCGCATATCCCTGCGATCGCAGCCTCGTCGAACAGTTTGAAACACAAGTAGCGGCGGCTCCAACGGCGAGCGCGTTCCTTTGTGGCGATCAGCGGCTCACTTACGAAGATTTGAACCGGCGCGCCAACCAGACGGCGCACTACCTGAAGAGCATGGGGGTTGAAGCCGGATCGACGGTTGGCATCTGCCTGGAGCGCTCACTCGATTTTGTCGTCGGGCTGCTCGCAATCTTCAAAGCCGGATGTGTCTATCTGCCGCTAGACCCGACCTATCCGCGGGAGCGTCTGGCGTTCATGCTGAAGGATTCGCGCGCCGGCGCCCTGATCACAAAACGTGCCTTGTTGCCGGCCCTCGCAGAAGTTCCCAACCGCACTATCTGCCTTGACGACGATGCCAGAGCGATAGCCGGTCACAGCGGCGATAACCCGGCTTGCACCGTCGGTCCGGACGATATGGCGTACCTGATCTACACCTCGGGATCGACCGGCAGGCCGAAGGGGGTTGCGGTAGAGCACAGGCAAATCCTGAATCGGCTGGACTGGATGTGGCGGGATTATCCGTTCACTCGCGAGGAAGTTCTCAGCCAGAAGACTGCTATCAGCTTCGTGGACTCTATCTGGGAGTTTTTTGGAGGACTGTTGCAGGGAGTGCCCGCAGCAATTATTCCGGATGCCGTGTTGAAGGACCCCTTTGCGCTGGTGGAGGAACTCGCCGGTCGCAACGTGACCCGGATCTGGGTTGTGCCCTCGCTCCTTCGCGCGATGCTGGATACCGTTCCCGATCTTCAGCACCGGCTTCCAGCGCTCCGTTTCTGGGTGTCGAGTGGCGAAGCGCTTCCGGCGGACCTGTTTGAGCTTTTCCGCAGGCAGATGCCACACGCCACGCTTTATAACCTCTACGGCACTTCGGAATTCTGGGATGCAACGTGGTATATCCCCGCGGAGCAAAACGGAAATGTTCGACAGGTCCCCATCGGCCGGCCGATTCAGAACATGCAGATTTACGTGCTCGATTCCAATGGGCAGCCCGTTCCGATTTCCGTCCCGGGAGAGTTACACGTGGGTGGAGTGGGGCTGGCAAGAGGTTATTTGAACCGGCCCGATTTGACCGGCGCGAAATTCGTTCCAAACCCGTTCGAGGGTGCAGCGCAGAGATTGTACAAAACAGGCGATCTCGTTCGATATCTCCCCGACGGCAATCTTGAATACCTGGCCCGCATGGACCAGCAGATCAAACTGAGAGGCTTTCGCATCGAGTTGGGAGAGATTGAAGCGGCGCTGCTCCAACATCCAGGCGTGCAATCGGCCGTGGTCGATGCTCGCGCCGACGCTACAGGTGAACAGCGCCTGGTGGCATACATCGTTCAAGATCCACGTTACACAGGCGCCGGACTACAGCAGGACAACGAGTCCTGGAGTGGCGATCGGGTTCCCGAGTGGCAGGCCGTATGGGATGAGACGTACATTCAGGCCGGCGGCGAGCAGGACCCAACGTTTAACATCTCGGGCTTCAACAGCAGCTACACCGGCCGGCAGATTCCAGCGGGTGAAGTCCGCGAATGGGTGGGGCAAGCGGTCGATCATGTTCTGTCTCTTAAGCCGCGCCGGGTTTTGGAAGTCGGGTGCGGAGCGGGACTTCTTCTCTTCCGGCTCGCGCCCCACTGCGACGAGTATTTCGGAACCGACTTTTCGGCAGCCGCCTTGAATTACATAGAGCGGCATGCAGCGGCGATGAAAAACATACGCCTGTTTCAAAGCAATGCAGACGACTGGTCGTTTCTGAAAGAAGAAAGCTTCGATCTGGTTCTTCTTCATTCGGTGATTCAGTACTTCCCCAGCATGGACTACCTGCTGCGCGTGTTGGAAGGTGCCGTAGCGGCGGCGAACCACAGCGCGAAGATTTTTCTCGGTGACGTGAGAAGCCTCCCTCTGTTGGAGGCTTTTCATGCGTCACTGGAGGCGTATCGCGCCTCCGATTCCTTGCCAGCCTGCCAATTCGAACAGCGCGTGCAGAAGCGCATTGCTCTTGAACAGGAACTGGTCATCGACCCGGCCTTTTTCCAGGCACTGAAGGAGCGGCTGCCCCGTATTACTCGCGTTCAGATCAGGCCCAAACGCGGGCGCACCTGGAACGAATTCACCAAGTTCCGCTACGACGTCACTCTTCTTTTGGATCACGATAGTTCCACTCCATCACCGCCGCCCGAATTAAAGGATTGGCGGCAGCAACGGATGTCGCGGCGGGTTTTGTTGGATGATCTCAGCAACAACCGGCCCGGGATGCTGGGGTTCACCCGTATCCCAAACGCCCGCGTCGCGAGAGAGCTCGAACTGCTGGACCGGCTGAAGAACGGCTACGAAACCGTAGCGCTGGATCTGCTAAAGCACCAGCCGGATGAGGCGTACGGCGATAGCCTCGACCCGGAAG
>DASTMK010000322.1:0-4071 GCA_035714225.1 Bryobacteraceae bacterium | reverse complement strand
CGAACCGGTGCTGTTCGTCGATGACCGCCAAGCCCAACTTGTGGAATTCGACATCGGCCTCTATCACTGCGTGGGTACCGATGAGAATATGCACCATTCCGGCAGCCACCAGTTTTTTGATTTGTGTTTTCTCGCGTTGGGTGGACGAGCCTGTCAACAGCGCAACGACATAGCCCAGTTTTGTGAACAGGTTCTTGAAATAGAAGTGATGCTGTCCGGCCAGAATTTCGGTTGGAGCGAGCACCGCCACCTGGTAACCATTCTCGATCGCGATAATGGCCGCCTCGGCCGCGACGAGTGTTTTGCCGCTGCCGACATCGCCCTGCAGCAAACGGTTCATGGGCCGCGGCGCCGCCATGTCTTCCGCGATTTCCTTTAGCACGCGTTTCTGCGCTCCCGTGGGCTTGAACGGCAACATTGCTCTGATCTTTTCGCGTACGCGGTCGTTCAGATCGAAGCTGATGCCCTGCTCCAGCCGCGCCCGGGAGCGCTTCAGCGCCAAGCCGCACTCCAGCCAGAAGAACTCTTCGAAAATCAACCGGAACTGTGCTGGAGACCGGAAGGCGTTCAACAGCCGGACGTCGGCATCCGCGGCGGGAAAGTGCATCTCCAGGATGGCCGGCCAAAAATCCCGCAGTTTCAGACGCTGGCGGATACCGGCCGGAAGGTGGTCCTCCACTGGCGAAACCCGCTCCAGCGCCCGGTACACAATCGTGCGCATCAACCGGGTTGTGAGCTTCCCCGGCGCCTCGTAGATGGGAACAATGCGGCCGAGGTGCAGCGCGGCTTCGGCGTCCTCGTCTTCTTCGGAAAGAATTTCGAACTCGGGATGCAGCGTTACGAGGTCGCCCGTATAGCTGTCGATTTCGATCTTCCCGTAGAGAGCGATTTTGAGCCCCGGCGTGATCACCGATTGCAGGTAGCCGCCATGAAACCATTTCCCAATGAGGCGTGCGCCGGAGCCATCAGCGAAAGTGGCCTGAAACATTCCCAGGTTGCGGCGTTGAAACCCGGCGAGCCGGGCAGAGCGGACCTCGGCGATTACGGTCGCCATCTCGCCGGGAGCGAGGGCGGACACCGGCTTCACATTGCGCCGGTCTTCATACCGGAACGGGGGGTAATACAGAAGATCTTCTACCGTCAACAGCCCCTTGGCTTCGAGCATCGCTGCCCGCGCGGGGCCCACGCCCTTCACATACATCAATGGAGTGGCCAGATCCAAGAACACACTAGTGTACAATGCGGTTGATGAAATACCTGCTAGCGCTCGCACTGATCTCCGTGCCATCCTTTGCGGCCGACCTGAGACTCGGCATCATCGGAACCGACACGTCCCACGTCATCGCCTTTTCCAGCGTGCTGAACAACCCGTCGCATCCGGAACATATTCCGGGTGCCCGCATCGTGGCGGCATACAAAGGCGGCAGCTCGGATGTGGAGTCCAGCTATACGAGAGTGGATAAGTACGCAGAAGAACTGAAAGCGAAGTGGAATATCGAAATTGTTCCCGACATTCCCACCCTGTGCAGCAAGGTTGATGCAATCCTGCTTGAGAGCGTGGATGGGAGAAAGCACCTGGAGCAGGCCAAGCAGGTGATTGCGGCGAAGAAACCTATGTTCATCGACAAGCCGCTGGCTTCCACACTCGAGGATGCCCGCGAGATCGCGCGGCTTGCGAAGGCGGCCGGAGTCCCCTGGTTCAGCACCTCCAGCCTGCGATGGAGCGAGATCGTAGAGACGATGAAGACCTCTGACGCGAAGGCGGTGGTTACATGGGGTCCAGGACCCACCGAAGCGCACCATTATCTCGACCTCTCGTGGTACGCTATTCACCCGGTCGAGATGCTGTTCGCGATGATGGGTCCGGGCTGCCAGGAAGTTACGAGGGTTTCCGGGGAGGGTATCGACTCCGTAACGTGCCGCTGGAAGGACGGACGCATTGGCACTGTGAACGCCTTGCGGCCGTATGGCGGCTATGGCGCGGTGGTGTACCGCGAAAAGGATGTCGTAACGAGCCCTCCGAAGGCGAAGTCGAGCTATACGCCGATGCTGAAACACATCGTCGAGTTTTTCCAGACCGGTAAGCCGCCCGTACCGAACGAGGAGACGCTGGAAATCTTTGCGTTCATGGACGCGGCACAGCGCAGTAAGGAAGCGGGCGGCCGCCCGATGAAGCTGCGATAAGGGCTGCGGAGAGTTCGCACCAACGCTCGCGGTAGAATAGCGAGTTCATGTCAAAATTGCTGGAAGGGAAAACCGCGCTCGTTCTCGGTGTCGCCAACAGGTGGAGTCTGGCTTACGCCATCGCGCAGGCATTCTCACGCGAGGGCGCCAAGGTCCTCCTCACCTATCAGAGCGAGCGGCAGCGGCTCACAGTAGAAGAGCTCGCAAACGAGTTGTCGGCCGCGAGCGTATTTCCCTGCGACGTGACCAAGGACGAAGAGATTGCCGCCCTGACGGAATCCCTCCGGAAGAACGGGCATGTCGCCATCGACACTGTAGTGCACAGTATCGCGTTCGCCAATCGCGACGATTTGACGCGTCCGTTTGTGGAAACGTCCCGCTCCGGCTTTCTGCTGGCGCAGGAGGTCAGTGCCTATTCGCTGGTGGCGGTGGCCAAAGCCACGGCTCCGCTGATGGCGGCGGGCGGTTCCATCATGACCCTGACCTATCTGGGCGCAACAAGGGTCGTGCAGAATTACAATGTGATGGGTGTTGCCAAGGCGGCGCTGGAGGCGTCGGTCCGGTATCTGGCAAATGATCTGGGCCCCGGCAACATCCGCGTGAATGCGATTTCGGCCGGACCGGTGAAGACCGCTTCCGCGCGCGGCATCAAGGATTTTTCGAAGGTGTTGGATTCCGTGGAGCGGGTGGCGCCGTTACGCCGGAACACCGATCCTGGAGAAGTGGCCGATACGGCCGTGTTTCTGGCGAGCGATCTTGGCCGCGGCGTTACAGGCAATATCCTGTTCGTGGATGCCGGGTTCCAGGTGATCGGTCTGACCGCGGGCTGAAGCCGGCCGCCCGCTTCGGGAGGGGAATCATGCAATCGGAGCTCATGTTCGGAACGCAACAGGAGGCTTGGCCGGCATTGCCGTTCCAGGCTTGGCGGGACACTTGCACCACACTTCAAATGTGGACTCAGGTGATCGGCAAGGTCCGAATGGCGCTCAGTGCGCCGGTCAATCATTGGTGGCATATTCCGCTTTATGTCAGCGTCCGCGGCTTGAGGACATCCTCCATCCCTTACCGCACCGGCGCTTTTGAGATCGAGTTCGATTTTGTAAGCCACGACTTACGTTTTTCCACCAGTTGGGGGCTTGCCCGCTCCATTCCTTTGCGGTCCATGACCGTGGCCGACTTCTACCGTGCATCTATGGACACCTTGCAGGAGCTCGGCGTTGCCGTTTCCGTTTGGCCCGTAGCCGTGGAAATGGAGCACCCGGTCCGGCTGGACCGCGATTCCGATCACGCCGCCTACGATGCCGAATACGCAAACCGGTTCTGGCGTGTTCTTCTGCAGTCGGACCGCGTATTCAAACAGTTCCGGTCGGATTTCCTCGGCAAAGTCAGCCCGGTTCATTTTTTCTGGGGCGCGTTCGACCTGGCGGTCACACGCTTTTCCGGCCGCGCCGCTCCCGAACACCCCGGTGGCATTCCAAACGTCGGCGACTTCGTGATGCGTGAGGCGTATTCGCATGAGGTCAGCAGTGCCGGCTTTTGGCCTGGAGGGGGCGCCCTCGATGAACCTGCTTTCTATTCCTACGCCTACCCGGAGCCGCCCGGCTTCAAAGACCAGCCGGTAAGACCCAAAGAGGCTCACTATCACGAGCAGATGCGCGAGTTTCTCCTGCCCTACGAAGCTGTGAGAACCGCGGCCGATCCCGATACCGCTTTGCTCGAATTCCTCCAAAGCTCTTACGAAGCCGCGGCGGACCTTGCAAAGTGGGATCGCGCGGCGGTGGAACGTTCGCCTGTCGAATAGAACAGAACCGCCGTCGCGATAGCCGACCAAGTAGGAACCGAGCTGCGATATCCTTATAGCGGGGGTCAAGCGTGACCCAACGAGAA
>DASTMK010000321.1:0-4628 GCA_035714225.1 Bryobacteraceae bacterium | reverse complement strand
TGCGGCTCCAGGGATACACAGTCCGTGAGAATCGACCCAGCGCTGCTCACACTGGTGCCGCCGGACACCATCGCGATGGGCGGCGCAAGAATCGACCAGATCAAGAAGACCACAGTCTACAGCAAGTACATCGCACAGCGGCCATTCCCGGCTTTTGACGCACTGCGTGAGCGGCTTGGCATCGATGCGCGGGAAGATCTTTGGGAGGTGCTCGCGGCGTCGGACGGGAAAGACACAGTGCTATTCGCGCGCGGACGCTTCTCTCCGCAAGGTATCGAGCCGAAACTTGAAAAAGAAGGAGGCCGGCGGACCCAATACAAAGGCTATACCCTCGTGGGAAGCGACGAAGCCGCTATCACGTTCATGAATACATCGACGGCGGTTGCGGGTCCGGTGCGCGTCGTGCAGTCCGTTATCGATCAGAGGGATTCGGGTGCAAAGCCGCCCGCGGCTTTGCTGGATCGCACGAAGCAGATCCCCGCTGGCGCACAGTTGTGGGCGGTCTCTTCCGGCGCAGTCAGCCGGTTGCCGCCCGGAGTCGTCGGCGAGGGTAACCTGGCGAATCTTGGAAAAGTATTCCGCTCTCTCGACGGGTTCAGCGGATGGGCCGATCTGAGCTCCGGGTTTCACCTCAACGCATCGGGCACCAGCGCGACGGAACAGGATGCCAAAAAGCTGCATGATGCCATTCGCGGATTGCTCGGATTGGCGCGGTTGAACACTCCGGATGGGCGAACGGACTTACTGCGGGTATACGACCAGATCGACGTCAGCATGGAGGAACGCACGGTGAAGATCGAGGCGGATCTTCCCATGGAACTCGTGGAGAAACTGGCGGCGACGGCTGAGGAGTTCCGCCGCCGGTGAAGACGGATTGTAGCTAGTCCCGCTTGCCGGCGGGAATCGCTTCCCCGAGGATCGAGCCGCCCCCTTCGCTCACGTAGTTGCGATTCCAGGCGGGAATCTCGACCACGATATCGCCGTTGCCTTCATAAACCGCCTGGCAGCCCAACCGCGAATGAAGTTGCAGATCCGCGGCCATATCCAGGCGGTCGGCTTCCTCGTCATCCATCTCGGAAAGATGTTCCCTGCCCTCTTTCACTACAACGTGGCACGTCGTGCAGGCGCAGAATCCTCCGCAAGCGTGTTCGAGCTGCACCCCGTTGTTCAACGCAATGTCCAGAATCGAGAGCGGTTTCCCGTGATCGGCGTAGGGCATGGTCTCGGGGTCGAACTCCACCGTGACATTCTGAGGCAGAAAGGTGATCTTGGGCACGGCACCAGTATAGCAGATATGCGACCTAATCAGTCGGATTTGTTCCAGCACGTAAAGAATGATTTCATATCTTTGTACGGGAGGATAAATGCGACTTTTCGCAGCAGGCATCATGACAGTGGGTTTGGCTCTTACGACGGGGCTGTCTCCCGCTGGCGCCCAAACAGCGCCGCCGGGTTTCACGTCCCTGTTCAACGGAAAGGATCTGACGGGTTGGAAGATTCCCGAGGGGGATAACGGCCACTGGAAAGTGGTGAATGGCGTCATCGATTACGACGCGCGGAGCGAAGCGCCCAAAGACAAGAATCTCTGGAGTGAGAAGTCGTACAAGGATTTTGTGCTCCGTGTAGACTGGCGCATCACAGCCACTCCTTTTCGCAACAAGGACGTTCGCATTGTGATGCCGGACGGCTCCGAAAAGTTGGACGAGAACGGCCAGGTGATCAAGATCGAAGTTCCCGATTCGGATTCGGGTATTTTTATACGCGGAAGCGGCAAGGCGCAGGTCAACATCTGGAACTGGCCGGTGGGTTCCGGCGAATTCTACGGATACCGCACCGATCGCAACATGCCGCAGGCCATCAAAGCCGCGGTTACACCGAAGTACAACGCCGACAAAAACATCGGCGAGTGGAACACGTTCGAGATCACGATGAAAGGCGATCGCGTCACCGTGGTACTGAACGGCAAGACCGTTGTCGAGAATGCACAGTTACCGGGCATACCCGCGGAAGGGCCGCTTGCCTTGCAGCATCACGGCACTTTCCGGGATGGGCGGTTTCTAGGTCCGCCGAGCCTGGTACAGTTCCGAAATATCTTCATCAAGGAACTGTAGTACGAGTTACGCGTCAAGCGTCCGCGGGCAGGTACTCTTTGTGTGACGGCGGTGACGATAGCACGCGCTGGGTGGCGGGATCGAAAGCCATCACCTTGCCGCTGCGGTACGATTCCACACCGAGCGCGATCGCTGTCATCACCTGGTACCCGCGCAATACGTTATAGACCGGTGTGCCGCGGCTGCGCATGCAGTCGAGCCAGTCGTCGGCGAGGCTGGCACTGGGCTCGGACTCAATGACAACCTCCGTTTTCCCGTCATTTGCTTCCTGGAATTCCTTCAGGAACGTTCGCTCCGGCCGGACCAGCCCCACTTGTGCACGTCGCGGCGCGGCCGTTCCGCGGCGCTGGTCGCCCATGGCGTTCGCTGCCATTTGCGGTTCTGTAATTTCGAGCGTGGCCCAATTGCTGTAGACCGTCATGGGCACGGATCGGGAGTTGGCCATGCACGACACCATGTTGACGGCGTACTCGCCCGGATACTCGATGAGCGTCATGTAGGTATCCGGAACCTCGCGGTTCTTCTGCACATAGATGCCGCCGGCGCCCACGACGCGCGTCGGGAAATCGAAGCCGATCATCGTGCTCATCATTCCCAGACGATGGTAGAGAAGATCGGTCGCATTACCGCCCGAATAGTCCCAATACTTTCTCCAGCGGAAGTATCGCTCCTTGCTGAATTTGCGGTGCGGCGCGGGACCCAGCCACATTTCCCAATCCAGGTTCTTCGGGCTGACCTCGGCATCCGGCCAGTGATCGCTGCCGACGCCGGGGATCGGATAATCCCACATGCCTTCGCGCGTGTTGCGGTTATAGCTGATGAGACCCCAGACAACCTTGCCCATCTTGCCGGAACGGATGTACTCGTTCACCTTCCAATAAAGGCGGGTGCTGGGACCGGTTCCGCCTACCTGCAGGACGCGTTTTGTATCGCCGACGATCTCGTTCAGCTTGGCCGCTTCGGCTACCGTGTACGTCATCGGCTTTTCAAGATACACGTCTTTGCCGCACTGGCAGGCCTGGCTGGCCATCAGAAAATGCCATTGGTCCGGAACGGCAATCACCACACCGTCTATGTCCGGATTCGATAACAGTTCGCGGTAGTCGCGGTATGTCTTTTCGGCTTTCGTCTGTTCCTGCGCATATTTCAGCCGGGGCTCCCACACATCGCATACGGCGGCGAACTCGAAATCGTTCTTCTGCTGTTTGCGGGCACGGAACGCGCCTTCCACCAGGGCGTGGAACTGCATTCCGTTTCCGATAAAACCCAGGTTGATGCGATCGTTCGCACCCAGAACGCGAGTATTGGCTTTGGGTGTGAACTTCGGCGCTTTGGCGTACGCTCCGGAGGCTAACGAAAGCGATGCGGCCAGCGACGCCTGTTTGCCGAGAAATTCGCGACGGCTCGGTCCACGTTTATCGGTCATGATTGCTCCTGAATATCAATTTCGTTACCCCAATCATATCCCAGTGCCGCGGGCGTTCCGGAGCGGCGTGCGTGCGATCATGCGTTTATGCCTGCGTCCGCCAACGCACTTCACCGCGCGCTCAACTTTGTCGAGTATGCCGGTAACAAACTGCCTCACCCAGCTTCTCTCTTCGCGATCTTCGCGCTTCTGGTAATCGCCCTCTCGTGGCTGCTGGTGCAGTTCGGCCTGACGGCTGTCCACCCCGGCACGGGCAAAGAGATCAACGCCGTCAACCTGCTGTCCGACGGCGGTCTCAGGAGGATGCTGACCAGCCTGGTGACCAACTTCACGGGGTTCGTACCATTGGGGACAGTGCTGGTCGCGATGCTTGGGGTCGGGGTGGCGGAAGGCTCGGGACTCCTCGGCGCCGCTCTTAAGGGAATGGTGCTCGCCGCGCCGAAGCGCCTGATCACCGTCGTGGTGGTGTTCACCGGTGTGATGTCGAACGCGGCATCGGAGGCGGGTTACGTCATCCTGATTCCGCTGGCGGCGGTGATCTTCCTGGCCGTGGGGCGGCATCCGCTCGCTGGACTTGCCGCTGCATTCGCCGGTGTCTCCGGAGGATACAGCGCAAACCTCGTGCTGGGAACTGTGGACCCTCTGTTGAGCGGGCTAACGACTGAAGGGGCGCGGATCATCGATCCTGCGTACTACGTCAATCCCGCGGCGAACTACTACTTCATGGCGATTTCGACATTCCTCATCACCATGGCCGGGACCATTGTGACGCACAGGCTGGTGGAGCCCAGGCTGGGCAAGTTCGAAGGCGACGCCGGCGCGAAGATCGAAAAGCTGGGGCCGGGCGAAAAGCGAGGGCTGAAGGCGGCGGGCTTTGCACTCCTCGTAACGAATGTACTCCTGGTGCTGTCGGTCGTTCCCGAAAGCGGTATTCTTCGCAATCCCGAGACGGGTAGCATTCTCGATTCCCCTTTTCTCTCGGGCATCGTGGCCATTATCTTCCTGATGTTCCTTATTCCCGGACTGGCCTACGGTATAGCCGCCGGCACTATTCGCAACGACACGGACGTAGTTAATTTCATGGGCAAGAC
>DASTMK010000320.1:0-3807 GCA_035714225.1 Bryobacteraceae bacterium | reverse complement strand
CGGTCGAGTACGCGGACATGAGATCGTCCACCAGATCGCCGGCCATGCGCGCCTGTTCGGTCAACTCATGTTCCAGCATTTCGGCACGCCGGGCCAGGTAGCCGGGTATCGCCAATCCGGGCTCTACCGCTGAAAAGAGCTTCGTCTTTTCCTGAACCACCTGCGCGAAGCCCTTTTCCATCAGACTGTCGAGCACCTCGTAAATCTTCTGCCGGGGCACATGAGCGCGCGCAGCCAGTTCGAGCGCTTTAAATCTCGGGTGGCCGACGAGGACAAGGTACGAGCGCGCTTCATAAGCGTTAAGGCCTATCTGCTGCAACTTCCGCCAGAAGCGCTGAAAATCCATGTCGGGCAAATCGGGGTTCATTTGAGTCCCAAAGATATCAGATTTGTTTCGATTCCGGTTTCCGGATTCCCTTTTCGTGCGTCTGACAGAACAGGAAATCAAATCTCATCGATTGCGGTGCTACAATCGCCGTAGATCGGGATGGGCAGTGATGAAAACCACCCACTGGGAATTACCTCACACTCTTGGAGCACTTAGACGAAGCAAATTTTCCGAGGAGAGAGTTGCGGCACGAACGGTCAAGGATGAGATGCGCAGCAATCTCATCTGCTTGCTGCAACGCAAAGAACCGCTCTTCTCCGGTATCGTAGGCTACGACGATACCGTTGTACCTCAGGTCATCAACGCGATACTCTCGCGTCACAATTTTATCCTGCTCGGCCTGCGCGGCCAGGCAAAGACGCGGCTCATCCGCATGCTGGCTACGCTTCTGGATGAAGCTGTACCGTACGTGGCCGGATGTGAGATCCACGACAACCCGTATCAGCCTATATGCCGCAACTGCCGGAACCTCATCGAAGAGATGGGGGAGGAAACTCCGATCGCGTTTCTGTCGCCGGAAGACCGTTATGTTGAAAAACTCGCCACGCCGGATGTGACGATTGCCGACATGATCGGCGATATCGACCCGATCAAGGCGGCCCGCCGCGGACACAACATCTCCGACGAGCTGACCGTGCACTACGGGCTTCTGCCTCGCGCCAACCGGGGCATTTTCGCGATCAACGAACTCCCCGACCTGGCCGGAAAGATTCAGGTTGGCCTGTTCAACATCATGCAGGAGGGCGACGTCCAGATCAAAGGTTACCCTGTCCGGCTACCGCTCGACTTGATGTTGGTGTTCACCGCGAATCCGGAAGATTATACGGCGCGCGGAAAGATCATCACGCCGCTCAAAGACCGCATCGGAAGCGAGATCCGCACACACTACCCCGTGACGCTGGAGCAGGGGATGGAGATTACCCGGCACGAATCGTGGACGGACCGTGACGCTCCTGTGACGCTTCTGATTCCGGACTTCATCCGGCAGGTGGTCGAAGAGCTGGCGTTTTTGGCGCGCGAGGACAAGAAGGTGGACAAGCGCTCCGGCGTCTCGCAACGATTGCCGATTTCGGTTCTGGAAAACGTCGCTTCCAACGCCGAACAGCGCGCCTTGCGGATGGGAGAAGACACCGCCGTTCCGCGGGTGATGGATCTTTACGCGGCGCTGCCTTCCATAACCGGCAAGCTTGAACTGGAGTATGAAGGTGAATTGAAAGGCGGAGACGCCGTTGCAAGGGAGCTGATTCGCACCGCGGTGGGGAAAGTTTACAACCATTACATGGAAGGCGTGAACGTATCGCACATTGTGCAATGGTTTGAGATCGGCGGATCGCTCAAGCTGGACGAGCTTTCCGGTTCAGCGGATCTGCTTTCACGCCTTTCCGGCATTCAGGGACTGCTCGAAAAAACCGGTGCGTTCGGGCTCGGCTCCAGTGAGCCGGATGCGCTACGCATCTCAGCAGCGGAGTTCATCCTCGAAGGTCTCTACGCACACCGCCGGCTGAGCCGCAGTGAAGAACGCGGCTTTACCGCGGAAGAGCGAAAGCGCGAAACACCGGCGCCGGAAGAAGGCCGCCGCACTCGCCGGCAGCATTTCAACTGAGCACATGGTTTCAGAAGTTCGTTTACGTATTTCCAACGGGGCCGCTCCCTCGCGGTCACGGCTCGGAAACGGAGCCGCGCGCGTCAGCAAGCGGTTTCGCCTGGGGAGGGGTCTGTGAAATCTGTTCGATATACCCGCTACACCGGAGATGACTTCGGCATCGGCGCCGAAGATCTGATGAAAGCGCTCTCGGATTTTTTCCTCTCGAGCGGCTTCGAGGACCAGTACATGCGCTTCTCGGAGTGGAACGAGCACACGCTGGAAGAGTTGAAGGAGGCGCTGCAAAAGGCGCTGGAATCCGGGCAGTTGTTCGACCAGCAGCGAGCGGAAGAGATTGCCGAGCAACTCCAGAGCATGTCGCCGGAACAGTTGGATCAACTCCTGGACCGGCTGGTTCAGAAGTTGATCGACGAAGGGTATCTGTCCATGGACCAGCAGCCGCAAGCCGAGCCGCAGGGCGCGCCCGGCCAGATCGGCGGCGCCGAAAACAAGGTGAAGTTCGAAATCACCAGCAAGTCCGTGGACTTCCTCGGATTCAAGACCCTGAAAGACCTCCTGGCTTCGCTCGGCAAGTCCAGCTTCGGCGCTCACGACACTCGCGACCTGGCCACCGGCATCGAGGCCAGCGGCGCCTCGCGGCGCTATGAATTCGGCGACACAATGAACCTGGATGTCAGTGAAACGCTTTTCTCCGCCATCAAGCGGGAAGGTGTAAAGGTGCCGCTGGAGCTCGACTATAACGACCTGCACGTGCACCAGGCGGAATACCAGAGCTCGTGCGCCACCGTGCTGATGCTCGATTGCAGCCACAGCATGATTCTGTATGGCGAAGACCGCTTTACGCCCGCCAAGAAGGTCGCTCTGGCGCTGGCGCACCTCATCCGTACACAGTATCCGGGCGACAGCCTGAAATGTGTCCTGTTCCACGATTCCGCCGAGGAGCTTCGTCTCTCCGATCTGGCCCGTGTGCAGGTAGGGCCTTACTACACGAATACGCGCGATGGCCTTATTCTGGCGCAGAGGCTGCTCAGTCAGGAAAAGAAGGACATGAAGCAGATCATCATGATCACGGATGGGAAGCCTTCCTGCCTGACGCTTGAAGACGGGCGCATTTATCGCAATGCCTTCGGTCTGGACCCGCTGGTTATCAGCAGAACGCTGGAAGAAGTGAACCGCTGCAAGCGGCAGGGTATTCTGATTAACACCTTCATGCTCGCCAGCGACTATGGGCTGGTAAACTTTGTTCAGAGAGTGACGGAGCTGTGCCGCGGTAAGGCCTATTTCACCACGCCTTATACGTTGGGACAGTATCTGCTGATGGACTACATGACCCGCAAGACGCGAACGGTCCATTAAGCGGCACGATACCGTCCCCACGAACAAAGAATGCGACAGAATACGACGTCGTCCGGCCGCTACAAGTGGTACGTGGTGGCGATGCTGTGGTGCATCTCCTTTTTCAATTACGCGGACCGGCAGGCCATTTTCTCCGTGTTCCCCCTGCTTGAAAAAGAAATGGGGCTGACGCCCGTGGAACTGGGTCTCCTCGGCTCCTCTTTCGCGTGGGTCTATGGTCTCAGTGCTCCGTTTGCAGGACTCGTCGTAGATCGCATACGCCGCAAGACGGCCATCCTTCTGGGGCTGCATATTTGGAGCATCATTTGTATGGCCACGGCGTTATCGAAGAATTTCAAGCACCTGTTCTTCTTCCGCGCGGCCGAAGGGCTTGGCGAGACAGTTTATTATCCCGCCTCCATGTCGATGGTCAGCGATTACCACGGCAAGGAGACCCGCTCGCGGGCGATGGGGCTGCATC
>DASTMK010000319.1:0-2897 GCA_035714225.1 Bryobacteraceae bacterium | reverse complement strand
TCGGCGTGGCGTGCCGCGAAGCTGCTCGGCGGCACCCTGGCGGCGGTGTGCCGGAAAGAGGGCGTGCCGGGCGATGAAGGAGCGGATCTCGATCATTTTCAGAACCTGCTGCGCTGTCCGGACTGCCATGGCGGGCTGGCGAGAACCGGCGACGTGCTCACCTGTGCGGCGTGTAGTTATGAAGCCCACAACCAGCAGGGCGTTTACAACCTGCTGCCGTCCGGCGAGCGCGGTGAATTGTACCCGGGCGAGCGCGCCGATATCGTGGATTTCTCCCAACCGGGACACGAGAAGTACCTCGGCTCAGGCTGGCATGAGCTGGAAGGGGTGTTCGGCAACAAGTACAGGTGGGTGGGAGAAAGCGCCTCGCTTGCGCTGCGGCGCGTCCACTCCGGGGCGCAGCGCCTGCGCATCCGCGGGCATGCGCACGAGACCTCTTTCCGCCAGGGTCAGCCCGTGCGCGTTGAAGCAATCGTGAACGGAAGGAGATCCGGTTTGTGGACTCTGGAACGCACCGGCCTGTTCGTGTTGGAAGCGGACGTACCCGACGAAGCGGAATACGGGATTCAACTGCTCTGTTCGCCCGTCTGGCGTCCCCCTAACGACGAGCGTAGCTGTTCGGTCAATTTCAGCATGATCCGGCTGATCCCGCGCGAGCGCTAAGGGACCGTCAGGAAATAACCGTGCCAGTTCGCCAAGTCCGCTCGCTAACGCGCGCGGCTCCGTAATCGCTTCCGAGCCGTGAACGTTAAGTGAGCGGTTGGCCCGAATCTACTCCCACTCAATGGTAGCGGGCGGTTTGTGCGTCAAGTCGTAAAAGACTCCACAAAGCCCTTCCACACGCAAAAGCTCGGACGCCATCCGCTGAAGCAACTCCGCATCCATGGTCACCGACTGCGCGGTCATACCATCGACGGAATGGATCGGGCGAAGCACCACGGAATCGGGACGCCCGGAGGTTCCAAGGGGGATCAACACAACCGGAAACTGCCATACCTGGCGGTCAAATCCCGATTCGGCCGAAAGCTCACGGACAATGGCATCGGCCCTTCTCAAACGGGCAAGCCTTTGTGCGCTGAGATCGCTTGGGCGCACCTTCATTTCCCGGATTTCGGCATGGCTGGCGACGGCGGCAACAACCCGGTTGATGCCGGGGTATTCGTTGATCAGCCTCCGCGCCTGATCATGATCGAGGTCGCCGATAGACAGCACCGGCATGTAGGTGCGGCAATCACCCTGCACGCCGACCGAGCGCACCGGAATCAACCATCCCGGACCCAGGCGCTCCACCTGCGCGCTACTTTCCGAACACAGGCACCGGATGGCTAAACCGGGGCCTGGAAAGGGATGCCGGTCGAGAAGATCGCCGGGCAACCCCAACTCGCGGCCGATCTCCCGTACCTCATCCTTGTACAGGAGATGCAGCGGTTCCACCAACCGGTTGGATGCGATCAGCTCCGAGATGCCTGGCACGCGGTTGTGATGGGTTTTTATCAGGTCGGCGTTGGCGCTGCCGCCGGATTCAATGGTGTCGGGGTAAATCGTGCCCTGCCCGAGTATCCATTGTGAATCGAGAAAGTGCCCGCGTTCGAGAATCTCCTCCTGCACACGGACAAACTGCTCGCCGATAATGTGACGCTTGCGCTCGGGGTCGCGAACCCCGGAAAGGGCATTCAGGAAACCGGCCGAGGCATCCTCTACGGCGAAACCGTGGCTGCCGAGCGAAGCGAAAACGTCTTTGACGTACTCCGTCTCGCCTTCGCGCATCAGGCCCGTATCGACATAAGCGCCGTGGACCCTCGCATCGCCCAGCGCCCGCAGGCACAGCGTATAGGCGACAGTGGAATCGACGCCCCCTGAAACAAAGAAGAAAACGCTTCGACCCGCGGCCACCTCGCGGATGCGGTTCTCGATGGCAGGAATCTGGTGTTTCGGTTCCCAGTCGGGACGGCAACCGCAGATATCGAACACGAAGTTCGAGAGAATGCGGCGGCCCGCGGGTGTGTGAACCACTTCGGGATGAAATTGGACTCCGTACAGTCTGCCGAGGGTGTCTACCATTGCCCCGGCCTCGCACGTATCGGTCCCCGCGATAATACGGAACCCTTGCGGCACCTGCTCTACGGCATCCCGGTGACTCATCCAGATCTGCTGCCGCACCGGAGTGCCGGCAAACAGCGGATTTGCGTCCTCGGCGATCTCCAGAAAGGCCAGGCCATACTCGCCCTTTTCGCCTTTACGCACCCGCCCGCCGAGGGATAGCGCCATGAGTTGCTGTCCGTAACAGATGCCCAGAACCGCGGCGCCCATGGAAAAAATAGCCGGGTCTACGGTTGGGCTGCCCTCGTCATAGACGCTGCACGGCCCGCCAGAGATAATGAGGCCCTTGGCCCCGCACAATTGGGCCGCCGGCGTGCTGCTCGGCCGGATCTCCGCATACACACCCAACTCGCGAATCTTGCGTGCGATCAGATGGCAATACTGGCCGCCCGTATCCAGAACAATGACCTGCGGAGTTGTACCCGGGGCGGCGGCTGTATTTGTAATCACTTATTCGATTGCTTACTCAGTCTCTGCACAATCATCTTCTTGGCGGTTGCCAGCAGTTCCTTCGATTGCGGAATCGCCTCCACGGCCTTGATGACCATAGGATCCGTCTCTACAACATAGCGCCGGGCGTCCTCGGTGCCAAAAGCCGTCAGGTAAAACTCGCGCTTTAGCTGTTCCTTGATCCAAGGCAGATTCCCGGAAAACTCGGCTTCCGTAAACTTCACGTTCTGTTTCAGAAGATAATCGTGGAATTCGGTGATGATGGCCTGATCCGGCTCCCAACCCTTCGCTAGCTTCGTGGACTCGCGGGACCCGAAGTACTTCGCTGTAAACCCGAAAAATGCGTA
>DASTMK010000318.1:0-6378 GCA_035714225.1 Bryobacteraceae bacterium | reverse complement strand
GGCGTGGTGAAGTACATGACGCCATCGACCACCAGGGGCGTCGCTTCGAATGCCGACCGGGAAACATAGGTGGTTCCGTCGCTCATGTCGCCCGTGTGATAGGTCCAGGCGACTTTCAGGCGCGAAACGTTCGTGCGATTGATCTGCTTTTCGCTGGAATATTTCGTCCCTCCGCTATCGCCGCCGTAGTAGCGCCAATCGGAGGCGAATAAGGGTACAACCGCGAACAGCAGCAGCGGGAGACACCGGGCAGCCATCGCTACAGGAATGCCCGCAGGAGACGGGTCTGCACGTCCTTGAGATTCGAGTGCGCGGCGTCCAGTTCCGAGATCTTATCGCGCAAGGTGCGCAACAGCCGGGTACGCTCGATGGCGCCCTGGATCACCAATAAAAGCTGCGCATTATCCCAGGGCTTCTCGAGGTACTGATAGAGGCCGATTTCGTTGATGGCCTGGATGGCGCTCTGTTTGTCGGCGTGTCCGGTCAGCAGAACGCGAGCCGCCTCCGGTTGAAGGTTTTTGGCTTTTCCGAGCAACTGGATGCCATTCATTTTCGGCATCAGGTAGTCCGTGACGATGACATCGACGGGATTCGTTTCCAATTGCCTGGCGGCGTCCTCCGGGCTGGTGAAGCCGTGGACGGCGTATTCCGTTTCCAGCCGCAGAAATGCACGGATACTGGTGATAACCATCTCCTCATCGTCCACAATCATTACTGCCGGCTGTTCGTTCTTGTCCACGGAATGAACATTCCTCCAATCAACTTGCGGGGCCGTTTTTTCTCGTCTGGGTTATCGGGAGACGAACATGAAAAGTCGTGCCCACGCCGGGCTCGCTTTCAAAATCGATGGAACCGCCGTGGGTGTCCTCGACAATTTCCCTGGTGATGGCAAGCCCCAATCCTGTGCCCTCTCCAATGGGTTTCGTGGTGAAGCCCCGAGTGAAGATCCGCTCGCGGTCCTCGGGCTTGATGCCCTTGCCGGTGTCGGCGATCGAAACATGCACGAAATCATTTTCGCGGCGGGCGGTTACGGCGATCTTTCCTTCGCCCTCGATGGCCTGGCCGGCGTTCACCAGAAGGTTTGCAAACACCTGGTTCAGCAGACCAGGGTAACACTCGATTTCGGGCAGTTCCTCGAAATGCGTTTCCACGGCGATGCGCCGGCGGAAGACGGTACCGGTCAGCTTGAGCGTATTGCGGATGATTCCTTCGAGACACGCCTTCCTGATATCACGGTCGTCCACGCGGGAAAAGGTCTTCAGGCTGCGGATGACACCCGAGATCCGTTCGCAGGCGATCTTGTCGACGGCGGCAAGGGTTGCCATCGTTTCGATGATCTCCATCGCTTTTTCCGATGGCGCGACCGAAGCGGCGCAGGATTCCGCAAGCAGCTTTTTCAACACCTCCAGCGACCGGAGGATGACTTCATTGTTCGAAAAGATGGAACCGATGGGCGTGTTGATCTCATGCACAATCCCGGCGGACAATCTTCCGATAGAAGCCATTTTGTGCGCTTCAGCCAGCCTTTGATGGGCCGATTCGAGTTGTTCCAACAGATCCTGCCGGCTTGACTCCGCCGCCGGCTTCGGCTGATCGTTCATCTTTCGTGAGGGCCGTCCCTTTTAATTATTGCTCAACGAGCTGCCGGAACCGCTTCACCAGGGTGGAAAAAATGGAAGCCGTGATTTCCATGTTGTCGGATAGCAGATCGTAGAAATCTTCCCGGGCGATACGCAACAGCTTCGTATCTTCGAGAGTTTTCGCTTCTACGTGCATCGGCTCGGGGTCGAACAGCGCCCACGAGCCCAGAACTTCATTCTGGCGCGCGACGTGAAGCGATTCGCCGTTGCGGTTGATCTGAACGGCGCCGTCCAGCACGACGTACAGCGCGTCGAGCGGCTGGTCCGCTTCGATTACGACCTTTTCGGGCGGGTACTTCGTTTCTTTCGCAATAGTGGCGATGCGCGATAGCTGATCGGGATTAAGATTCTTCAAAAGATCCACAGCTTCGAGCGCGATGACCTTTTCAACGATATTGAGTTCGGACATGTAGATCGTCCCCCGGACGGAGCGCTACGCAAGCACGGCGACCGCCGAACGAGCGACTTCGACCACCTCCGGACTGGCGCTCCGGCACGCCTCCCGGATCTCCGGGGTCAAGGCGCGAAGCCCCCGCTCCGCCGCGGTGGCCATGGCACAGGATACCAGCCACGGATCTCCGGAGCGAATCAACTCGCGGATGGCGTGCTCCGCATCCAGGTGCTCCAACCCAAACAACTCCTCTCCATGCCGTTCGAGCCGGTCCGAGGCGTCGAGCAGCGGCAAAATAATACGCCGCAACTCGCGGTCGAGGATGTTGTCCAGAAATTCGATCGCGTTGGAAAAGTCCTCCGCCCGGGAGCCCGGGCCGTTATTCCTGTAGGCCCTGTAAGCGGCATAAATTTCTTTCGGGGGATAGCGGAGCCCCAGCAGGTGAAAGAGCCGCTCGATGGTATAGCGGAGCCTCTCCTCCAGAGTGGCGGCGAGCAGCCCGGCGGCCGTGCGCGGATTTTTCTGGTCCTTGAAGGGAGCGAGCGCGGCGTTGAGCTCGAAATAGTGCCGTGCCTCGCTGAGGACCTGGGCGGTGATGGACTCCTCGCCGAATTTCAGATGCGGCGAGGTCTCCCGCAAGCGATGAAGGTTCCGCAACACCGCGCCACGGATGGTGAGATCGGGCTGGGCGATGGAGTGCAGCAGAATATCGACGGAACGCTGGCCTCCGATGTGTTGCAGCACTCGCGGGATCTGGCGACGAACGACGAGCGAGATGGTTTCGTCGTGCAGAAGATCGCTGAGAGTGCCAAGAATCCTGTTTCCGAATTGCGCCAGCGCGGCGATGGCCTCGCCACGGAGGAGAGGATCGCCGAGGCGGCGGACAATGCCTTCGAGATACGCGCGGTTCTGCAAAGACCCGGCCGCCTTCAGAGCGGCGGAGGCCACCTGCTTGTCCCGGTCTTCGAGGAGCGAGTGCAATACTTCGATGCCCTGATCCCCGCGGGCGGCGACACCGACGGCGGCTAATACGCGGCGCCCGGGTTGCGGGTCGGCCGCCGCCTCATGCAGCCATTCGTAACCGATCAGGTCGAGCGCGAGCTCGGAATGGGGAGCGACGGCCCGAAGCGTGCTTTCCGTCACTGTATAGTTCGGATGATCCAGGAGCCGTCTGGCCAGACCGGGCGCCTCGGGTGAGACGGCGAGCGCATAAGAAACCGCGGGGGCGACGGCGGACGGACGGCGGCTTTCCCGGGCCGACCGGATCTCCGCCAGAGCGTTTTCAAGCAGTCCTGTAAAGCCGGCCGACTGCGCAAGTTCGAATACTTTGCTGCGGACCTCCGGCGACGGGTTGTCCACCAGCCGCACCAGCGTGTCATCGAGCTTGTAGTTTGGAACGGTCTCCAGGAGAGACAACGCGTAAGTCACCTGGCGGGGGTTCCCGCTGTTCAGCGTTTCTTCGAGGAGACGAAGGGTGGAGGCGTCGGTAACGGTGATCCGCGCGTTCTCGAGGTCGAAACGCCTAGCCTCCAGCCGCCTGCGCACGGTGGCAACGTATTCGTTCTTCGCCCGCAGAGAAAGCAGGACCCAAACAACGCAGAGGCCCAGCACGATGAGCGCGATGTAGCGGGTATCGAGTGCGAGCGGGCCAACCAGCACGAGCAGAATGATGCCGCCTACGCCGCGCGAGAGGCGGTCAACGAATATATCGAGGAAAGCCTTGGTGCGATTCTTCAGCTCCGTGGGCAGAGGCAGGAAGAGCAACTCCATGCCTGTTCTGTTGAACGTGTAGCGGGACGCGGATTCCCCCAGGCGGGCGGCGGAGGCGGAGAACAGGTGGGGGAAGGAGAACGTGAAGACGGAGGCGATGCCCAGTGTAACGGGCATGATCTGCAAGGCGCCCCCAACGCCAAAGTGCCTGACCACGGCAGCGGTGAGAAACAGTTGAAAGACGAACGTCGCCAGGTTCAGGTAAATGCCGTAAAAGCTGCCGAAGAAGGCGGTGAGGTTTTCCTTGTCGGTAAAGGTCAGCTTGGCCATCACGTTGAACTGGTACTCGATCATCACGTCGACAATGAAGGTGATGGCGATGATGCCCATGATGACCTGCAGGTGCCGGTATCGCCTCATGGCTACGGTAACTTCGGTTACCGAAAAGTCGGCCTCTTCGTCTCCAGCCGCTTTAGCTCCGGCCAGCGATACACCGCTCTGCGAGATCGCGAGCCGGTAGGCCACATAGGCCAGCAGCACCATGACCGCGCTGGCAAGCACCAGGTTGTTCGTGCCAACCCATTCCACCGCCATCGCGGTGAAGGAGCCTCCGAAAGCGGCTCCGAGAACGGCGCCCATGCCGAGAATGCCATAGAGGCGTTTGGCTTCGCGGGGATGAAAGACATTGGCGGCGACCAGCCAGCCTTGCGAGACGAGGACGATTCCAAACAGGCTGGTATAGATGTTGAAGACATACAACATCCAATCCTTGTTCAGCCCGAGCAGCCACCACAGGAGCACCAGGCTGCCGACGAAAGCCCCGGTGGCCCAGTTCACCGCAGTGGCGAGCGAAGTGCGGATGGCGATCTTGGTGTACACGTAGGCGAAGATGCCGCCGAACAGGGCGATGAGGATGTACAGCCAGGGAAACTCGTCGATATCGAACCTGTGAACGAACAGCGCCTTCGAAACCGGCTTGATGATGTAGTAGGCGAACAGCACGCACAGCAGGTACAGCGACATGTAGACGGTGCGGAGAAGTTCTCCCTGCCGGACGTCGAACATGCTGTTCCAGAAAGCGCGAAGGCGTCTCATAGGAGTTGGGCGGGCGGCGCCAAGAGGCCCCGGGGGGTCATTGGATTCATCTTACCGCGATGATGGGGGAGGGGATTCAGGCGGGTCGTGAGCCGGCCGGAAGGTCTGTGATTGCTGGACGGGGCCGCTGCAGTCGGTCAGAATAGAACCATGCCATGTCTTACTCGCCTCAGGGGAATTGTATTGTTCGGGCTGGCGGCATCGATTGTCTCCGGGCAAAACTCGGCAAACAAGAGCACGGATGAGGTGGTGATTCGCGGGCCGCAGTTTCATAGTCCACGTTTTTCAGACGACTTCGAGGACTTCGCAAGCACCCGCATAGCGCGGTTGCGAGACGAGTATCGACTCGACGAGGTTGTCCGCGGCGAAACCAGCGAGTTTAAAAAGCTGCTCAAACTGAGGCATTGGGTCCACAGCCGCTGGCCGATCGACAATGACCAGAACTTCTCCGGGGACGCGTTTGAGATCCTTGCCAAGGCCAAGACCGGCGCCGGGTTCCACTGCTCCCACTCGATGCGCGTGCAGCACGCGGTGATGACCGTGATGGGCTACGTGGTTCGTGATCTCGGCGTGGACAGTGACCATCTGGTGTTCGGCAAAAGCAACCATCATGGCGTGAATGAGGTCTGGTCGAACGAGTATGCCAAGTGGGTGCTGCTCGACGCGAAGTACGACATTCACTTCGAGCGCGCAGGCATACCGCTTTCCGCTTTGGAACTCCATGAAGCCGCACGGGCTGACCAGGGGAAGGGCATCGTCAAGGTACAGGGGCCGGACCGCCGTGAGGTGCCGATGAAGGGACTGGAATTCCCTACAAGCAGCGTGCTCGGTTATTGGTGGATCTCATACAATCCCGGGTTGAAGACGTTTACGGGCAAGAATGACAGCCGCGGTGTCGTTGTCTTGGACAGTCCCGAATTTCGGGCGACAAGATGGTTTCGAGATACGGATCGCGGGCTGGGCGATCACTGGGCATACCGCGCGAACGCGTTCGTGCCGGTGAGTGACCGTCACCAGATCAACTGGTCGGTCGGCGTGCCGGATGTGAAAATCAGACAGACGGGGCCGGGCGAAGTTGATGTAACTTTCTTCAGCATCACTCCTAACCTGAAGACCTACCGCGCGCGGATCGATCACGGATCATGGCAGGACGTTGCCGGCGATCGGTGGCATTGGAAACTCAAGCCCGGTGAAAACGTGTTAGACATTCGCACACGAAATCGTTTCGGAGTGGACGGTCCTGTTGTTACGGCGGTTGTCACGCACCGCGCGAATTGATCATTCATTGAGGTCTTCGCCGGACCAGGAATCGGACCAGTCGATCGTCCGGTTTTTCGAAGCCTTCCACCGTAGTTTCTGTTTGGCATCCAAGATGCCTCCTGCACGACTGGAAACGTAGCTTATTCATTTCCGACAATCATTTTGTTGAAATTCGGGAGGAAGGTTTGGCTACTCAAAGCACTCGTCGAGAACTTTTTACCGCGTTTGGCCGCACCACGCTTGGTGCTACCGCTGTCAGTTACAGCCAGATCCTGGGAGCCA
>DASTMK010000317.1:0-10131 GCA_035714225.1 Bryobacteraceae bacterium | reverse complement strand
CGAGCGGCATGCCTTCTTTCAGCCGCAGTTCAACGAAATCGACGAGGATGATGGAGTTCCTCACCACGATTCCGGCGCCGGCGATGAAGCCGATCATGGAAGTGGCCGTGAAAAAGGCGTTCATCATCCCGTGCGCGGGCAGAATGCCCACCAGCGAAAACGGAATGGCCGCCATAATGATCAGCGGCGTTATGAACGATTGGAACCAGCCCACCACCAGGACATAGATTAGAACCAGCACAGCGGCGAACGCCAGCCCCAGGTCCCTGAAAACTTCGTAGGTGATGTGCCATTCGCCATCCCATTTCATCGCGTACCGGGAATCGTCAAACGGCTGGCTGGCCGTGTGCTGTTCGATCGAATAACCTTCCGGCAGCTTGATGCCGCCGATCTTCGGACCGAGCGCGAGAATCGCGTACACCGGGCTCTCCATCGCGCCCGCCACATCGGCGGTCACGTAGGTGACCGGCATCAGGTTCTTGTGGTAAATGCTCTTATCCGCGATGGCGGGCTCAATGCTTACCAATTCCCGGAGCGGCACCAGTTGGCCCATGCTGCCGCGCACCTTGAGGTTCTGAATGCGGCCGATATCGGAGCGCGTGGCGCGGTCGAGCCGCACACGCAGCGGAATGTCTTCCTTCGCGTTCGCATGATGCAGCAGCCCGGCTGTTTCGCCGGCGGAAGCGATGCGCAGCGTACGGGCGATATCGTCTTCCGTAATGCCGTTGAGCGCGGCTTTCCGCTCGTCGATGACGATGCGGTTTTTCTGCTGGTCGTCCTCCACGTACCAATCGACATCCACCACGCCCTCGGTCTGGTCGAAAAGGTCCCGGATCTGGCGCGCGATACGTAATTGACCCTCGGTCGAAGGACCGTAGATCTCGGCCACTAGCGTTTGTAAGACGGGCGGTCCGGGAGGCACTTCGGCCACCTTGATGCGTGCTCCGTAGCGCGCGGCAATCGGTTGCAGATCATTGCGAACGAGTTTGGCGATATCGTGGCTTTGCAGGTCGCGCTCGTGCTTCGGCAACAGGTTCACCTGGATGTCGGCGACATTTGCGCCGGCCCGCAGATAATAATGGCGTACGAGGCCGTTGAAGTTGTAAGGTGACGCAGTCCCGGCATAGGTTTGAACGTCGGTCACCTCCGGCCGCTCCAGCATCTTTTCGGCAAGCCGGCGCGTCACGTCCGCCGTCTCTTCGAGCGTGGTGCCTTCCGGCATGTCAACGATCACCTGGAACTCGCTCTTGTTGTCAAACGGCAGCATCTTCACTTGGACAAACCGGATGTAGACGAGGGACATCGAACCGAGCAGCAGAATGGTCACCAGTCCCAGAAAGCCCCAGGTGAGGACGGGCCGGTGCAACACATTCCCCATGAACACACGGTAGAGCCGCGTCGCGCGGTCTTCGGTCTCGTGTGCTCCGCTAGCCGACGGCTTTAACAACCGGATAGCGGCCCAGGGCGTCACCAGAAAAGCAACGATCAGGGAAAACACCATTGCCGCGGAGGCGCCGATCGGGATCGGCCGCATATAAGGCCCCATCAACCCGCCCACGAACGCCATGGGGAGGATTGCAGCGATCACCGTCAGCGTAGCCAGAATCGTCGGATTCCCGACTTCATCCACCGCCTTCACGGCGATCTCGCCGAGCAACTTGCCATGGTTTTCGGGTAAGCGCGCGTGGCGTACGATGTTCTCCACCACGACGATCGCGTCGTCGACCAGAATACCGATGGAAAAGATGAGCGCGAAGAGCGTAATGCGGTTGAGAGTGTAGCCGTAGAGATAAAAGACCGTCAGTGTCAACGCCAGCGTGACGGGGATGGCTACAAAGACGATGAGCGATTCGCGAATACCCAGCGTGAACCCGATGAGCAGGCTGACCGACACCACCGCGATGGCCATGTGGAACAGAAGCTCATTCGATTTTTCGGCCGCGGTTTCGCCGTAGTGGCGCGTGATGCTGAGCTCCACTTCCGACGGGATGACGTTTCCCTTCAGCGTTTCGACGCGGCGCAGTACGTTGCCTGCGATCTCGATGGCATTCGTGCCTTTTCGTTTGGAGACGGCGATGGTTACCGCGGGATGAAAGGCGCTGTTTGAGGCGTAATGAACATATTGCGATGGCTCTTCGCCGCCATCGATAACCTCGGCGACATCGCGCAGGAAGACCGGCCTTTGATTCGCCACGCCTGCAACCACGTTCCGGACGTCTTCGGCTGTTTGAAGAAACTCGCCGGTCTCGAGCAGCAATTCTCGGTTTCCCGTGGAGTACCGCCCGGATTCGAGACGGCGATTGGAAGCTCCCAGCGCCGCTATAATCTGAACCGGCGTCATCGAATAGGCGGATAGCTTCGCCTCATCCAACACCACGCGAATCTCGCGGCGCTCGCCGCCGATGAGATTGACGGTGGACACATCGTTCACCTGGCTGATGGCGTCGTGCACCTGGGCGGCGACCTGCCGGAGCTCGAAGCCGCTGTAGCGGCGGCTCCAGAGCGTCAGCGCGAGAATGGGCACATCGTCGATGGATCGCGGCTTGATGAGCGGCTGGGTGGCGCCGGGCGGAATCCGGTCGAAGTTGGAATACATCTTCTGGTTGAGCATGACGATGCTCTTCTCTTCGTCCTCGCCCACCCTGAAACGCACGATCGCCAGCGCACCGCCGGGGCTGGACGTGGAGTAGATGTATTCGACGCCGGGAATTTCCCACAGCAGCTTCTCCATCGGCCTGGTGACGCGCTCTTCCACTTCTTTCGCGGAGGCGCCAGGCATTCCGACGAAGATGTCGATCATCGGGACAATGATCTGCGGCTCTTCCTCCCGCGGAAGTTTCCAAACCGAAAAAGCGCCGAGGAGGACGGACGCAACAATGAACAGCGGCGTCAACTTGGATTCCATCCAAAGGCGCGCAAACCTGCCGGCGACGCCGAGTTTGGAGGAGTTCACGGCTGCACCTCCACGCGGGCACCGTCCAGCACGGATGGCGGTACAGGATAGATGAGCTTTTCGCCCTGCACGAGCCCCGTGAGTATCTCGATGCGGCCGTCGCGCTCGCGTCCGGTGGTCACCAGCCGTGTCCGTGCGATGCCGTCGTCGGCGACGAGCACGGAGAGAACCTGCCCCCTCTGGATGACGGCATCGGCCGGCACGACGATGCTCCGCCTGACTCCGCTCTGAAAGACAGCCCGGCCATACAGGCCGGAGCCAAGGTGAGCTATGCGTGGCAGATCGATCTTCACCAGAAATGTTCTGGAGGCGGCGTCAATCGCCGGAACAATCTCGCTTACCCGCGCCTGGAGCCGCTGGTTCAGCGCATCCAGAACGACTTCGACCGGCCGGCCGGATTGTATCGATCCGAGCCGCGACTCCTCCACCGGAACCTCCAGCCGGTAGGCGCCGGCCTGTTCGACCGTCAGCAGCGGAGCGCCGGGAGAGGCGAGGTTGCCGGGGTCCACGTGTTTCTCCGTGACAACGCCCGCGAAGGGCGCGGTGATCTGTGCGTATCCTCTCACGATCCCGGCGGAGCGGACCGCGGCATCGGCCTGCCGCACCTTCGCGGCGAGCTGGGTGCGCTTGGATTGTGCCATCTGAAGGTTGGCCTTCGCCACTTCCAGCCGGGCTGCCGCCTCGTCGTATTCCTGGTTGGAGATCGACCGCTTCTCAAACAGGTCTTTCATGCGATTGAAAGTGACCTGGGAAAGCTCCAGGTTCGCCTTGGCGGCCGAAACGGAGTTTTCCACCTCGGCAATGGCGCTCTGTGCTTCGGCCCGGGCCGCCTCCGCCTGGCCGTAGACCGCTTCGAGCTCCCGGGAGTCGATGGTCACCAGCAGTTGCCCGGCCCGGACACGATCCCCAACCGCGACACGGACGTCGCGCACATAGCCCATTACCCGGCTCGAAATCGTGGCCGCGGTACGTGCTTTCACGGTTCCCACCGCTTCGTACACGGCTGGCAAATCCGTCCCGGTCACGGTGAGAACTTTGACCGTGACAGGCGCGGCGGGCGGGGTTTGGGACTTCTTTCCGCTGTCATGGCCGCAGGCGGCCAAGCTCAATAACAGAACTGCAATCGGGATCATTCTTGTCATGGGAATCCTTGTCCGGGTCATCTCAATACGTTCGAGGCGGTGGAAAGAGTGCCCGCGGCCCTCTCTACGGCAGCCGCCGCGACGCGCTGGTCGTGAATCGCCGACAGGCGGCGCATCCGCACTTCAAGGAGCGCCGTCTCGTTGCGAAGCAGATCCGTCACCGTGGAGAGACCGTTGTCGAACCTGTTTTTCGTAATCCTCAAACTCTCTTCGGCCATGCCGACCGCCGCCTCGGCCACTTTGATCCGCTCTTCCGCAGCGGAAAGGTTGGACAGCGCGCCGCGAACCTGTAGCTGGACGGCACGGCTGGTCTGTTCCTGCTGGGACTGCGCGGCCGCGGCCGCGTGTCCGGCCTCTTCGATGCGGGCGCGGTCGGCGAAACCATTGAACAGGTTCCAGCGCAATCCCGCCGCAAACATCCAATTCGCACCGCCACGCGTGACAAACCGCTGGCGATCGGCTTCGAAGACCCCTCGCGCAAATACCTGCGGAAAGTAAGCCGCGCGCGCCCCGTCGGCCTGCGTCCGGGCGAGGCGGGAGCGAAGATCGGCCTGGCGGGCTTCCGGCCTTTCGGAAAGCGCACTCTTTTCCAGTTCGGGAGCATACGCGACAGAAGCCGCCGCAAGGGGAGTGGTCAACTGGTGAGGCGTTTCAAGGGGCAACCCAAGCGCCTCGTTGAGAGCGGCGCGGGCGACGTCCAGCTCATGAACCCGCCGGATCTCCTGTTCCCGCATCGCGGCCAGGTGCACGCGGATGGAGAGCACATCGGCGTCCGTGGACATGCCGGCTTGCCGCACCGCTTCCGCGCGTTCCAGGTCTGCTTCGGCCGAACGCACGGCTTCGCGCGCCACCTGGAGGCCTTCGTTTGCGAGCACCGCGCCATAATAAGCTCGAACGACGCCCAGGATGACGGACATCCGTGCTCCGCGCTCATCCTCTGAGGCGAGATTGCGCCCGATTTCGGCCGCCTCGACTTGCTTCTTCGTCCGGCCGGCATCGTAGAGGATCTGATCGGCTGTCAATAACGATTGGAAGTTGTTCAGCGCATCCGGCTGGTTGAGCCTGCCAATCTCGAAGTTCTCTACGGCAAACTGTTGCTGGGTCAGCAGCGAGCTGAATACGTATACCGGGTTGTTACTGCGCTGATACGCTTCCGAGTAGTCGAGTTTGGGCAGATATCCGCTTCGGGCCTGCCGGATGCGCGCGTCCGCGGCGCGGGTATTGGAGGCGCTCGCCTCTATGGCGGGATGCCGGCCAAGAGCCGTTTCCACGGCCTCCTGTAATGAGAGGGAGTCCTGAGCGGGCAGCGGTATCGTACAACAAAGCAGCGCAAAAAGAGTAAAGGGTCTCATTTCAATCCATGGCCGTGCTTCAGACACAAAGATGCAGAGACTTTCCGAAAGTGACACTGTCACCCCGGCCACCAGACTGCATCTTCGTGAGTGGAGACATATTTCTTATGGATGTTACGGTTCGATACCGGAACGGTGTGCAGTTCCAGGCCGAAACGCGCGGGCATAGCGTTATTTGCGACCAGCCGTCCGGCAATGGCGGAGCCGATGAGGGGATGAGCCCGCCGGAATTTCTGCTCGTCTCGCTCGGAACCTGTGCGGGCTATTATGCGGCGCAATATCTGAAAGCGCGGAATCTGCCTATGGAAGGGTTGGAAGTTCGGGTGCGCGCCGCCAAAGACGGGAAGCCGGTGCGTCTCGATTCGTTTGTGATCGAGGTTACGGTGCCGGGAGTCGATGGCGAAAGGCATAGGGAGGGCCTCCTGCGTGCTACGAAACTATGTTTGATTCACAATACCCTCTCGCATCCGTCCCAGATCGATATTGCCATCGGGTTCCCGCTGGGAACGGTAGTTCAGCAGTTATAAATTTGTCCGATTATAGCGGGTTAGAATGGCGGTGAGTGCATCAGACAGACGACGATGTAGATCTCGCGCGCGACCTGTTGTCGGGCAAGGAAGAGGCATTCGACCGCTTCCTGGAGCGGTTCCGGACAAAGATCTTTCAGTACAGCTATCTTATGTGCGGCCAGAGAGAGGATGCCGAAGAGGTCTCCCAGGAGACGCTGTTGAAGGTGTTCGAAAAACTGGATCAGTTAAAGGAGCCCGAGAATATCCGGGCATGGGTTTTCCGGATTGCCAAGAATGCCTGCCTCATGAAGCGGCGCAAAAGCGTGTTCGCTCCGGAACGGGAGCTTTCACTGGAGGAACTCATTCCGGCCGGCGATGGCGAAGGAGTGGAAAGGAAGCTTCAGCTCGCCGATTGGTCTGCGTTGCCCGAAACCCAGGCGCTCAACTCCGAGTTGCGGGCCGTGCTGGAGCGGGCCATCGGAGAGCTTCCCGAGATCTACCGCTCCGTGATTCTGCTCCGCGATGTGGAAGAGCTCACGACGGAAGAAGCGGCGCAAGTTCTGGAGGTGGGCACGGATGTAGTAAAGACGAGATTGCATCGCGCCCGTCTGGCCGTTAGAAAGAAACTGGACGGGTACCTGCAATCTGCCAGGGGATAACGGGATGGAGCACACTTGCAAGGAGATCTTTTCGATGCTGTCGCAGTATCTGGATGCGGAGCTGCCCGAGAGCACCTGCGAGGAAATACGGCAGCACATCCATGGCTGTCCGCCTTGCGTTCAGTTTGTCGAGAGCCTGAAGCGCAGCATCGATCTCTGCCACGAATACAGTTCGGGTGAGGTGCCGCGGCCGATTCGCGAGGAAGTCCGGCGCGAATTGCTCGGAGCGTACAGGAAAATGCTTTCCGCGCGCGAGGGAGCCTCCGGCCTGTGATCGAATACCGCGTGGGAAACGATCTGGACCTGGACCAGGTGATCGAACTGTACAAGGCATCCACGCTGGGCGAACGCCGGCCCGTGGAAGACCGCGAGCGCATGCGCACGATGCTCCGGACGGCCAACCTGACCGTTACCGCATGGGACGGAGACCTGATGGTGGGGATTGCACGCAGCCTGTCGGATTTCGCCTACGTTACGTATCTGTCCGATCTCGCCGTCCGCTTGTCGCACCAGAGGCAGGGCGTCGGCAGGGAGTTGATCCGGATCACGCGCCGTGAAAGCGGCCCCGAAGCGTATATCGTGTTGCTTTCGGCGCCCAAAGCGGTGGAGTATTATCCGCGAATCGGCTTCAAACCACACCCCTCGGCGTGGATTCTGCGTGCGGATGACACGCTGCTGTAAATAACCGGACTCAGAACTGGCCGCGCCACAGGTAGAAGTGCACGACTGGAATCGCGAACAGAGCGCTATCTACACGGTCGAGCCATCCACCGTGTCCGGGCAGGGTTGTCCCGCTGTCTTTCACGCCGGCGCCCCGTTTCATGGCGGATTCCGCGAGATCGCCGATTTGCCCTGCCACGTTGGTTACGGCGGTCAGTCCGACCGCTTCTATCAGGGGTACCGAGGGGAGCAGATACGCACAGTAGAGCGTTCCCACGGCCGCCGCCGTGATCACCGAAGCCACAGCGCCCTCCCAGGATTTCGCGGGACTGATGCGCGGTGCCAAACGGTGCCGGCCTATCACCCGGCCCACATAATAAGCGCCGGTATCGCCGGTCCAACTCACCAGCAACGGGAGAAACAGCCAGAGCGGATCCACGCTCCGCAGCGCCAATGCGGAGCGCCACGGTCCAAACGCGTAGAGCACGCCGAACATCAGGGCGGCTGCATAGGGCAGGCATTTCGACAGCTCGGTCTTGCGGAGGGACAGCGCCGCGATCAGCAGCGCGACCAGGACGATCAACAAGGCTTCGTTTCGCTGCACCAGCAGGAACAACAAGCCTGCGGCATATCCGGCCGGACCGGGGCGCGCGATGCCGTGTCCTTCGACGATCCCCGAATACTCGTAGAAGCAAAGGGCGGCTACTGTGACGACCACGGCCAGGAACAGCCAGGAGGGACCCCAAAAAATAACGAACAGGATAAATGGAATGAGCGCAAGCGCCGTTAGGACACGTTTCATCTCGCCGGGACGCCGATTTCTTCTGCCACTGGCTGGCGCGAAGAGCGGCCGTGCCCTCGCGGGCTGAGCCCTCCGAAGCGGCGGTCCCGCTTCTGGTATTCGCAGATGGCACGAAGAAGATCGGAACGGGAAAAGTCCGGCCAGAAAACATCCGTGACGTACAGTTCGGAATAGGCGATCTGCCAGAGGAGAAAATTGGAGATCCGCATCTCGCCCGATGTGCGGATCAGCAGGTCGGGATGCGGCTGGCCCGCGGTGTAAAGATGCGCCTCAATTGCTTCCTCATCGATTTGAAGCGTGGAAAGCCGTCCCTCGAGACGGGCTTCCTCCAGGAGCGCATTGAGCGCGTCGACCAGTTCGGCGCGGCCGCCATAGTTGATCGCGAGATTCACCCGCAATCCGTTGTTGGCTTCCGTCTGCCGCACCGCTTGATCGAGATCGCGGCGCACATCGGGAGGAAGAGAATCGAGACGCCCGATGGCGGTGAGGCGGATGCCATTACGCATCAGCGAAGCCATCTCCTTACCGAGGTAATGCCTCAGCAGGCGCCATAAGGTGTCCACTTCCTGGCGCGGGCGCTTCCAGTTCTCGATGGAGAACGCGTAGAGGGTAAGCGCCTCGATGCCGAGACGCGCACACGTCTCCACCGTCGCACGGACCGGCCCGATGCCCGCGCGGTGTCCGGCCACCCGGGGCATGCTTCGACGATTCGCCCAACGGCCGTTCCCGTCCATGATGATTGCGATGTGAGCAGGAAGTCGATCCGGGTCAATCGCTTGGGCCAGATCCCAGTCGGGTTCCCCCGGCTGGAGGATCTCCAGTAAAGCCTTCATGCAAGTAATTTCAATGGTACACCAGACTGCCCGGCCGTGAAATTCTTCCGATTATTTGTTGGGTACTGTGGGACCGGATTGCCGGAAACGATCGGTATCAAACCAGCGGCCTGCGCCACTCGCCGCTCCGGCCGGCGCATAGAACGGCCCTCCGCGAGGCGCCTCTTTCGCCTGTGCGATCTGCGCCCGGTTCTGCATTATGCCCGGCAGGTGCACATCGGCATCCGGCAGGGCCCGGGCAACCTCAATTGCCTGGTCTATCCAGTTCAGCGCCTTCTCGAACTGGCGATTGTGACCGGCGCGATTGGCCATCTGCACCAGAAGATGGGCGTGGTCCACACTCGCGCGGCCGGAAAGGTTTGCGGTGCGCTCCAGCAGGGCCGAGAGAACGCGTTCTTCTTCGGGCCAGTTATTGAGCTGCGGGTAAGCCCATGCCACCTCGCGCAGCGCAGACAGGCTTTCGCGGCTCTTTGTCCCGGTCATTTTTTCCACGCGGGCGAGCATGCGCTTGCGTTCCTCCATCACTCCCATCCAGTCGCCATCGCGCTGCATCCGCTCGATGCGCGCGTGGCTGATCGAGTGGAGCACCAGGCTTTCAGCGCCTTTCGCCTCGAGGAGGATCTTCTCCTGCCGCTCGGCCGCGCGTTCGGCCTCTGCCGCCATTCCCAGCCGGAACAGCACGGAGGTTACAGAGCCCAAAGCATCCGCGACGCGGGGATGATCCGGAACCCGGTCCAGAATCCGGAGCGTTTCGATCATGATCCGGCGGGCTTCTTCCTTCTTTTGTTTGTCCATCAGCACATTGGCCAGGCTCATGAGCCCGGAGACCTCCTGCGGATTGGACCGGCTGCGTTCCGCGGCGAGAGCAAGGGCTTCGCCGGCCGTCGCAACCGCCGCGTCGATGTCGCCCTGAAGGGCCGTCTGCTGAGCGGAAGCGGTTGCTTCGTAAACGGTCTTCTCCCGGTTTGCTGCCATGGGATCGCGGCCGCCCATACTCGCCCGTAGCTGGCGTGCTTCCTCCGGCTTCTTTTGCAGGTCCCGGATGCGTGCCAATACCTGTACCGCCATCACCTCGTAAAATTTCCCATTGCGTGTATCGGCGGCTCCCGCTTCACGCATCCGGGCCACTGACTTCTCGGCTTCCTCCAAACGATTCTGGCTGACGAGCGTTTCGGCCAACGATCCTAACGCCTGGACATATTCGAGACCGGACGGGTTTTG
>DASTMK010000316.1:0-5188 GCA_035714225.1 Bryobacteraceae bacterium | reverse complement strand
TCAAGACCATCCATGCTTCTGAATTGGATCCCGCTGGCAGGTGGGAGTACCCGGCATCGGAAGGACCCGGCGAGTGGAGAGGTTCCGGCGCGTCAGATCTTCGAACAACTGGATCGAATGCTCCAAAGCCGGTCATTCTGCAATTCGCGTGACCTCACCCGCTTTCTGCGCTGGGTTGTGGAGCGGAAACTCGCGGGAGAGACCGACCGCCTCAAGGAGCAAGTGATTGGAGTCGAGGTGTTCGGGCGGCCCACCGACTTCAATCCAGCTACCGACACCATCGTAAGGACTCAAGCTTCGAACCTCCGCAAGAAACTGGCTACTTACTATCAAACAGATGGCTTGTTAGACGAAGTACTCATTTTGCTGCCGCCCAGAGGCTATGTGCCGCGGATTGAGCACCGGGCTTCTGTCCAGGAAGCGCATCCCGCGTTCTGGCGTCGTAGGCTGTGGCCGCTGGTATTCGGAGTCTTTGCGATCATCGTCTTGGCGATGTCGGCCGTAGCGTTCTGGCGGTATCCGAAACCTCATTGGACGGTACAACGGCTTACTTTCGACAATCAGTCGACTTGGCCAGCCATCTCGCGCGACGGTCGTTTCGTAGTTTATTCATCGCCGCGAGCGGATCGAGCAAACAGCGACATCTGGTGGCACCCTTTAGACGGTAGCGGTCCGCGACAGCTCACCAGCTATCCGGCGATCGATACGACGCCGGATATCTCGCCTGACGGGAGTATGGTCGCCTTCCGCTCCTGGCGTGATGGCGGCGGTATTTATGTCGTACCGAGGTCAGGAGGTGCCGAGCGGCTTCTGGTACCTCGCGGTTTTTCTCCACGATTCTCACCCGACGGCAGGTGGATCGCCTACGCCGCTTCCACCGGTAAGGGTGGCAGCAGCATTTTCCTTATTCGGCCATCCGGCGGGCAGCCTCACAACATCCTTGCGGACGTCGAGGGCGCTCTTTACCCGCTCTGGACACGCGATGGGAAGAGAATTATTTACATCGGGCTCCTGCACGACGGCGCATCGGAAAAGGAAGAATACGACTGGTTCATTACAGACGTGGATACCGGGTCGCCGGCCCCTGGCCGCTCGGTGGCCATGGGTGTTTCCGAGATGCTTCGCAAGCAAGGCTTTCCGGATGTCTCCAGTTCAACGATCCCGATGGACTGGAACGGCGCTGCCATCCTGTTCAACTTCAAGAACCAGCGCATTTCGGAACTTTGGCAGCTTCCGATCTCTCCTGAAACCTGGAAACCCACCGGACCTGCATCGAGATTACTTTTAGGTCCGGAACTCCAATACGCCAGATCGGCCAGTGTTGGCGGAGCAAGGATCCTGGCGGCCGCCACCGACCGGCAGACCAACGATTTGTGGAGCGTACCTCTATCCAGCGGGGTGCCGCGCCAAGTGACTCGGGACGAGTCCCTCCGTCAGGGGATGGCGGGTACTATACCACGAGTCACTGCCGATGGAAACAAGTTGATCTTTCCTTCGGAGCGGTCCGGGCACCTCGACCTCTGGCTGAAGGATCTGCCGACCGGGAATGCAACACGTCTGACCTCGCGACCCGGAACCAAAAACCGCCCGGCGATAACACCTGACGGCACGACGGTCGCCTGGAACCAGGGCGAGAGCGGGAGCAGATCCCTGCATGTGATGGACATCCGCACTGGCACTCCACGGTGGGTGTGTAGCGACTGCGGTGATCTCGTGGACATCGCATCCGATGCGCGATCGGCGCTCACCATCTCGCGCGGCCGGCTATCAAGGATCGGCCTTGCCAATGGGCAGTCGTCCGAAATCCTCAACAACCCCGCCATCACGCCGGTTCACGCGAGCTTCTCCCCCGATATCAAGTGGGTCGCCTTCGCCGCATTCCGTTCGGGAGAAGATCCTGTCAAGGGATTCATCGCCCCCCTGGCCGATCCGTTGCCGGGCGAGGACTCCTGGATTCGTCTCACCGAGGCGCCCCATCACCTCTCGTTCGCCTGGTCGCCGGATGGAAACAGCGTGTATTACTTCTCGATGCAAGATGGGTTCCGCTGTCTCTGGAGCCAGACTCTAAACCCCTCAACAAAGAGACCTGTGAACTCACCGAGGGCGGTGTGCCACTTTCATAAGGACTCACCGTATCCCTGGTTCGGGAGTTGGATTGCGGCGGCCCACGACAAAATTATCTTGAATCTTTCCACAACTTCCTCCGACGTTTTCATAGCCAAACGGCCTTTTTAACCGATAACACACGGTCTTAACGCTGTTTTAACTTGGACGGCGGCTGATACCCACCCATACTGCATGTCGTAGTTCTTGTAATTCCGGGGAGTATGACCGATGAAGATTCATAACTTCCGGCTGTATGCGTGTTTCGCAGTGGGCCTTTTTCTCACCGGACCCATTCGGGCCGTAGAGCCAGCTCGTCAATGGTATGCCGTAACGCTCGATCCGCCTTCAGTGGTGATCATAAACGCAGTAAAGCCGTCCGTCACGGCAACCATAGAACTTGCGGGTGTTCCGAGTTTCGTTGCGACAGAGCCTGGGAACCGCTTTCTGTACGTCCTGCTGGACGGTTGGTTCGATCTCTCTCAACAATGGCATAAGCAAAGCGCCGACAGCGAACTCGCTGTCATTGATTTGGCGGAGAGGCGCGTGGTGAAGTCCATTCCAGTCGGCTGGAAGGTTTCCTCGATCGAGGCTTCGCAGGACGGCAAATACCTCCTATGTCTTTCCGTTGGCCGGCCTCCTGAAAACGAGGTCATCGAACAGCCTGCTCTCATCACCGTTGTCGAAACGGCTTCCACTGAAGTTGCGGCCGTGTTCACGGGACCGCTGACTGAGATGCGCTACCGAATCGACAAGGACAACCCGGGCGAGCTGGCTGCGATGCGCTTTACGCCGGATCTGGAGCGGATCATGCTACTGCACTTCGGCATTCGCGAAAGCGGGAAGACTGCCGCCATTCCAGCCTCGGTGACTTTTTTCACACTCGGCAAAAAGGAACCTACTCGGGTGGTTCAGCTAAAACACGCCGGCGGCAAGGGAGAGTTGTCGCCATCGGGCCGCTGGCTCTACATGGTCAATACGGGCAATCAGGCGATCCGGCAAAAGAACATGCGAACCGGTGCGGTTCACGTGATCGATGTCGAAAGCGGTGCTGAGGTCGCGCGGCACAGACTCGGCTACCAACCGCGCGCTTTGGCCGCCGATCCGCAATTGGATGTTGTGTGGGTGCTCAGTCACGACACAGATTATCGCAAGCCGGGCACGGTCCATCGGCTGAGAGGAGACAAAGTCCAGTTGTTCAGAACTGGTCCGGGACCGTTCTTCAACGTCCGTCCGGAAGGCCTGAATGGCCGGGTTGTCGGCAGCAGCGCGGATCTTCTGTACATTCCCGACGAGCAGCCCGAATCGTCGCGCCTGATCCGATTCCGGAACTATAAGGACACTCCAAAGTTATCGAAAACCTGGAAGGGCACTCCTGCTGCTGACCTCGTGTACCTGCCCGGCTCACAGCGTCTCGTGGCGCATTCCGCCCTCGGAAACGAAGCGGCGATCTTCGATCTGGAAAGCGCGGTTTTTGTCCAGTCTTTCAAGACAGGCAGAGGTGGAGTGAAGTTTGCGAAGGCGATGGGCCGGTTCGGGTTGGCAATGGGAGCCTCGATGGCCTACGCGGGTGCATTCTGGGCGGTGGGATCATCCGACTACATCATATTCGTCCCGGGTGGCCAGCCCCGCACCAGCATTGCAGCGGGACCCGGCGGCCACAATGTCTACCTCCTGAATTCTGAAGCCAACGACGTCACCGTCGTGGAGAGCGGGACGGGCCGCACGATCGGCAAAATTGCGGTCGGCGGCGGCGCCCAGAACCTCTTTGCCAGTCCCGATCGACGGTTCATCTGCGTCGGTGCGGAGGGGCATATTGCGCTTATCGATACGCACACGAACAAGCTCCACGCAAAGCAAGACGTGGATGGGAAAGTAACCTGGTTCGGGCTGACGCCGGATGGCGGCAGCCTGGCAGTGCTGACCACCAGGGGAGCGGCCATTTTGGATGCTTCTGAAGGGAAGATTCTTGCCTCATTGGACGGCGTCGCCGGTGCGCATCTGCTGACCGGTCCGCGGCCCCAATAGATGCGTTTTTCAAACACAACAGAAAGAGGAAAATCATGCCTGTGTTTCGAGTTGCTGCTCTGATTATCATCGCTGCGGTTTGGGTGTTGCCTCTCCCGGCGCAAGTATCCGGGGGCTCGCCTCACGCGGCGGCACTGCTTCCTGGTCTTCCTACCGCCATTCCTGCCGCGAACGCCGGTTGGCGGCGCGTTGTTTATCGATGGGATAACCCACGGGAAAGCATGCCGGATAGTGTTTGGGTTTCGCGTGCCGTGAGTGAAGGGCAGCGCAGCAAGGGCAAGATCGCGCTCGGGTTGGGACTAATCGGCGGCGGCCTTGCATTGATGATCGCTAATCCCGACGTTTCGGAGACCTTCATGGACTCGAGCGGCCGGATGTACAAAAAGAGCGTTCGTATGCGTCTTTCCGGCGGCATTATAGCCGCTGGCGGAGGCTTCTTTCTCTGGCAAGGACTGAAGAAGAATTGAGCGCCGGACGATGATGGAGACGCGGCGCGGAGGGCGCCGCGTCCTGTCCTCTTCGCCGGGGTGCGAGGCTCTTACGGAAAGGAGTTGATAGAAAAATGCTACTTGTTACTCGTTCGGTAATTGCCGGTGCCACTCTGTTGTTGTTACTGGTTCAGCCTGGCAGCTCACAGACCGGCAAAGGCCTGGGACAGTCGGTGAAGGGGGCCGTGTTCGTGGACCAGAAGAATGGATATTTCACCATGATCCCGCCGTCTGGCTGGCCGCGGCAGACCTACGATGACACGCGAACAAAAGTAGCCTGGAGGAGTCCTCAGGATACGCGTGTACTTCTGTCCGTTATTGCCAAACAGGCGACAGAGAGCTTCAGCGATATGCGCGCCGGGGCTGATCGCACTGCACAGAGTTGGCGATCGAAAGGTGTGTCTACGGAGGTCAGCGAAGGCAGGGTGGGAGACGTTCCCGCTGTCATCATCAAAGCTAACGTGCCAGGCGCAGGCATCTCACATCTGCTTCTCTTTTTAGTGCAGGGCATTCACTTCAATGTTCAGTTCGCCGCTCCTGATCGGGAACTGTTCGACCGGCATCTTCCG
>DASTMK010000315.1:0-3311 GCA_035714225.1 Bryobacteraceae bacterium | reverse complement strand
GGCTCTTCTCCATGGCAGCAGGTGGCTAAGCCTTTGGGGTGCCGCGGCGTCGATCCGGTTTGCCCTACCTGGTTCATGTGAGTCAGGAATTCGAGCACCTGCTGACCTTCGCCGCTGATATCCACCAGAGATTTGCTGCTTCCGAGTGAAGCCTGCGTATTGGCAAGAAACTCGAGAATGAGAGTCTCGGCCTCTTTGACATGCGGTTTTCTATCCCGCTGGGCCTTGGTCCAGCCCGCACCGGTGACAAATAGCAGTTCGGCGTCCGGACGTATGGTCTGTTGTCCGGCTTGCGGCTCCTGCACACCTTGTACGGCAGTTCTGCGGCTCGCTTCCGCCAGTGGCACTTCCACCGCCTCTACCGTGCCCGCCCCGGCGGCGCCGGACCATGGCGCGTGACAGCCCGATTCGAGCAGAAGAACCCACGGCCTGCCGGACCGCTCGAAAGTCCCTTCCATGCGCTGCCTGTAATACCAGCGCGTGGCAAATAGCTTACCTTCGCGCAAGACAATGCCTGTCACGTGAGTATCCGCGCGGCCTCCCAACCGGTGGGCCACTCCGGGCAGCGCTCTCGCCCAGCGGGAAGTGGCCGGCGCGATGACGATGGCGGCTCCCGATGTGCGGCACACCGCCTCGGCGGCGGCGGCGTCCGTTGCGTAGCGCGCCTGCGCGAATTCAGTTCCTGTGATCGTGAATACTCGCGATGCAGGAAGGCTCGCGGCCACGGAAGTGTTCTCCCCGATGACTCCGGCAACCAGCGAATCGCCCGCCAGTTCCTTTGCCGCACCCAGCGACTCCAGGGCGATCTTCCCCAGCGAACCATCCGCTTCCGTGTGTGCAAGAAAAAGTGTCGTCTCCATCGTCGCCTCTCTATGCGCGTATCCACGCGGTAATCTCGCGCGCAATCTCTTCGGCACTCCTGTCTTTCACGATTTCGGTTTCCCGCTGCTGCTTCGGGAGCGCCACGCCCTGAAAAAGTATGTCTCCAGCGCCGGCGGCCGCAGGCCTGGCTTTCTGGATGGCGGGCATTGCGGTTCGCATGTTGAGCATGCCCACTTGCGGATTGTTGCGCGGCTCCGGCCGGTTTCCCGTCGCCCAGCCCAGCAAGGCCGGCGGGCCGTCGCAGACAGAAACCTGGTGTTTTCCCTCTTCCACCCGTTCCAATACTCGCAAGCGGCCATCTTCGGCGATCTTCAACTCATCCACGCCCTGAAACTGATCGACGATCCCCAGCAGTTCGCCGGCGATCTGCATGGTCACGCCCGCGCCGCGCGAAGCCGACTCCCAACCGCCGAAGACCAGCAGCCGGCTGCGGTCCAGATCCGGGATCGCCTGGATCGCCGTGGCGATTGCTTTTGCCGTCTCGTGTGCGTCGGTGAAGCCACTTGCGGATCCATCCAGCGCAATCAACTCAAATGGAGCTTTCTGGGCGATGGTCATGACGACCTGCTGGAGTTTAGCTTTCGGACCCAGACTGACCAGCCACACTTTGCTGCCCGCAACAGTACTCGCCAGATGAGCGGCTTCGTACAGCGCATGCGCGGCCCAGGGATCGAGCACGGACGGCAGCAGCATCTCATTCTTGAGGGAAGGACCGCCAGGTCCGATGACCGGCTCGAGCGTTTGCAGAGGGTCGGGCACAATGCTGCCGCAGACCACTATCTGATAGGGCATATCTCAGTATAACCAGACCACAATATCTAGATTCAAGCGACATGGAGTGGCAGGAGAATCGGTAACTGAGCCGCGACGGCAACGGAGCGGTAGACCTGATTTTGCAGAGCGGGAAGCGATCCGATGCCCCACCAACCGCTCGCTAACGCTCACGGCTCAGCTACAAGCCGTATACCGTTTGCCGGCTCCACGCCCGCAGTTCTGTTCAGCGGCGAAATGGCTTGGATTGCATCAGCGCTTCTACGGTTACCAAATCCGACGTCGGATACTCTCCCGTATAGCACGAGTAGCAGTATTCATCGCGATAATCGCCCACCGCGTCCCGCAACGATTCGAGCGACAGGTATCCGAGGCTGTCCGCTTCCACGAATTTCCGGATTTCTTCGACACTGATATTCGCGGCGATGAGTTCCTTTTTCGTGGGAGTGTCCACGCCGTAAAAGCACGGTGAAACAGTAGGCGGGCACGAAATGCGCAGGTGTACTTCGCGCGCGCCGGCGCCACGCACCATTCGCACCAGTTTGCGGCTGGTAGTGCCGCGCACAATGGAATCGTCCACCAGTACCACGCGCTTTCCTTCGAGAAGGTGGCGCACGGGATTCAGCTTCAGCTTGACCCCGAAATCGCGTATGGCTTGAGACGGCTCGATGAACGTCCGGCCAACATAGTGATTGCGGATCAACCCGTGGCGAAACGGAATGCCGGATTCAGCCGCGAAGCCGAGTGCGGCCGTAACGCCCGAATCGGGTACGGGCACAACAACATCGGCGTCCGCCGGGTGCTCCTGGGCAAGGAGGCGTCCCAGGTTTTCGCGCGATTGCTGCACCGCCCGGCCGAATACGATGGAATCCGGGCGGGAAAAATACACATGTTCGAACACGCAATGAGCGCGCCGGCCCATGGGCGAATAGCGTTCCCGGGTCATGCCGTCCGGACCGGCAATCACCATTTCACCGGGCTGGACATCGTCCAGATAGATGGCCCCTATCAGATCGAACGCGCAGGTTTCCGATGCAAACACGTAGGCGAATCGGCCGCCCGACATCTCCATCTGTCCGATGGCAAGCGGACGAAAACCATGCGGGTCGCGCGCTACCAAAACGTGATCTTTCGTGAGAACGACGAGGGAAAACGCGCCCTCCAGTTGAAGCAGTGCATCACGCAACGCGCCGGATAACGTTCGCTCGCGAGAGCGCGCCATCAGGTGGAGAATCACCTCGGTATCGCTCGACGCCTGGAAAATGGAGCCGTCCCGCTCGAGCGCAGATCTCAGTTCAATCGCATTGGTGATATTGCCGTTGTGCGCTACCGCCACCGGGCCCTTATTGCAGATGACCGAAAACGGTTGGGCATTGACCAGCGCAGTATCGCCGGCAGTGGAATAGCGCGTGTGGCCGATTGCGAGATCGCCGCGCAGACTCGCCAATCGCTCCGGCGTGAAGACGTCGGCCACGTGCCCCATCTCCTTCGAAGTGTAGATCTCGCGGCCGTCGCTGCTGGCAATGCCGGCGCTTTCCTGTCCTCTGTGTTGGAGCGCGTAAAGTCCGAGATAGGTCAGGTTAGCAGCTTCCGGATGGCCGTAGATGGCGAACACGCCACACTCCTCGTGAAATTTATCAAAAGCAAGCTCAGGCATG
>DASTMK010000314.1:0-9635 GCA_035714225.1 Bryobacteraceae bacterium | reverse complement strand
GGAAGCGGTGTCGCCTGTCTTGTCCCAGGTCCTGGCCGCCCGCGGTATCGAGAAACTCTACAGCCACCAGGCGGACGCGTTCAACGCCGTAGAGAGCGGCCGGCATGTGGTTATCGTAACGCCCACCGCCAGCGGCAAAACCCTCTGCTACAACCTCCCGGTTCTGAACAGCCTTTTATCCGATCCCGGCATTCGAGCGCTGTACCTGTTCCCGACGAAAGCGCTGGCGGAAGATCAGCTTTCCGAATTAAAGGCAACGATCGACGCTTCCGGTGCAGGAATCGGCGCTCACACTTACGACGGAGACACTCCTCAGGACGCGCGAAAAGCCATTCGCGAGCGGGCCAATATTATCCTCACCAACCCTGACATGTTGCACAGCGGTATCCTTCCTCATCACACCCGCTGGGCTAAGTGTTTCGAGCGTCTGCGGTATGTAGTTATTGACGAGTTACATTACTACCGGGGTATTTACGGGAGCCACCTGGCTAATATACTGCGGCGATTGAAGCGTATCTGCGAGTTTTACGGGTCCTCTCCACAGTTCATTTGCTGCTCGGCCACCATCGCCAATCCGGCGGAATTGGCGGAAGCATTAACCGAATCGCGAGTAGAGTGTATTGACTCGAACGGCGCTCCGGGCGGCGACAAATATTTCATCTTTTACAACCCGCCCATGGTCAATCATCAACTCGGCATCAGGAGGAGTTACCTGGGCGAGTCGCGCCGTATTGCAGGCGAGTTGATCAGTCACGGACACCAGACGCTCGTTTTTGCCAACAACCGCCTGGCCACCGAAGTCCTGCTCACGTATCTGAAGCACGATTGCGAGCGGCGGACCTATCCGCCGGCTTCGATCCGCGGATACAGGGGTGGATACCTTCCGCGCGAGAGGCGTGAGATCGAACGTGAACTCCGGGAAGGCCGGATCCGTGGCGTGGTGGCTACAAACGCCCTGGAGTTAGGCATCGATATTGGATCGCTCGATTGTGTGGTGATGGCGGGCTATCCCGGAACGATTGCGTCTACGTGGCAGCGTGCCGGGCGCGCCGGGAGGCGCAACACGGCTTCCGTGGCCCTGCTGGTGGCCTCCAGCAATTCCCTGGACCAGTTCATCGTCGAACACCCGGATTATTTTTTCGGCCAATCACCCGAACAGGCTTACATCAATCCCGATAACCTCGAGATTTTGCTGAACCACCTGAAGTGTGCGGCTTTCGAGCTTCCTATCCGGGACGGAGAAAAGTTCGGCCCGCATGCCACCGGCGAGTTGTGCCGCTTTCTGGCCGAGACAGGAGTACTTCACCACTCCGGCGAGTGCTGGCACTGGACCAGCGACACCTACCCCGCGGATGCGATCAGCTTGCGCGCGGTGACAAGCGACAATTTTGTAGTTGTAGATACGACGGGCGAGCCGCAGGTCATCGCGGAGGTGTCGTTCCCCACGGCGTTAACCAGCCTGCATGAAAAGGCCATCTATCTTCACGAGGCGCGGCAGTACGAAGTGGAGCGTTTCGACTACGAGAACCGCAAAGCCTATGTCCGCCGCGTCGAGTGCGAGTATTACACGGATGCCATCGATTACACGCAGGTAAAGATCCTCGAGCAGGTGGAATGCTCTCCGCTGGCGCCGGCAACGGCCGCGCATGGCGATGTCCGTGTAAACCGGCAGATTGTCGGCTTCAAGAAAATCAAGTTCCACACCAACGAGAATGTGGGGGCCGGAAACCTGAGCATGCCGGAGCAGGAGATGCACACCACGTCGTTCTGGCTGCATTTTCCCGCTTCTTTCTTCGCTCCCTTCGAAGGTGTAAGCCCCACCGAGCGGCAGGAGGGTTTAGCCGGAGCCGCCAACGTACTGCGATCGGTCGCGGGTCTGCTGCTGATGTGCGATCCGCGCGATCTGGGCGTAGCGGTAACCGAGGACAATTCGCCGGGCACCGTGTCGTTTGAGCCGGACTTGCACCTGTACGACAACTTCCCGGGCGGCATCGGCCAGAGCGTGCCTCTGCTCCGGATGGCTCGAACGCTGGTCTCCAGCGCCCGCCAGGTAGTGGAGGCCTGTCCGTGCGAAGCAGGGTGCCCCAGTTGTGTGGGCCCGGCAAAGGAGGCGGGTAGCCGCGGGAAGGAGATCGCACTGCAGATACTTAAGGCATTGAGCGGGGATCAGCCCACGGACGCGGTTGCCTGAAGGACGAAGCGGTCCGGGCTATTCCGGCTTCAGGTCTTCGGGGAAAACCGCGTATCCGCTCGGCGGCGGGAAAAAGGTCTGCATCAGTTGCAGACGCCGCCGCAGGTAGCGGCTGGGAAGCTGGCGCGGCCCGGTATCGACATCGATATCGCAGCAAATACCGTGCAGATAGAGCGTCAGCGTGTCAACAAACGCCTGTTTTGCATAGCTGCGGAATACTTTCGTTTCACGCCGGACGTTCGTCTGGCGGCGCAGCAGCGCCTGCTTTTCATGCCAGCTCGATTCGTCCACTTCTCCATGCACATTGGCGCCCAGTTCCTCCCGAAGAAGGCTGAAAAACTGGTTCTGCACCTCGATGCTCCACCGTTCGGCAGCCGCCTCGGCCAGCGCGCGATACAGGTGATAGTGGTAGTCTGCGACCTCCTGGTCCTTGATCGCAAAAACGAAAGTCGTTTCGTCTTCGGTGGTGATTTTCGACATCACCGTGTGCCGTTGTTCGGCGGGTTTGTCGAGACAGACGACGTATTCGGGCTTACCATGACCTTTCTCGCGCCCGTTGGCTCTCTCAAGATAAGGAACCAGGAAGATCGAAATCCGAGGCAGAACGGGAAGCAGCTTCGGAGGCAAAGCGGAGATGGGCTCCTGAAGGTATTCCCGCGTATCCTCCTCGCTGAGCGGCAACGCTACGAAGAAGTACGAAAAGCGGTTGCTGAGGGGGACCACTTCGCCGCGAAAGCGCTCGACGAAGTCTTCCACGGCAAGCCGTGCAAGATCGGTTTGGGAGGACATCTAGGCTGTTGATATTGTAGCAGAAGGGCGCAATTTGACACCGGCCTGCTCAGAGAGAGGATGAGTTTGCGCATATTCGTGTCGGCTGGCGAAGCTTCAGGCGATAGCTATGCGGCGAGTCTCGTCCGGACGCTGCGGTCCCGCCTTCCGGGCGCCGAATTTTACGGCTGTGCCGGGGGGCGTATGCAGGCGGCGGGCGTCCAGGCCATCCTGGATGCGGGCGAGCTGAGCGTTGTCGGCCTCGTCGAGGTGATCCGTCACCTGCCCCGGATCTACGGTCGCTTCCGTGAATTGATGAGTTATGCCAGACGGCATCGCCCCGATATCGCGATCCTCACCGACAGCCCGGACTTCAATCTGCCGGTTGCCCGGAGGCTGCATCGCGAAGGGGTGCCGGTGGTCTACCTGGTGGCGCCCCAGGTATGGGCCTGGAGGAGGGGAAGGCTATCTCAGCTCCGCCGGAACGTAGACCGCCTGTTATGCATCTTTCCTTTTGAGGAGCAGTTCTTCAAAGAACATAACGTAGCGGCCACTTACATCGGACACCCGTTGGCGGGGAGGGTTATGCCTTCCCTGGAGAAGGGGGAGTTTTTCCGGAAACACAGAATTCCCCTTGACCGTCCAGTAATTGCGATCCTGCCGGGCAGCCGGCCGGGAGAGATTTCCAGGCACCTGCCTCCGGTATTGGAGGCGGTGAACCGGCTGTATGGGAGGAGGGCGGTGAGCTTCTTGTTGGCCGCGCCGGCCGGGTTTTCTCAGAAGTTTGGCAGCTCATTCTATGCAGACCGTATAGGCCGTGCGCCTGTCAAGATTATCGAGGGCGAGACGTGGGACGTCGTCGGCCATTCGGACCTGGCTCTGGCCGCGAGCGGAACCATCGCTACGGAGACGGCCCTTTTGGGGGTCCCGATGATCACTTTTTACAAAGTGAACCATTCAAGCTGGGTTCTCGGAAAGTTTCTCGTACGCGTTCCGTTTTATACGATGGTCAACCTGGTAGCCGGGCGTGCTGTGGTCCCCGAACTGATGCAATCCGAGTTAACTGGAGAGCGGCTGGCTCAGGAAGCGGAACGATTGTTGGATGATGAAAGTGCTCGCTGTGAAATGCGCCTTGGCCTGCGCAAGGTAGCTACCCGTCTGAGGACGGATGGAGATCCCATGGAGCGGGCGGCGGACATCGTCCAGGAGCTATTGCAAAGGAAATTTACAACATGACCCGTGCTTGTTTCGTTGGGCTGGTAGCCCTGATGGCCTCTGTCGCGCCGGCCCAGGATACGCGACCCGGAATCGATGTTCGCCATTACAAGATCGACGCCGAAATCAATCCGAACACCCAGTCCATTAAGGCGATCGTTCAAGTTCAATTCGTAGCGGTCGACCAGGGTCTTTCCTCCGCGGTTTTCGAATTGAACAACGCGATGAACGTCTCTCAGGTCGTCGACGAAAACGGAAGTCCTGTCCCGGCGTCGCGCAACCAGCAGGACTTTACCATTCGCGTGACGCTCCCCACGGCTCTCGAAAAAGGTAAGCCGTCTTCTCTCACGTTCACCTATGACGGTGATTTCAATGGGAGGGAAGATGCGTCTCCGGTTTATGGCATTAAGTTCGCCACCATTCAGAATGATTTCGCATACCTGATGTACCCGGCTCGCTGGTTTCCGGTGAATAACTATACCGCCGACCGGTATACCGCCGACATGCGAATCACCGTACCGACGCCGTTCAAAGTAGTGGCTGGAGGCGCGGAGACGGCCGAGCACACCAGCCCGGATCGTGTGCGTTATCAGGTTTCGTTCACGCAGCCTTCGTTTCCGGGGAGCATTGCCGTGGTGAACGGAGAGCCCTCCACGGTGTCATCGCAGGGTGTGACCACGACGTTGTACTTCCGGACGCGAAAGGACATGGCAAGCGCGTATGGCGATGAGATAGGGAAAGCCATGACTCAACTCACGAGTCTTTTCGGGCTGCCGCCGTTTGCGAACCTGACGGTCGTGGAAACCGAACTGGGAGCGCCGCAGGGTTACTCGGCCCCGGGCATCCTTTTCTTCTCACCGCGCGGAATCGGGCAGCAGGTGAATGCGCGGCTGATCGCCAACCAGACTGCCCGCCAATGGTGGGGAGGACTTCTATCGCCTGTGAACCGCAATCATATCTGGTTGTCGAACGGATTCGCACGTTACTCGGAGGCGTTGTATTTGGAGCACTTGAACGGGCAGCCGGCGCTTGAATCGGAAATGCGCGATGTCTACATTGAGGCGTTGACCGTTCAGAATCTGCCGGTCAGCCAGTCGTCGAGACTGGAGGATTATTCCCCTGAATTCTGGGCCACGACCGCTGCAAAAGGCGCTGCGGTTCTCAATATGCTGCGCTATGTCATAGGCGATGAGAATTTCACAAGGCTGATAAAAGAGTTTCCATCCGAGCATGCCTGGAAGGAGGTCAGCACCGCGGATTTCCGCACAGCGGCGGAGAAGATCTCCGGCCAGAACCTGGATTATTTCTTCATTCAGTGGATCGAGTCGAGCGGCGCACCGGAGTTCAGCATGGAGTACACCATCTTTCGAACACAGAAGGGCTTCCGGGTAATGGGCAAGATCGCCCAGGATCTGGACACGTTCCGAATGCCGGTGGAATTGAGAATCGAAACCGAAGGGAACCCGGAGGAGAAGCGCGTCGAAGTGTCGGGGACGTCTTCCGAGTTTGTGGTTGAGACCTTCGGCAAGCCCAAGCGGGTGCAGATCGATCCGCACAATCGAATCCTGCGTTTCAACGATGATGTACGGGTCGCCGTGGCCATCCGCCGCGGGGAGCAATTCGCCGAAATAGGCGAGTTCGGCGAAGCGTTGAAGGAGTACCAGCGTGCGCTGGACGTGAACCGGAACAGCTCTCTGGCGCACTACCGGGTAGCCGAGGTTTTCTTTCTCCAGAACAACTACCAGTCGGCGGCGAATGAATTCCGCGAAGCTTTGAACGGCGACCTGGAGCCGAAATGGACCGAGGCCTGGGCGCACTTGAATCTTGGCAAGATCTTCGATGTTACGGGACAGCGTGATCGTGCGGTGAACGAGTATACTCTTGCGGCGCGGACGAAGGACAACACGCAAGGGGCACAGGAAGAAGTGCAGAAATACTTGAAGGAGCCGTACCAGAGGGAGCGGAAAAACTTCTAACGGCGGGAATACGCCGTCGGATGTGCCAGCATCCGGGCGCGCTGTCGGCTATAATAGGGAAACTGCCTCTTGAGCAGTAGTGTGCGGACACTGACCCTCGATCTCTAACCCCACATCGGGTTGGCAAAACAGTTCGGAATCCGGCAATGTTTGAGAATTTATCCGAGAAGCTGCAGCGCGTCTTCAAGAATCTGCGCGGCGAAGGGAAACTGACGGCCGAAAATATGGAAGAGGCCCTGCGGGAGATCCGCGTGGCGCTTCTCGAAGCCGACGTGCACTTCCGGGTGGTCAAACAACTCATCGCCAACGTGAAAGAGAAGGCGATGGGGGAAGAAGTCCTGACAGCGCTTTCGCCTGCCCAACAGGTGGTGAAAATTGTCAGAGACGAGCTGATCAAGATACTGGGAACCCATCAGTCCAAGTTGCGGTTCGCCAACGAGCCTCCGACGGCCATTCTTATCGTAGGGTTGCAGGGGTCCGGGAAGACCACTTCTACCGGTAAGCTGGCTCGTCATCTTTCGAAAACCGGGCACAGTCCGCTGATGGTTTCCGTGGACGTATATCGTCCCGCGGCGAGGCACCAGCTCAGCGTGCTGGGCAAGGACTTGAAGCTGCCGGTGTATGCGGGCGCGCCGGAGGAAAAGGACCCCCTCGAACTCGCCCGGTCGGCTCGGCGGGAGGCGGTGCAAACCGGCCGCGACCTGGTATTGGTGGATACCGCGGGCCGGTTGCATATCGACGATCAGCTCATGGAGGAGCTGCAAAGCCTCAAGGAACATCTGAACCCGACCGAGATCCTGTTTGTTGCCGATGCCATGACCGGCCAGGACGCCGTGAAATCCGCCGACGAGTTTCACAAACGTCTTGGAATCACGGGGGTTATCCTGACGAAAATGGATGGCGACGCGCGCGGCGGGGCGGCGCTTTCCATCCGGACCGTTACCGGACAGCCGTTGAAGTATATCGGGACGGGCGAGAAAATGGACGCCATCGAGCCGTTCCACCCGGACCGGACCGCATCCCGGATTCTGGGAATGGGCGATGTTCTTTCTTTCATTGAGAAGGTGGAAGAAAACATCGACCAGAAACAGGCCGAGGAGATGCAGCGGAAGCTCATCGAGAACGAGTTTACCCTGGACGATTTCCGGAATCAGATCAAGCAGTTGAAGAAACTCGGCCCACTCGAATCCATCCTTGGCATGATGCCTCAGGTCGGCATTCTGAAAGATCTGAAAAACGTCAAAGTGGACGAGAACGAGATCTCGCGCATTGTGGCTATCATCGACTCGATGACGCCGCATGAGCGTGCCAACCATATGGTGGTCAACGGCTCGCGGCGCCGGAGGATTGCCAAGGGAAGCGGCACCTCCGTTCAGGATGTAAATAATTTGCTGAAGCAGTATGCCCAGGCGCGGAAGATGATGAAGACCTTTTCCGGCGGATTCATGGGCAAGAAGTTGGGAAAACTCAAGCTGCCTTTCTTGGAGCAGCAGTGACCGCCGGAGGAATTTACCACGGCGGATGTAACGAGATTACGGGAGTGGAATCTACATGCTGATGATTCGTTTGGCGCGATTTGGCGCCAAAAAGAAACCATCTTATCGGGTCGTAGTCATCGAGAAGGACCGTGCACGCAACAGTCGATCCGTAGAGGTGGTGGGCTATTACAACCCAGTGACACAACCAGCGACCGTACATTTTGATCACGAACGGATAGAACACTGGCTGAAAAATGGCGCGAAGCCTTCGGATACTGTCGCGCGGCTGCTGAAAGCGAATCCTGCTCCAGCCGCCGAGCTGGTCGCCTAAACGCTTCAGTTTCTTCAGTCCGGCCGTCTGGGAGTGCTATCATCAAGGCAGAATAGGCGTCGGCTGCGGGGCCTTATGCTTGCACGAATGCCGTGCCGAACGCTTCTGCCGGCTTCAGGAGAGCATCACGGATGACAGGGATGAAGGAACTAGTGGAGGATATCGCCAAGGCTCTCGTTGACATCCCCGAAGAAGTGAGTGTGCGCGAGGTGCAGGGCGAGCAGGTGACCGTACTGGAGTTGCGCGTAGCGCCCAGCGATTTGGGCAAAGTGATTGGAAAGCAGGGGAGAACCGCCCGTTCCATCCGCACTCTGCTTGGCGCTGCCGGCATGAAGCTGAACCGGCGCTTTACATTGGAGATTCTGGAGTAATCCTCTGGGGCTGCATTCCGGTCCATGGAACCCGGACGATTGGGTCACAGTCGCACAGGTGATTCGTCCGTGGGGAAATCGGGGCGAGGTGGCGGTGATATCGCTGACCAGCCAGGCCGACCGGTTTGAAACGCTCCGGGAGGTTTATCTTTTTGGTGAGGACGGACCTCTCGGTGAGGACCAGCCCAGGCGTATTGAATCGGTCTGGGAACACCGGGGACGGCTGATTATTAAGTTTCGCGGGATCGACACGATTACGGACGCTGAGCCGCTGCGGGGCGCCGAGATGAAGATTCCGCTGGCTGAGCGGCCGGAGTTGCCGGAAGGAGAATACTATCACTCCGATCTTGCCGGCTGCGAAGTGATTGACCGGAACGGCAACCGGATTGGGCGGGTCAGGAATTGGTTGGATGAAGGCGGCTCCGGGGTATTGAGCGTTGAGCCGGCCGGGAACGGAGAGGACGTACTCATTCCGTTCGCAACTTCGATTTGCAAAGAGATTGACGTGAAAGCCAGACGTATCGTAGTGGACCTGCCGGAGGGCCTCTTAGAGATCAACCGCCGATGATATTTCATGTTCTGACGATTTTCCCTGGGTTTTTCCAGGGGCCGTTCGAGCATGGCGTTGTAGCGAAAGCGATCCAAGCCGGAATCCTCGACCTCCAAGTTCATGACTTGAGGAACTGGGCGAAAGACCGGCATAAGACCGTGGATGACCGGCCGTTCGGTGGGGGAGAGGGTATGCTGCTCAAAGCGGAGCCCATCTTCGAGGCGGTAGAATCGATTTTGGCCGGTGGGATACCGGGAGGCGCCAGGAGGGGGCACGTAGTTCTGCTTTCCGCTCAAGGCCGGCTGTTCTCGCAGGAGATTGCACGCCGGCTCGCCACGCTCGATGAGCTGCTTTTGATTTGCGGACGCTATGAAGGCGTGGACGAGCGTGTTGCGCAGTATCTGGCTGACGACGAGATTTCGATTGGGGATTATGTGCTGAGCGGGGGTGAGCTGCCCGCCGCGGTGGTGGTGGACGCAGTAGCCCGCCTGTTGCCTGGTGTTCTGGGAAATGAGGCTTCGACGGTGCAGGAATCGTTCAGTGCCGGAGAAGGAATTCTGGATTGCCCGCAGTACACGCGTCCGGCGGAGTACCGCGGTTGGCGGGTGCCGGACGTTTTGCTCGGCGGACATCATGCGGAAATCCGCAAATGGCGGCATCAGGCGGCGCTCGAAAAGACTGCCCGGCTCCGGTCCGACTTATTGAAGAGTTTCGAGAAGGAATGCGACGATGAATAACGCGCTGTTAACGAAAGT
>DASTMK010000313.1:0-7643 GCA_035714225.1 Bryobacteraceae bacterium | reverse complement strand
AACGACGCGACCATTCGGAGCATGTCTCCCCGTTCGGTTTGCGCGCCAGGCTTGCCGAATACGTGCATTCCGGTGGGAATCAGCCGCTGCTCGATTTCGAGCAACTGCTCATAGAGACGTAGGACGATCCGGTCCCGCTCTTCAGCCGGTCGCGTGGGTTCCGCCAATTTGCCTCCTCAAGCTTTCGGCCGCACCAGAGACCGCATCCGCCACCGCGCCATTCTCCCAATGGGGAAGAAAGACATGCCGCCCGCCGAGCATTTGTGCAACGTGTCCCGCCTTCGAATTTCCGATAAAGCGATTTCCGGCATCTATCACGACGGACGCAATGCCCTCGTCTCGCAACGCCGCGGCCATCGCCTGGAGTTGTTGCGAACCGATATTGGCGTGACCGTCCGTCAGCAATACCAAAAGTGTTTGGCGAACACCACGGGCTGCGCTCCGGCGAGCCAGTTGGAGCACGCTTTCAAGTGCGGCGGCCAACGGCGTCGCACCGCCGGTCGGTATCACATCGATGGCGCGTTTGGCCAACTCTACGCTCCGGCCGGGCGGAAGGAGAACTTCGGCCGTCTCGCCCCGGAACGCGATCAGCGCCACCTGGTCCCGGTGCAGGTACGCCCCGTGAAGTAAGCGAATCAGGGCTCCCTTGGCTTGGCTGATGCGTTGAAGCGCCATGCTGCCGCTCGCATCCACAGCAAAAATGATCAGCAGGCCCTGTTTTTCCCGGAACTCTTTGAACCGGAGATCGTCCTTTGCGATTCGGATAACTGGCGCGGCGCCATCGGATTTCGAGCGCAGGATCTGGAGCGGAGCCGCCGCGCGCAAGGTGGCTTCAACCGCGAGCCGTCCGCCGCCGGAGGGCTTTCGGGAAAGCGGACGCACATACCGGCCTTGGGTCCAACTGATGCCGTCGCCGCCTTTGCTCAGCCTGCGCGCCGTTCCTTTGCGATTCTTGGCAGCCATCGACGAAGGCCAGTCCATGACGCCATCGGGCGGATTCGCGGGAACGGTGGGGAAAATCCGATCTTCGGCGCCCCGGCCAGGTTCTCCACAAAGTGTTTCCTCCGGCGAATGCTCCGCCTCAGGACTGGAGGTCCCGGATTGCCGCCCCGCGGCGCGAGGCTCCAGAACCAGACGCATCGCCGCTTCGAGATCGTCCCTCTCCACACGGAGACGTCCGTTCCAGGCCGCATGTGCGCGGGCAAGCCGCGCGGCAAACAGTTCGGCCAGGTGGCCTTCGATCCCTAGCTCGAGCGTTGCCGCGCACAATTCGCTGTAGTCCGAAAGCGTCATTTGCACATCCGGCAAACGGCGTCGTGCACCGGCAACACGTTCTCTGAGCAACTCCAACGCCGGTGTGTAGCGGAGCGAGAACTCAAACGGATCCCGATCGAATGCCGCGATGCGGTGAAGTAGTTCCACCCTGTCACGGGGTGGCAGGCGTTTCGTTTGTGTGACGTGGAGGGCCACCGAATCGGCTAGCGAACGGCGCAGTTCGCCTCCTTCCGGGTTACAGGTCGCGATCAGCGAAAACTCCGCTACCTTGTGATCGGTAAGTGCGCTCCGTATGCATGACGCCGCTCCCGCATCGAAGAGGTTGAGATCATCCGCTACCAGAAAGCCGCCATGTACCTGGGCGAGCAAGCCCGGCTCGACCTGCCGTCTGCCGGTCCGGAGCGTGGCCTCGATGTCCAAGCCCCCGAGCAATTGATCTTTGGTGACGCCAGGGGTTATGTGTACGAAAGGCGGTTCCCCGGCTGCGCCAGATACAACAGACCGGAAAGCGCACGCCATGACACTTTTGGCTATACCGCCCGGCCCCTGGATGACGATGCCTTTCAGGCCGGGATCTACCGCCAACAACAACAGTACTCGCGTAACCCGGTTCATTCCGACAATGGCCGGCAAGGGAAAAGCAAGAGCCTCGGGGTGATTGGGAATCGTCCTCATCCGGCAACCGCTCTGGTTTGTGACTTGTCTTCGGGAATGATTTCATCCAGTGCCCGCGTGACGCGGAACCCCGGGTCGATCTCCTCAAAGGCATCCCTTCGCAACCGGTGGCACAGAGCCATCGGGGCGACTGTCCGGACATCGGCCGCGGTAACCCGCATGCGCCCTTCGAATGCAGCGAGCGCCTTGCCCGCGCGTAGGATGGTCAGCTCACCGCGGTGGCCGTCAATTCGCAGGCGGACGCAAAGCTCCCCGATCTTGTAGAGCAGATCGTCGTGCACCGTTATTTCGGGGAGCAGCCGCTTGGCGTTAACGATGCGGCGCCGGAGCGAACGTTGATGTCGGTCCATTTCGGCGCGGAACCGGACAGGATCACGCTCGAACCGTTCCCTTCGCCGAACGATCTCCACGCGGGCGGCGACATCGGTAATCGTGAGGATTCTGGCGTGCAACCCGAACCGGTCCAGAAGCTGAGGCCGCAGTTCGCCCTCTTCCGGGTTGCCGGAGCCGACCAGTACGAATCGCGCCGGGTGGCTGACACTGATCCCCTCCCGCTCGACAATATTGCGTCCGCTGGCAGCGACATCCAGGAGCAGATCCACAATGTGATCCTCCAGGAGGTTGACTTCATCAATGTACAGGAAACCCCGGTTGGCCCACGCCAGCAGACCCGGTTCAAAGGTCTTGATGCCCGCGGTGAGCGCCCGTTCGATGTCCAGCGTTCCGCACACCCGATCTTCCGTAGCGCCCAGCGGCAATTCAACGACCGGCACACGCCCTTGCTCCTCAGGCACCCGTCTGCGGGAGCGGCCCCGGCAGTCCGAGCACCATTCCGCCGGCCACGCCGGGTCGCATCCGTAGAGGCAGCCTTTGATTTTCTTAATCGGTGGCAGCAGATCCGCCAGGGCGCGAACGGCCGTGGACTTGCCTGTACCGCGGTGGCCCAGTATCAGAGCCCCACCCGTCAACGGTTCAATTACGTTCAGGATCAGGGCCAGTTGCATCTCTTCCTGGCCCACGATCGCCGCGAAGGGATAGATGGACGCAGAACTGGGATCGGCGAAGGGCATCCATGGCCTCCTCTGAAGTATTGCTGCTATTGTAGTGCGGAACCGGCTGGCCGCAAGCCTTAAAGTTGAGGATGCGAATGGGTGCTGGTGGAATGGAGTGGTGCCCGGGGCGGGGGTCGAACCCGCACGTCCCTTACGGGACAAGGGATTTTAAGTCCCTTGCGTCTGCCTGTTTCGCCACCCGGGCCTTTGCATTCAGCGTAGCATGTAAGGCGCTGAGCGTTTATAATGAAGGTGCTCTGGCTTTCCTCCAAGCGGTAATCACTGCGAGCGATTCCTTTATCAAATCATCTAACAGCGGGCTGCTTTGTCTTTTCGGACCTGCTTGGCAAGCAGACCACAATATGTTGCGTCAATTTTAGGATGACCCCAGAATTTGGTACGGCATGTCCTTTACATTTCGGTATCGGCTCCTTACTATGGAGTCATCCCCCGAGTTGAGAGTATCTGTGCTCTCGCGAGTTCATGCTTTAAGAGGTACATGAATTGTTAAAACTCAAACGCATAGAGATACAGGGGTTTAAGTCGTTCTTCGACCGCACGGAGATGCGATTTAACGGGGCTGGCATCGCCGCCGTGGTCGGACCGAACGGCTGCGGCAAGTCGAATCTGAGCGACGCGATCAGTTGGGTGCTGGGGGAACAGTCCGCGAAGAGTCTGCGCGGCGCGCGGATGGAAGATGTTATCTTTGCCGGCACGCGCGACCGCAAGCCGTTGAGTATGGCGTCGGTTACGATGACGCTCCTGGACCCCTCGTTCTATCTCGACGCGGCGGTTCATATAGACAAGGCAAACGGCCACGCGAACGGAAAGAACGGCACGTCCGCACCGACGCAGCCCGTCAACGGCCAGCAGCAGAAGCCGCACGAAATCACGATTACCCGGCGACTGTTTCGCTCAGGCGAGAGTGAATATCTGATTGACGGGCGGCAGGCCCGGCTGCGCGATATCCAGGACATCTTTATGGGGACCGGGCTTGGTCCGGAGTCGTACGCCATTATTGAGCAGGGGCGCATCGGCCAAATCCTGAGTTCGAAACCCCAGGACCGGCGTGCGGTGATCGAAGAAGCCGCCGGCATCAGCCGGTTCAAAACGAAGCGCCGGCTGGCCGAAGCGAAGCTCGAAGGCGCGAAACAGAACCTGACGCGGGTGTTTGACATCCTGGAGGAGGTCGGACGCCAGGTGAACTCCCTGAAGCGCCAGGCGGCCAAAGCAAAACGGTATGAGGAGTTGCGTGCCGACATGATGGCGCAACTCCGGTGTACGCTGATCGGCCGTTTTCGCACGCTCGAGCGCGAAGCCGCCAGGACCGCAATCGAGTTGAATCTGGCAGCCGCGGATTTCCAGACGCTCCATACCGATGTCGCGGCCAGGGAGCAGGAACAGAGCCGTCTTCAGGGACAATGTTTCGCGACCGATCAGGAATTGACCGATGCGCGCAAGCACCTTGCCGAACTTCAGCTCGAAGCGGAGCGTATCCGTAGCCGGATGGAGCGCCAGGCAGCGCAGATCGCCGATTTCGAACAGAGAATGGGCCAGGGGGAATCCGAATCCGAACAGCTGGATCAGCGGATCGCCGGAATGGAAAAAGAGCTGTCGGCGCATGCCGAAGCTCTCGCGGAACTGGAAGTCCGGACGGAAGAGGCTCGTGGAAAACTGACGGCCAAGAACGACGAGCGCGAGAAGCTGAACTCCGTTCTCCGCGAACGGGAGCGTCAAATGGAAGGAGCACGGCAGCAGGTGTTGCGGCTGTTGGGCGAAGCTTCCATGCTCAAAAATCAACTCGCGCAGATTGACGGCTTCCTGGCATCGATGGATCGCGAATCCGCGCGCGTCCGCCGGGAGGAAGAAGATGCGGCTGCGGACATCGAGACATTGGGCGGGCTCAAGGCGGATTTGGCGGAAAAGCTGGGCGACCGCGAGACCGAGCTGGCTCTGCTGTCTGAACAGCGCCGCGTGACAGAACACGACCTCTCGACCCACCGCAATAAAGCGGTGGAGACGCGGCGCACGCTTGAACAGGCTCGCGGCGAACTGTCGCGCATCACGGCGCGAAAGGATTCGCTCGAAGATGTTCTGGCGCACCGCACTTATACGACGGAATCCGTCAGACGGCTGTTCACGGTCATCGAGAAGGGACAGGCGGGCGATCTTCGGCCTCTCGGAGTGCTGGCGGATTTTGTCGAAGTAGACGCTGCCTGGGAGAAGGCGGCCGAAGAGTTTCTGCATGAAGAACTCGAATATGTGGTCGTAAAAGACTGGGACGATGCGGCCAAAGGGCTCGATCTGCTGCGGGCGAATTTCGAGGGACGCGCTACGTTCCTGGTCCGCCCGGAGCCGGACGCCGCCGCGGGTCCCGGGCAGAGTTCGCCGACTGGGGTCACGGCGCCGCTCAGGGACGTCTTGCGCCTGACGGGCGCAATGGCACACGCGTCCGCCGGTCTATTACCAAGGCTTGTGCAGTGCTTCCTGGTGGAAGACCGCGGTACCGCGCAAAGGCTCGCATCCGAACACCCCTCGCTCTACTTCCTGCTGCCGGACGGCGCCTGCTATCACGGATATGCTCTTACAGGCGGAAGAAAGAGCGGCAGCGGACCGCTCGCACTCAAGCGTGAATTGCGCGACTTGAGAGCCCAAATCCAATCGCGGCAAAAGGAATTCGACGATACTCAGGCGCTGCTTGCCTCTCTGGAGAACGAGATCTCGGATCTCAACCTGGAGTTGGAGCGGGTTCGCAGTACGCAAGAGGTGCGTGAGAAAGAGAAGGTCGCGCTCGATCACGAAATGCGAAAGCTTTCCGATGAGCTGACGCGCGCCGAATCGCGGCTCTCTGTCGCCCAGATGGAATTGAAGCGGCTGGAGAACGAAAGAACCCGTGCGGCCGAACAGAAACAGCGGAACCAGGTTCTGGTCGAAGAGAAGGAAATCGAGCGGGCACAGCAGGAACAGATTCTGGAGCAGGGCCGCGAGGATCTTTCCGAGTTTCAGTCGCAAGTCACTCGCGTTTCCGAGGAGCATTCGCAGCTCCGTGTGCAGGTGGCGGAAATCGAAGAGCGCCGACGGTCGGAACGCGCAGCGCAGGCACGGCTCGAAGCGCAACATCGCGAGATGGCTGCCCGCCGGCGGCAGATCGCCACTGAAATGGAGCGGCTGGGGGCCGAGCGCGCACGGCTGCTGGCCGACAACATCGATCTCGATTCGAAGGCCGCGGCGCTGGCGGAAAACATACAGCTCGGCGACGTCGCAGTCCGCGAGTTGGAGACACGCGAGCAGACGGAGAGGACGGCCCTGGTTGACCTCGAAGAGGCATTGAAGCAACTGCGGGTCCGGATGCAGGAAGCGCAGGAGAAGCGGTCTCAAATCGAGTTAGAGCTTGTGAAACTTCAGGCGGAGCTCAAGTACCTGGACGAAACGAGCCGGAAAGAGTTGAACGCTCCCCTGGAAGAACTTGCCGCCGGCGAAGAAGTGGTGCCGGATGACGATGTGCTGGCCGAGGCGGAGGAGAAGTATCGCGAACTGAAGTCGCGAATCGACGCGCTCGGTCCGGTGAACCCGCAGGCTCTCGAAGAGTTCCAGGAAGCCCAGCAGCGCTACGATTTCCTCAATGCCCAGCGGCAGGATCTGCTCGAATCGATTCGCGATACGGAGAAGGCAATCCACGAGATCGACGTCGAAACGCGGAAGCGGTTTACGGATGCCTTTGAAGCGATCAACGGTTACTTCAAGGAGTTGTTCCAGACGCTGTTCGGCGGCGGCACCGGCGAAATGAGGCTGACGGACGAAACGAACGCTTCGGAATCGGGCATAGACCTGGTGGCGTCGCCTCCGGGCAAGAAGCTACAGAACGTGCTGTTGCTTTCGGGCGGGGAAAAGGCACTCACGGCCATTGCACTGCTGATGGCGATCTTCCGTTATCAGCCGAGTCCGTTCTGCATCCTGGATGAAGTGGATGCGCCACTCGACGAACCGAACATCGAGAGACTGACACGCCTGTTGAAGGAGATGTCCGCGCAGACGCAGTTCATCGTCATCACGCACGCGAAACGCACGATGGAAGCGGCGCAGAGCTTATACGGGGTGACCATGCAGGAACCCGGTATTTCAAAACTCGTCTCGGTAAAGTTCCAGGCCCAGCCGGCGCCACCTCCCCCGCCGGTGGAAACGGAGGCTTCGCCGTTCATGACGCAGTGATTGCCGCCGCTGGCACGCGCGGCTCCACCTCCCCCGCCCATCACGCGCGCAGCGAAAGCGGCTCGGGACCGACTCTTCAGAAAAGGTCGAGCGCGGTCACGAGCCAGGCTGGCGGGTCGTCCACCAGAAAACGGACGATGCCCTTCTCGCTTTCCAAAACCAACCTTGGCGGTCCACCGACAGGTGAGTTGTCATAAACCCAGAGATCATCCATCTCGGCAATGGCCATCGGAAGATTGGCCAGGCTGGCTGCGTAGGTAGCCCGAAGGGTCGTCTCTGAAGCGCTATGGCCGCCGGCGTCCGCGCGGGCTTTAACCCAAGTTCGTCACGGGACCGTCGGTTTTAACGATTTTGAGGCTTTGGACGGGAGCAAGTCCTGCGTTTGCAATCACCACTTCTGAAAATCAAGATGTAGTGTAGACCTACCCTCTT
>DASTMK010000312.1:0-9406 GCA_035714225.1 Bryobacteraceae bacterium | reverse complement strand
GTGATCTGCTCGGGTGCGAACGCGCGGCAGATCCGGGCCATCGCCGACGAAGTCGGGATGGCGCTGAAGAAACACGGCGAACGGCCTGCGAACGTGGAAGGCTACGATAACGCCGGCTGGGTGCTTCTGGATTATGGCGATCTGCTGGTGCACGTCTTCTCGGACGAAGCACGAAGCTATTACGATCTGGAGCGGCTCTGGCGGCAAGCCAAAGAGGTGCCCGTCACTCCGGGTTGACGCTGACTTCCTTTCGAGCGCGCGGCAACTCGTATGGTTCGCCAAAAACAATCGCGGCGAGATCGTCGCCGATTCGATCGAGTGCGCCGCTGTTTAGATTGCTGAGCGCGATGACGCAGACACGCTCATCCGGGTAACGGGCGATGACCGTGTTAAAGCCTTCGATGCCGCCGCCGTGGCGGATCACGCGGTGGTTCAGCCGTTTGTTCACCACCCAGCCGAAAGCGTAGTCTCCTTTGAATGGCGTGAAAATCGTCTCCAGCATCTGCCGGGGCACAAGTTTTTCCGTATACAGCGCCTGGTCCCACCGGTAGAGATCTTCGACTGTGGAATACAACGCTCCCGCCCCGCCGGGAACCTCCATGTTGATGTAGTCGGCGTTCACCCAACCGCCGCCGCGAAGCGTGTAGCCGGCCGCGCGCCCTTTAATGATGGCGCTGTTTGTGTCGTAGCCGGTGTCTTTCATCCCCAGCGGATCGAAGATGTTCTGTTTGAGATAGGCCTCGTAGGATTGTCCTGACGCTTTCTCAACAATGTAGCCGAGCAAATAGTAACCGGAGTTGTTGTACTTGAACTTTTCGCCGGGTTCGAATTCGAGCGGCTTATTCTTGAACCGTGCGATCAGTTCGAGCGGCGGAGCCGGTTCGATCTTGAACTGCCGGTATTCCGGAAAGGCAGTGAAGCTCGGAATCCCTGACGTGTGCGTGAGGAGATGCCGCACCGTGACTTTGCCCCACGATTCCTGTGCATCGGGAACATACTTGCGCGCGGTGTCCTCCAGGCTGAGCTTGCCGCGCACAGCGAGTTGTGCAATCGCCATCGACGTGAACTGTTTGGTGATGGATCCCAGACGAAACTTGGTCCGTGGCGTGTTGGGAACGTCGTGTTCGACGTTTGCCAGGCCGTAGCCTTTGCTTACAATCACCTCGCCCTGCCGCGCGACCAGCACCGAGCCGTTGAAGGATTCCACCTTTGCGTGAGCCTGGATATATTCGTCGATGCGCGAAGCGAGATCCTGGGCTCCACACGCCGAGACCAGGCAAAGCAACGCCATCAGCGGGCGAAGGATCGGTGTCCTCATATCTTTTGTATTTTACTGAAGAGTCTGACAAACCTAGCTTCGGCGCCTTGACACTCCGTTTTGAATGGAGTAGGTTCTGCTGGTACACATCTTTCTGGGGAGAAAAGGGCAGATGAAAAGAAATACATTTTCCCGTTCGGCAATTGCTCTGACTTGTGTGGCCGCCGGCGCTATCGCGATCTTGCTGCAGTCGCCCATGGCTTCCGCACAGGTACTCTACGGCTCAATCGTGGGAACCGTCACCGACCAGAGTGGCGCGGTGGTTCCCAAAGCAGCGGTGCGGGTTACCAACACTTCAACCGGACTGACGCGTGAAGTTACAACCGACACGTCCGGTTACTACTCGATTCCGAACCTGCTTCAGGGTACGTATGATGTTTCCATCGCCGCGGTCGGGTTCAGACCTCTCACACAAAAAGGCGTCAGCGTGGCCATCAATACCGTTACCCGTGCCGACCTCAACCTGGAACTCGGTGCCGTGGCCGAATCGGTAACGGTTGAAGCCAGCGCTGCGCTTTTGCAGACAACGAAGGCGGATGTGAATGTAAACCTCGAATCGCAAGCTGTTACCAACCTGCCTCTGGCGAACTATCGCAATTACCAGTCACTCGTCAACCTGGTTCCCGGAGCGACTCCGGCACGCTTTCAGAACGCCGTCGTCGATACCCCCCAGAGGTCATTGTCGACAAACGTGAACGGCCAGGAACGCGGCGCCAACAACACTCGCGTGGATGGGTCCGCCAACATTCTGGTCACGCTGCCGCATCACAATGTCTACGTGCCCCCGGTGGAAAGCATTGAAGAGGTAAACATCGCCACCAACAATTTCGATGCGGAACAGGGCATGACCGGCGGCGCCGCGGTGACTGTCGTGACGAAGTCCGGGACCAATGAATTTCATGGCAGTGCTTTCGCCATGCATGCCAACAACAAAATACGGGCATTCACCTGGGACGAAAATCGCTCCGGCCTGACGGACAAGCCCAAAGGTATTCGGAACATCGTTGGCGGGAGCCTTGGCGGGCCGATCAAGAAAGGCAAGCTGTTTTTCTTTGGAGACTGGGAAGGAACATTCGAGAGGGTCGGGCGCTCCGTTCTCTTCTCCGTTCCGACGGAGGATTTTCGCGGAGGTGACTTCAGCAGAATGCTGGGAAGTCCCATCCTGAACGCAAGCGGCGGCCCAATCATGATTCGTACAACCGAGGGCGGAACGACACAACTTCGGGAGGGAATGATTTTCGATCCTTACACCGGGGATGTGGAAGGCGCGGGACGGTCCGTGTTCTCGAGCGGCGGCCGGCTGAACGTCATTCCCGCAACACGGGTAAACGCTCCGATGAAGCAGGTGCTCGATTGGGTGCCCCTGCCTAATCGGTCTGGCGACTTGAACAACTACTTTAATCTCGGCACGCAGCGTTTCAATCGCAACAACGCCGATGCCAAGATCAACTGGAACAGAAATGAGAAGCACCAGATCTGGGGCAAGTACAGCGCGATGACAGCCCTGGTCCAGGGGGATTACGGCTTGGGGCAGGCGGGTGGATCGTGCCTGTGCGATGGCGGCGTCGGGGCCGGCGACACGCTGGTACAGATCGCGGGCATCGGACAAACCTACACGGTCTCACCCACGTTCCTGATCGATGGAACCCTTGGCTGGACACGGTTCGGCCAGGCCGTCACGCCGCCCGACCTTGGCACTAACTTTGGAAGCGAGGTGCTCGGGCTGCCAGGAACAAACGGCCCTGACCCGCGTGAAAGCGGATTGCCTGCCTTCTACATTTCCGACTACTCCAGCCTCGGCAATACGGAAGGATGGAACCCGGCGTTCCGCAACGACCAGTCGTATACGTTCAACACCAACGCCAACTGGATGAAGGGCGCCCACGAAATCCGTTTCGGCTTCGACTTCATGCACCACCTGATGAATCACTGGCAGCCGGAATTAGGAGAAGGTCCGCGAGGTGCGTTCGGATTTGATCCCGGTATTACTGCGCTGAATCCCGCTGCCCTTGAAGCCACGGCCGGGTTCCGGGGAGATACTCCGTCTTTCGAGAATGGCTGGAATGGATTGGCGGGCTTCCTACTGGGTACACCGACGTTTTCGGGGAAGAGCAGCCAGAACATTAAGATGGATAGTCTCGAAAACATATACGCTCTTTACATTCGGGACCGCTGGCGTGCGACGTCGAAGCTGACCATCAACTTGGGGCTGCGTTGGGAACTCTACCCGAACCGCACGCGATCGGCTGGTCTCGGCATCGAATCGTATGACCCCACGACGAATGAAGTGCTGGTCGGTGGACGGGGCAATATCCCCAGAGACAATGGCGTCGGCTACAGCAAGAAACTGTTCGCCCCGCGCATCGGGTTCGCGTATCAACTCGGCAAATCTACGGTGGTCCGTAGCGGCTACGGCATTACATACCACTCGCATCCCTGGGGCGCCCAGGCATTGCGTGGTTGGTATCCGCTGACGATTGCCTCCGTGTTCGAGGGCGTGAATGGTTTCCAGCCCGTGATGACCGACCCGAACTACATCGCCGCCGGCATTCCGAACCAACCGCTGGGTCCGAATGTCGGCATCGCGCCGCTGAAAACCCCAGACCTCAGCACCGGGCGAATCCCGCTGCCTTCGTCGGATGAAATGGGGTATCCCATCGCGAACCGCACGATGACCCGGGGTTATATCCAATCGTGGAACTTCATCGTCGAGCACAAATTCCCTGCGAACTTTGTGGCGTCGGTGGGGTATGTCGGGACCGCATCGGTGAACGGATTCGCGTTCCTCGACATCAACGCTTCGCAGATTCCCGGCTCGGGTAATGAAGGGCGGCCACTGTACGAACGATTCGGACGCACCGCGACAACAAGGGAGTGGAACGGCCGCACTCACAGCAACTACCATTCCCTGCAGGCGACGATCAATCGGCGCTTCTCAGGCGGTCTGTTCCTCAAAGGCGCTTACACCTACTCGCATGCCATCGACATGGCTCCTTACAGCGACTGGACGGCGTTCCGTTGGAATGCGGCGAGCGTCTTCCATCGCAACCGCGCCACGGCGGACCACGACGTCCCGCATATCCTTCAGCTAGCCGCTGTGTACGAACTGCCCTTCGGCGCCGGAAAGCCCTGGGCTGCGACTGGCGCGCCGGGTGCAATACTGGGCGGGTGGCAAATCAACACTCTCTTCGGAGCCTACAAGGGACGTCCTTACAATCTGACCGCTTCCGGATCGACGTTGAACATGCCGGGCAACGCGCAAACACCGGACCTTGTGAAGCCGGACGTTGAGAAACTGGGCAACGTCGGTGACGACGGCACGTTTTTTGACACGAACGCATTTGCGCGGCCGACCGGGGTCCGATTTGGCAATGTAGGCCGCAATACCATACGCGGGCCGGGAGTCGTCAACCTGGACCTGAGCCTTTTCCGCAAGTTCCGGTTGACCGAAAAATTCAACCTGCAGTTCCGGGCGGAATCATTCAACCTGACCAATACGCCGCACTTCGCAAACCCGAATGCGAATGCGAACAGCTCGAATTTTGGGATGATCCTGGCGACGCAAACGGCAGATGCGCTCGGCCGTTCGCGAGAGTTCCGCTTCGGCCTGCGCCTGGGATTCTAGATTTACCGGCGCTCGCGACTCGGTAAGGCCATTATTTCTGAGCCGCAACAGCCACGGAGCGGTTGTGCGTATCGTTAGATTTGCCGGCGCGCGTTCTTAAGCCTCTACGGAGCAGCCGCCGTCCAGATCACGAGCGGTGCGTACGGCAGTTTCACGCCGTTCACGATGGGCGTCACGGAGATGAACGGGGCCGTGCCGTTCTCCCGGATAGCCGGCCATACGCGGACGCGCACCTTCCACTTGAAATAGTCCGGGACGTAATCCGCGCTGTCGATACGCGCCACTGATAAGTCCTCAAGCGTGACCTCCGGCCGAGCGGAGCCAAGACCGTTCAGCGTCAACTCGACTGTCGTGCTACGTGGCGCCCGGTTGTTGCAGCCGTTGCGGGTGCCGTTCTCGTTAATGGCCTCCGGCTGATAGGAGCCAACGAGCACGTCCCCTCCGCAGGGAACGCTGCGGTTAGCGGGGTCGAACGGAACCGTGCCCATGTAGACGCGTGGCATCATGCTCGCAACCCCGAACGGCAGTTCGATTGTGCGGTGCGCCGCTCCGATTCGTAGCGGACTGTCTGGCCCACGGGTAGATCGAGCGGCGTACGAATGTTGATCTGTCCGGGCGACGTATAGAGAATTTTTGCGGGAACTCCGTTGAAATCGACCGGAGCATCTTTGAGTCCGCTACCGAAGATCGTCAGCAGATGGCCCGGGGTTGTTTCCTCGACAAAGGTCCAGTCGGCAGGCTCGGCGACGCATACGTCGCACTGGTCCGCAACGGAAGCGTATTCGCGATAGCCCTTGGGCGAAACGGCTGCTGCGAAGTGCGGAGATGTGTTGCCGGGAATCAGCAAACGGCCAGGGTTCCACGTCACCAATGTTGAGAGCAGCGTCTCCGCGCCCGGGCTGAGCACCGAGATAAACCCTTGCTCCCGGCCGGCCCAGGGTTTACAGCCGGAAGGAAAATCGGTAAGACCGGGTAGATCGGGCGAGCCGGCCTGGCCGCCGATCACAATGCGGCCGTCGGGAAGGAGGGCGAGATCGGCGATGGAGTCGGTCCCGGTTCCGCTGAAGAATGTCGACCAGACCAAGCCGCTGCCGCCGGCGTTCAGGCGGGAGATGAAACCGGTCGTTGGTGGCGGATACAATCCGGGATGGGGACCCGCGAGTGGCGGTGACGGATGGTTGGCGCGGTAGTTCGGCTGGAAGGTTCCGGGCTCAGTTTGACGACTTGCTGGTAGGTGCAGGGAAGTCCGGCAAAAGACGTACCCGCGCACGGCCGCGTTTCGTGCGAAACCTGAAAGGCCCCTGGTGTAGGCGCGAAGGTTGCGTCTACGCCGGCGGTGTAGATATTCCCGCCTTTATCCCAAGTGGCGGGGCCAGCCCCGGCACCTCGCACGGACAACACAGGATTGCCTTGAGCGTCCAGTTTGACTACGAAGCCGGTGTGCACAACTTCCACGGAAGCGGCGTCGCACTACACGCGTTCGTCTGGCTCCAGACTACATTTGCGCGGGCCCCCGAGAGGTAGATCGGATCGAGAAGGGCTACTGTCAACGAATATCCGGATACAGTTTGGATCTCGCTGTCGGCCCGATGTTGGTGGAGACGGTGACTCCTCTTGCGCGACGGTGACTCCTCTTGCGCTGGAGGTTGCCCTCAGCGTTCAGCAGGAGATGCAATCGCGGTGGGATGAAGCGGATCGATTACGCCGACTCCAAGTTGACCGCGCCCGATATGAATCTGAGTTGGCCCGTCGGCGGTTTCTTCGCGTCGATCCCGACAATCGACTCGTTGCTGCGTCGTTGGAAGCGGAGTGGAACGTGAAGCTGCGGGCACTGGCAGAGGCCGAGCAGAATTACGAGCGGCAGTGCCAAGCGGATCAGTTCAAGATCAGCGCAGCGCAAAGAGAGCAAATTCTTGCCCTCGCCACAGACTTTCCCCGGCTGTGGAACGATTCTGCGACTGCCAACCGCGAACGCAAGCGGATGGTCCGTCTTCTTATTGGGGATATCACAATTCGAAAGGGCGAGCAGATTAAGCTTGACATTCGTTTCCGCGGGGGCGCGTCCAAGACGTTGATGTTGCCGCTGCCGTTAAGCTTTTGCGAGAGCCACAGACAGAGTCCCGCCATGGTAGCGGAAATGGACCGCCTCTTGGACGATTACAATTACGCCGATACTGCTCGAATCCTAAACGAGAGAGGATTCAAGACGGGCGACGGGTTGCCGCTGACTTCGATTGTGGTTGGCTACGTCCGAAAGGCTTACGGGCTGAAGAGCCGATTCGACCGGCTTCGCCAACGTGGACTGCTCACCATTTCTGAGATGGCCAGGGCTTGCGGTGTCTCAGTCAACACGATCGGCCATTGGCGGAAGAAAGGATTGGTCCGCGGACACGCCATTAATGATAGAACGCAGTTTCTTTTCGAAAATCCTGGATCAAACCCGCCTAAGAAACACACTCGCAAAGTGCCGGGCAGGGCCGCCTGATGTCGGCCGATTGAGGCAGGGCAGCCCAAAGCGGTGTCCTTCGCTCCCGTGTGGCGTTCGCACCTTTGCGACCGAACTCTGCAGAATGGGGCAAGGGGCCGTAAAAAATCATACCATTATAGGCTTAGACTATGACCTCCGCGACGGTGCTGCTCGGATATCAACAGCGAATCGATCAGATAGAGGCACTTCTTGCCAATCTCCAGATGCGACAAGGAACCGCGGTGGCCGTTTTGCTCCTTGCATTTGTGACGGCGGCTGGTTTCTGCTTTCTCGCGTTCTCGCGGCGGGCAGTACCTATTTGGTATCCACCTCTGCCTCTTCCAGCCGCGCTCCTCTCACTCCGAAAGTATAGTCGCCAAAGATTACAGATCTCGAACTTCGTTAGACTGCGGCGATTCTACGTTGGCGGCGTGGAGCGGCTGGAGGGCCGCTGGATCGGTAACGGGATTTCCGGTGAAGAGTTCGAGGTCCCGGACCACGTGTATGCGGCGGACCTAAATCTCTTCGGACGCGGGTCGCTGTTCGAGCGCGTGTGCACAGCGCGCACTCATCTGGGGTGTGAGCGCCTTGCCTCTTACTTACAAGAGCCCGCCGGCATCGACGAAATCCGCCAACGCCAAGCCGCCGTTCGCGAATTGGCTGGGCGTACCGATCTACGGGAAAAATTGGCGGTACTGGGGCGCTACGATTTTGAGCAGTCGCGCTGGCAAACTTTCGCGGAGTGGCTGGACTCCCCACCAGCTGGGTTCGCCTCATGGCTCCGCCCGGTAATGTTGGCTAGCAGTGTGGTGATCTGCGTACTTTCAGTGGCAGTGATGTTGAGCCCTTCGATATGGCAGGCGATGCTGCCGATAATGTTGCCGATAGCGGGATCAAACGCCGCAGCGGGCTTCTGGTTTCAGAAACGGGTCCGTCGAGTCCTTAAGGCAGCTGCGCCGGTTGCGAGCGAAATCAGCTTAATTCGAGAAGGACTCGAGCTGCTCGCCTCCGAGCAATTTGTCGCTCCGAAGCTCGAGGGTTTAAAAACCGAAGTCGCCTCGGCTGGGACGGTGATCCGGCTACTGAAGCCATGGTTTACGATCCTCCAGGAGCGAACTAAGGATTGGTTTTATTTGCCATCCCTCTGGCTTCTGCTGGGCACTCAAAGTGCTATGGCAATCGAATCATGGCGGATTCACCACAGAGACGCTCTGCGCCGCTGGCTAGACGCCTGGGCCGAGTTTGAAGCCCTCAACTCGCTTGCGTGTTACGCCCACGAGAACCCCAAGGATTGCTGGGCTGAGTTAGGCGAAGGAAGGGCGTACTTTAGCGCGGAAGAGCTTGGACACCCTCTCATCGCGCATGATAGGTGCATCCCCAACGACGTCTGTCTTGGTAACACATACCGCTTCTGTGTTCTCAGTGGTTCGAACATGTCCGGCAAGAGCACGCTATTGCGATCTATTGGCCTTGCGGCGGTCCTTGCATTCGCTGGTGCCCCAGTACGCGCGCGGTCACTTCGCCTCGCGGTGATGCGCATTTGCGCGTCTATCTCGATCGTGGATTCCCTCCGGGAGGGAAAATCGAAGTTTCTCGCGGAAGTACAGCGACTTCGCGAAATGCTACAACTCTCTGCCGCCGGCCCGACGCTATTTCTCGTAGACGAGATCTTCAGTGGCACCAATTCGCCAGACCGTCGCGCCGCGGCGGACGCCGTTGTAGGTACACTCGCGGCCCGCGGCGCGATTGGAGCCGTTTCAACGCACGATATCGCACTCGCCGCGATCGCATCCCACGGAGGCGCAAATCTGCACATGGGTAGCCGTGCCAGTTCGGACAACCCGCTAGATTTCGACTACAAGCTCAAACGGGGCGTGACTACGGAATCGAACGCATTAGCGATCGCACGTATGGCTGGCGTTCCAATTTGATGATGGCAGCAGTGATAGCCTCGCGACGCCATAACCGCCGGACATTCAAGATGAACCGGGCAACT
>DASTMK010000311.1:0-3481 GCA_035714225.1 Bryobacteraceae bacterium | reverse complement strand
CGCAAAGGTGAGACGGTTCCGAAGCGGTAACACTGCGAGCCGGGCGGGCGGCCAGCCCGCCCGGTTCCGATAGCCTTTAGGCGGCGGCCAGACCGCGTAAATTCCAGCCGCTGATGTAACTCGCCTGGAACTTATCGTTATTCGGCCCCTGCCAGTGTGTCTCCAGGCTGAGCCAGCCTTTGTACCCGTCATCCAGCAGCGCCTTGATCTGGCCTTTCCAATCCACTGAGCGTGTTCCCAATGGGCCCCAAATGGGCTTATGTCCTTCCATGTGGCAGTCTTTCGCGTGTACGTGCGCGATACGGTCCACTGGCAGCAGGCGGTAGCCGTCCGGGAACGGGACTTCACCGGAAACGTAAGCATTAGCCGGATCCCAAACCAGCTTCAGGTTCGGATGATCGACAGCTTTGAGCACCCGTGCGGATTCGGCGGCGGTGGAGATGTTGCAGGCATGCTCGTTCTCGAGACCGATCACGACGCCATGCTTCGACGCCTTTTCGGCCAACTCGCCCAGAGAATTGACGACCGCATCGAAGCACTTATCCGGTTCCACCGTGCGCCAGAAAGAAAATACCCGGATGATGCCGGCGCCCGTCTTTCCCGCAATCTCGAAGGCACGCTCGGCCAGGCGGGGCTGGTCGTCGAAGGTGTGTTTCGAAGCGAAAATATCGTGTTGAAAGCGGCTGTCGATTTCAGGCGAGTTCGGGAGAACGCACTTCAGGATGGGCGAGGCGATGGAAATGATTTCCAGTCCTACCGCGTGAATTCTGCGTATAGCATCGTCCAGTTCGGCGTCGCTGAGGTCCATGATGTTCTTGCCGCCCAGGACGCGCAGTTCGGCGCCTTTCATGCCCGTTTCCACCATTGGTTTCAGTGCCGTGTCGAGATCTGGCGAGTACTCGTCGGTAATGGCTGCGATTCGGAATTTTGGGTCCATGGTTTCAGGCTGTTCCTATAAAGTAATCACCTGGTCGGGCATGTTCCCGGAAAGCGCTTTATAGAGATCCGGGAAACATCCGATCGGCACGCCGTCAAACAGCTTGTCGGCGATTTCTCTCTCGTAGCAGCACTGGTCGCAGCACATCAACAGCATGCCGTTCTTGCGTGCCACGTCCACCAGGCGCTGGCCGAGCGGATTGCCTTTCTGTAAAAGGTAACAGTTGTCCTCAAAGAAGAACATGCCCACAACGTCGACGCCGTGCCGGTTTTCCTCGAGCTGGGGAAGAATCATTTTCCCGAGTTTGTACGATACCGTGTGTCCTTGTGTGGAGAAGATGTAAGCGACTTTCAAGTTGGCTCCTGATTTTGAAATTGATCGAACGCGTACCGCACCGCCCGTATCACGAGATGGGATCGATTCTGGTGTGACCGGGGAACCTCGGGATGCCACGTGGCCAGCAGTTCTGGCTTTAGCGCCCTTACTATTTCCACCGGCTGCCCAACCAGGCGCTGGGCTACATGTTCACACAGTGCTACCAGCGTCACACAGGAAGAGCACCGGTACTCCACACGTGTGACGGTTCCCTCTCTCACGAACAATTGAAAAGCGGCAGACAGGTCTTCTGAACCTTGCACAGGAGTGCCGGAAAAGTCTCTCAGCGTGGTTCGCCCGGTTCTGCGATAGCCTTCAATAAAATAGTCGTGAACGGTGCGGGCCAACTTCGATTCTAATCCCTTAGTGCGAACTTCGCTGATCATCGTACCGCCATCCTTTTAGTACCAGATCTACCGATTTTGGAAGTTTACAGCGGGGCGCTTGCGTTTTCTCTTCCAGATTCCGTAGAATTGGCATCCAAATGGGCATCTTACAGAAGTGCTACATTAAGTAACCACGAGCCCTTAGGCGACCGGCAGAGCACCCGAAGGGACGAAAGGCGAATACCGGGGTACGGGATGCCCGGATGTTTGCCGCCAGGAGCCTGTCACCTGGTACATTTCCTCACCAGTGCAGGCGGGTGAGTGACGCCGTGGGTGGTAGACGTTGCGAGGGAAAACAATGAGATTGTACTCAGCGGCTCTTCTGATCCTTTTGACGGCGGCTTCCGGACAGGGACAGCAGGACGCCAATACAAGGGCACGCGAACTGGAAAGCAAGGGTGATGGCTGGGGAGCCCGCACGCTGCTCCAGCAAGCTGCCAACGGCGGTGAACCCGGCGCGGCTCGGGCCTATGCCGAATTCCTGGATCGTCATAAAGACCCGTCGGCGCGGGAAGCGTACCGGGCTGCGATAGCGGCTGCGGACGGCCGCGAATCCCGGATGGCGCTCGCTCGCCGGCTGGTCCTTCTCGATCTCATCGCCGGCGATTACGACTCGGCTTCGAAAAACCTGGAACGCTATCGCGAGTACGGCGGTACCGAGCTTTCCGGTAGCGTGAAAGTGCCCCCAGCCGGCGAGCCCGGTCCGGTGGCTGTCGTGCAAATACCAGGGCCGATACGTTCCTTTGCGCGCATGGCGGCGCTGTCTCCAGACCTGTTGCCCAAAGACGTACTGACTGCTCTGGCCCGGAATGTTGTCACGAATGGGTACCAGGCATCGAGCAGCAATGAAGCGCTGGATCAGACGGAGTATTTAAAGCTGGTGGTCCGCTACCTTTCCCAGGCGCGCGAGCTCGAGAAGTTGGCGGGCGCCGGGAAAACCATCCGCATCGAGCAGTGTGAGTCGGCCGAAGCCGCCGACATTCTGAGAGTGCTCGGCTATCGTATGCGCGGCGCGTGCGGCGGCGACGTGGTGCTGGAGACAGTCAATGCGACGCGCGCGTTCCTGACCATTGACTCCGGTTTCCCGCTCGCGGAACTCGAGCAGGCTTTGCGCACGAACCGGCCTTTCGTTTACGACTACCGTCCTACGGAGGTGCCGGTGCAATTCGGACCGGAATACTGGCTTTCCTCGCGCGACAAGCAGGGCGGGGAGTTTATTGATGTCTTCCTGTCGGATCCTTCCGTTTGCCGGCTCTATCTCGGCTTGTCGAAGCTGGACCGCGAAACGGCGGAGGTACTGCGAAAGCAGATGCCGGCGCAGAAGATTCGCGTCCTTTCCCACGTCATCGATTTCTTCGGCGGCATGTTCCAGATCAGAAACGGTAAGGCGATTGTGCCGGGCGGCGCGCGATCCGCCAAAGGATGGTCCGATCTCGTTGGCGAGTCTCCCGATAACGGTGGAGCGTTCTTCGAGAGACTTATCGCCCGGGACGACGGCTGGATGGCAAGCTACTTCGATGCGCTTGCCCGCGTGGATGGTCCGCTCCAGGCCTATCTGACAGAGCCGGAACGGATGAAACGCTTCTACTCCGCACTTCGTGGAAGGGTGACCAGCCCCGGGCCTGCGCGTCCGGTTTTCCGTTCCAACACCGACCTGATGCTGCTCACCACACGGCTTCGGGTGGACAGTCAGGGGCGCGCCGTAATCCCCGGCAGCATTGACGTGTGGAAGAACCTCTTCATCAATCATCCTCACGGCAAGTACGATGGCAAGCTCACCAGA